>NZ_SJXI01000092.1:0-69869 GCF_004337455.1 Parafrankia sp. BMG5.11 | reverse complement strand
AAGATTCAGGACAGGTACTGAGTGGAACGGGATCACCCCGGACTGGACCATGTCGAGGACGATCCTGGCGCTGGCCACGGGCACGGCGTGCAGCCCGGTGGAGGGGAGGTCAGTGCGAGCTGGCGTCCTGAGCCACAGGCCGCAGCCTCGTCCGCCTACTGTCTGATGAATCGCACGCGACCCTAGTATCGACGGTGTGACCAGGACGGGTGCCCGGCCGGTGGCGGCTGAGCTGCTGCCGCATCTGCGCCGGGTCCGCGATCACATCGATCGGCACTACCGGGAGCCGCTCGACCTCGACGTGCTTGCCCGGGTCGGCCGGATGTCGAAGTTCCACCTGGTCCGAAGCTTCGAGGCGGCCTACGGGGAGACCCCGATCCGGTACGTCACGCGGCGCCGGATCGAGCGTGCGCAGGACCTGCTGCGGCACGCGAACCTCACGGTCACCGAGGTGTGCGTGATGGTGGGCTTCGCCAGCCTCGGGTCCTTCTCCGCCCGGTTCACCCAGCTCGTCGGGGAGAGCCCGACCGCGTACCGGAACCATTGGGCGGCCCGCGGCGGCCCGCACGTGCCGGGGTGCTACCTGTTCATGCGCGGCGCGATGGACCTGCGGTGCACCTCCGACACGACCTTGGACGGCGCAATCTGAGAGAAGCGTTCCCGCGGCCGCGCGGCGTACGGTTCCCGCATGATCACAAACATCTCGCTGGTCACGATCTACTGCCTTGACCAGGACAAGGCCCGTGACTTCTACGTCGACGTGCTCGGTTTCGAGCCGCGTACGGACGTCTCGATGGGCGGCGAGTTCCGCTGGGTCACGATCGGCCATCCCAGCCAGCCCGAGCTGGAGGCGACCCTGATGGTCCCGGGGCCGCCGCTGGACCCGGACGCTGCTGACTTCGTCCGCCGGCAGCTCGGAAAGGGGCAGATGGGCGGGCTCGGGCTGCGGGTCGACGACTGCCGCAAGACCTTCGAGGAGCTGAGCGCGAAGGGCGTCGAGTTCCTGCAGGAGCCCGCCGACCGCCCCTACGGGGTGGAGGCTGTGCTGCGCGACAACTCCGGTAACTGGCTGGTCCTGGTCGAGCCGAAGACCTTCAACCCGGAGGACTTCGCCTGACGGCTCGCGCCCGCTCCGGTGACCGCACCCGCGTCGCGGGCGGTTCCGGCGGCCGCGGGCCAGGAGCTGTCGGTGGGGTCCGGTAGACAGGTGGCATGGCGGATCAGGCGACGGTCAGCGGGACACTGCGCGATCGGGCGGAGGAGCTGCTCCGGGCTCTGGCCGGGCCGGGCGCGGTCCTGCGTGACGACCAGTGGCAGGCGATCGACGCGCTCGTCAGCGGGCGGCGGCGGGTGCTGCTCGTCCAGCGCACGGGCTGGGGGAAGTCCGCGGTGTACTTCCTCGCCACGGCGCTGCTGCGCGGTCTCGGCGACTCGGACCCGGGTGACTCGGACCCAGGTGACTCGGGTTCAAGCGGTCCGAGGCCGGGGGGCGGTCCGGCCGCCCGGGTGGGGCCCACGGTGATCGTCTCCCCGCTGCTGGCGCTGATCCGCAACCAGGCGGCCGCGGCGGCACGGGTGGGCATCCGGGCCGGGGAGATCCATTCGGGGAACCTCACCGAGTGGGACGAGGTCTACGCCGCGCTGCGGGCGGGGGAGCTGGACCTGCTGCTCGTCGGCCCGGAGCGGCTGAACAACCCGACCTTCCGCGACGAGTACCTCCCGGAGCTCGCGGCCACGACGGGGCTGCTCGTCGTCGACGAGGCGCACTGCATCTCCGACTGGGGCCACGACTTCCGTCCGGACTACCGCCGGCTGCGGTCACTGATCGGCGGGCTGCGGCCGGACGTGCCCGTGCTCGCGACGACCGCCACGGCCAACGCGCGGGTGGTCGAGGACGTCAGCGAGCAGCTCGGGGCCGGCTCCACGAGCGCGGAGACCGTGGTCCTGCGGGGGTCTCTCGACCGGGAGAGCCTCCGGCTGGCGGTTGTGTCGCTTCCCGCGGCCGAGCAGCGGTTCGGCTGGCTGGCCGACCATCTCGCCGAGCTACCCGGCTCCGGGATCATCTACACGCTCACCAAGCCGGGCGCGGAGGAGCTGACCGCGTTCCTGCGCGGCCAGGGCCACGAGGTGACGACCTACCACGGCGGCACGGAGCCGGCCGAGCGCATCGCGGCCGAGGAGGACCTGCTCGGCAACCGGGTGAAGGCGCTGGTGGCGACGAGCGCTCTCGGGATGGGCTTCGACAAGCCCGATCTCGGGTTCGTCGTCCACGTCGGTGCGCCGAACTCGCCGATCGCCTACTACCAGCAGATCGGGCGGGCCGGGCGTGCGGTGGAGTCCGCCGAGGTCGTCCTGCTGCCCGCCACCGAGGACCGTGACATCTGGCGGTACTTCGCCGACACGTCGTTCCCCCCGGAGCCGGTCGCCCGGCAGGTGCTGGACGTCCTGGCCCAGGCCGGGCGGACGATGTCGACGCAGGCGCTGCTCGCCGCCGTCGACCTGGGGCACTCCCGGCTCGAGCAGATGCTGAAGGTGCTCGACGCGGACGGCGTCGTCCGGCGGGTCAAGGGCGGCTGGGAGGCGACGGGCGAGCCGTGGGTCTACGACGCCGAGCGCTTCCGCCGCGTCGCCGCCGCGCGGGCCCGCGAGCAGCAGGCGATGCTCGACTACATCGCCACGCCGTCCTGCCGGATGGAGTTCCTGCGCCACGCGCTCGACGATCCGTACGCGGTGTCGTGCGGCCGGTGTGACCGGTGCACCGGCCGGGTGTGGTCCACCGAGGTCTCCTCCCGGTCGCGGGACAGCGCCCGCGAGGAGCTGCGCCGGACGGGCGTGCCCGTCGAGCCGCGCCGGATGTGGCCGACGGGCATGCGCACGCTGGGGGTCGCCGCGTCCGGCCGGATTCCCGCGTCGGTCACCGCCGAGCCCGGCCGCGTGGTCGCACGGCTCAACGACCTGGGCTGGGGCAACCGGCTGCGCCAGCTGCTCGCCCCTCCTCCCGCGGCCCTGGACGGCCCCGTCCCCGACGACCTGTTCGAGGCGGTGGTGCGGACCCTGACCGAGTGGCGGTGGGAGCGGCGCCCGGCGGCGGTGGTGACCGTGGCGTCCAGGACACGCCCGCGCCTGGTGGCGGACCTCGGTGAACGGATCGCGGGGGTCGGGCGGCTGCCGTTGCTGGGGCAGCTCCCTCGCGTGGCCGGCGGGCCCGCGGCCGGCCGGGTGCACAACAGCGCCCACCGCCTCGCCGGCCTGTGGTCGGCCTTCGAGGTGCCACCGCCCCTCGCCGGCCCGCTCGCCGAGCTGACCGGGCCGGTACTGCTCGTCGACGACCTGATCGTCACGGGCTGGACGATGACCGTCGCGGCCAGGGCGCTGCGCCAGGCCGGAGCGCCGGGCGTGCTGCCGTTCGCCCTCGCCGTCGAGACCGGCTGAGCGGGCGCCACCGTGCCGAGATCACAGTGCCGAGACCAGAGCGCCGGGATTACCACGCCGGGATCACCGCGTCGGCTGGCGAGCAGTCTCCTTCCGGGTGGGTCGCGGCGCGGTGCGGATCAGCTCTGCGGCTGGGCGTTCGGCTGTGGGTCGAGGTACCTGGAACCGGAGATCCCCGACGGGACCGTGGCGAGGGGAACCTCGAGCTCCTGGCGGTCGAGGACCGATGTGAGAATCTCGCCGGCCCGGACGGAGATGTTCGACAGCAGGGACGAGGAGATCCCATGGGAGTACTCGCTCGCGCCGGGCACGTAGACGCCGGCGGTGGTCCCCGCGACGGTGTCGACGCTGTAGTCGCGGCCGACCTGAAGCTGGCCGTCCTCGGCGGTGAGGCAGGCCTCCGCCAGCCCGCCGAGCAGGCGCCGCGGATCGCGGGCGTGGTATCCGGTCGCGAGCACGACGGTGTCCGCGTCCACGGTGCGCTTCTCGCCGGTCGGCAGGTACCGGATGTGCACCCGGACGCCGTCCGACAGCTTCTCGAAGGATTCGGCGCGGGAGGCGCGCAGGAAGTGCAGCCGCCGGGGGCCGCGCACCTTCTCCTGATACGCACGGCGGTACAGCTCGTCGATGAGGTCCATGTCCACGGCCGAGTAGTTCGTGCCACGGTGGTAGCCGAGCAGCATGGCGCGGACGCTTTCGGGCGCGTGGTAGAACTCGTCGACGGCGTCCGGGTCGAAGATCTGGTTGACGAAGCCGCTGTTGTCCGCCGGGCTGAAGCCGTAGCGGGAGAACACGGAGAAGACCTCGGCCTGCGGGAAACGGGTGTGCAGGTGCTCGGTCACCTCGGCGGCGCTCTGGCCGGCCCCGACCACGACGAACCGGCCGCGCGGTGTCGAGGGCATCCGCGCGAGGCGGTGCAGCAGCTCGTGGTTGTGCCAGGTCCGGTCGTCGATCTCGACACCGTCGGGCAGTCTCGGCTCCAGCCCTGCTGCGATGACGACGTTGCGGGCGCGGCGTACGACCGTCCGGTCCGGGTCTCCCCGGTGCCGGCTGATCACGTCGACGTAGGCGATCTCGCCCTCGTGGGTCACCGGTCGCAGGTCCACCACCTCGGTGTCGTACTCGACGAGGTCGTCGAGCCGGCCCGCGGCCCATTCCAGGTAGTCGTGGTACTCGGAGCGCAGCGGATACATCGTCTTGTGGTTGATGAAGTCCACCAGGCGGTTCCTGGAATGGAGAAACGAGAGAAAGGTGAAGCTGCTCGACGGATTGCGCAGGGTCACCAGGTCCTTCAGGTAGGACACCTGCATGGTCGCTCCGTCGAGGAGCATCCCCCGGTGCCATCCGAAACGCACCTGGCGTTCAAGGAAGACGGCGCGCAGCGCCGCACCGGCGGAGACACTGCTGTTGTGTTCCTCGACTGCGATCGCCAGAGCGATGTTCGAGGGCCCGAACCCGACTCCGATGATGTCGTGCACACCGAGTTCCGCGGTCGGCGGACGGTCTACCACGGCTGCCCCTCTGGTCGGTCAATAGTAACCGGGCGTGTATTAAAGTTAACCTTACTTATATTCCGGGGTGGCGCGTCGAGCTGTCAAGGAGTTCCCCGAGGTCGGGCGGTTGGCGGCGGCCCCGCGGGGTCGATCACGCCGGATCCATGCGGGTCGCTGAGGTCGTTCTTCGATGCGCCCGGCCCGGTCGTGGGGTGGCTGGGAAGCGGTCGAGGATTCCGGCCTGTCGTGGGGCCGTGAGTCGCCTGACGGATGTGTTCCCGCGGTGATCGTCTCGTGGGCGGTGGATGCCGGGCTTCGCCGTGGATGGGGAGCAAGTTAAGTGAGCCTAACTTAGGTGGGTTGGGGTTGATGGTCAAGTGGATCCGATGCGTCGGTTCTGGCGCCCGCCTGCCCTTGACCCGCAAGTTCGCATCTGATAAGGAAAACCTAACCTAACGACATCGCCTCGGCTGGAGGCCGCGGCCCGGCGGCGGCCGGGGGACGCGTTCCGCTGGTGGCAGGAGGCCAGACCCCGCCAACGGACGGCTCGAAACCCGGTGGCCCGCACGTTCGGCGCGCGGGTGCCCTTGCGGGGCCCACGGCTCGGCACATGGGCGCGGCGCGCGGGATCGGCGGGCAGGCTGGCGCGGACCGTCGAGCGTTCCCGGCGGCGGCCGGCTGGGAGGCGCGGACCGCCGAATGTCCCTGGCGCCGGCCGGCTGGGCGGACATCCGACCGCTCAGCCGGCGCCGACAGTCATCGCCGCGGCATCCGCGGCTTCGGTCGCCTTCGTCGCGTCCGTCGTCTCTGCCTCCGAAGCGGCATCGGAGGCCGTCCCGTCGTGCTCGTTCGCACGCCCGGCGAGCTGCCGGCGCCGGGCGCGGGAGGCGGGCACGACGAGCGGAGTTCCGGTCTCGGGGTCGGGAACCACGCTGCACGGCAGCCCGAAGACCTCCTCGACGAGCTCGGCGGTGACGATCTCGTTCGGGACTCCCTGCTCGACGATCCGCCCGCCCTTCATCGCCACCAGGTGGGTCGCGTACCGGCAGGCGTGGTTGAGGTCGTGCAGGACGGCCACCAGCGTGCGGGCGGAATCCTCGTGCAGGTCGGCGCAGAGATCGAGGATCTCGATCTGGTGGGCCACGTCGAGGAACGTCGTTGGCTCGTCCAGAAGCATGATCGGTGTCTGCTGGGCCAGCGCCATCGCGAGCCAGACCCGCTGGCGCTGCCCACCGGAGAGCTCGTCGACGTACCGGTCGGCGAGGTCGTCGGTCCCGGTTGCGGCCAGTGCCTCGCGCACCGCCACCTCGTCGTCGCGGGACCACTGGCGAAGCATCCGCTGGTGTGGGTACCGCCCCCGCGCGACCAGGTCGGAGACGAAGATGCCGCTCGGCGCGATCGACGTCTGCGGGAGCAGCCCGAGCCGGCGGGCCACCTCCTTGGACGGCAGTGACCGGATCAGTGCCCCGTCGAGGTACACGGCGCCGGTGCGTGGGCGCAGCATGCGGGCCAGCGCGCGCAGCAGCGTCGACTTGCCGCAGGCGTTCGGCCCGACGATCACGGTGAAGGAGTTGTCCGGGATCTGCAGCCCGAGACCGGTGGCGACGACGCGCTGCTCATAGGCCAGCGTGAGGTTCTCGGCGCGCAGCCGGGCCTCCCCGGACCGGCCGGGTCCCCCCGCCTGCCCCGGAGCCGCCGCACCGGCCGGGGTTACCGCGTCGGCTGGGGTCACCGAGCCGGCCGGGGCCGCTACGTCGCCCGCCGCCACGCCCTCGCCCGTCCCGCTGCCTCCGGACTCCCGCGCCGCGCGCGGCGCGGGAGTCCGTGGTTGTCTACGTCCTGTACCCAAAGCGCCGCAACCCCGATTCGATTAAGTTAGCCTCACTTATCGTGTGGGCAGCTCCGTCCCTGGTCAAGGTCGGTCCGAAACGGTCGGGCCCGCGGCCGTCGCTCCTCATGGCAGCGGTTGACTGGGGAAGGTTAGCCTGCCCTAAATAGCCTCCGTGAATCAGGGAGCGGTGGTCCGGGTGGCCGCGGAGCAGACCGTGCTGGTGCCACAGCTGTCGGGGCACGCGGACGGGCGCGCCCGGGAGCCGGCTGACGCGCCGGTCTGGCGCCCGCCGCGTGCGGCCGGACTCGTGCTGGCGTTCGGGCTGCTCGCCGTCGTCGGCATGCTGAGCATCGCCGTCGGCGCGAACCACCTGCCGCTGTCGGACGTCTGGCGCGTGCTGTGGCACGACGACCGGTCGGAGACCGCGGTCATCGTTCACGACCTGCGGGTTCCGCGCACGCTGGTCGGCCTGGTCGCCGGGGTGGGGCTGGGGGTCGGCGGCGCGCTGGCGCAGGCGCTGACGCGCAACGCGCTGGCCGACCCGGGCATCCTCGGCGTCAATCTCGGCGCTTCGGCCGCGGTCGTCGCGGCGGTGTCCTTTCTCGGCGTGACCACCCCCGCCGGCTACGTCTGGTTCGCGATGGCGGGTGCCGCCGTCGCGGCGAGCGCGGTCTACGTCCTGGGCGCCACCGGACGGGCGGCCGTCGCGCCCGAGCGGCTCGTCGTGGCCGGGGCCGCGTTCAGTGCGGTGCTCGGCGCGTTCACCTACGGAGTCGCCTTCCTGGATCACCAGACGTTCGACCGGCTGCGCTTCTGGGACGTCGGATCCCTGGCCGGCGCTGGATCGTCCCAGCTCGGCGCGCTCGCGCCGTTCGCCGGCGTGGGGCTGGCCGTCGCCTTCGCGATCGCCGGCCCGCTCAACGCGATGGCGCTGGGCGATGACGCCGGGCACGGGCTCGGTGTCGGCCTGGTGCGCACGCGGGCGCTGGGCGTGCTCGCGATCGCCCTGCTCTGCGGCACCGCGACGGCCGCGGCCGGCCCCATCACCTTCGTGGGGCTGGCTGTGCCGCACGTCGCCCGCACGATCTGCGGGCCGGACCAGCGGTGGGTGATCGCCTATTCCGCGGTCCTCGCGCCGGTGTTGCTCCTGGCCGCCGACGTCCTCGGGCGGGTGGTCATCGCTCCCGCCGAGCTCGAGGTGGGTGTGGTCACCGCCTTCGTGGGCGCGCCGGTCTTCATCGTGCTGTGCCGTCGAGCACGGTTGGGCCGGTTGTGAGCGGACCGGACACCGATGCGATGACGATGACAGTGCGATGGCGATGACAACGACGGACGGGCAGGAGGCGGCGAGGGTGGCTTCGGTGGCGGGCCTGCCGGCGGGCGGCACGGCACGGGTCGGCCCGGCGGCGGTCGGCGCGGCGGCGGGCGGCCTGGCGCCGCGCGGATGGGTCCTGCGGGACCGTGCCGACCGGCTGTCCCTGCGGGTGGACGGCCGTTCGGTCGCCGTCTGCGGCGCGCTGCTCGCCGTCCTCGCCGCGGTCTGCGTCGCGACGATGATCACGGGGGAGTACGCCGTCTCGCCCCGCGAGGTGTTCGACAGCCTGCGCGGCCAGGGCAGCGCCGGGACGGACTTCGTCGTCGTCACGCTGCGGCTGCCGCGGCTGCTGACCGGCCTGATGGTCGGCGCCGCCCTGGCCGTCAGCGGGGCGATCTTTCAGACAATGACCGCGAACCCGCTCGGCAGCCCCGACATCATCGGGTTCACGGCCGGCTCGGCGACCGGAGCGGTCGTCGTCATCCTGGTGCTGCACGGCACCGTCTACGAGACCTCGCTCGGTGCCGTCGCCGGCGGT
This sequence comes from Parafrankia sp. BMG5.11, assembly GCF_004337455.1. Lineage (NCBI taxonomy): Bacteria > Bacillati > Actinomycetota > Actinomycetes > Frankiales > Frankiaceae > Parafrankia > Parafrankia sp. BMG5.11. Next base: position 61,260 of record NZ_SJXI01000092.1, on the reverse strand, counting down.
GTCGTGACGGCGGTGGCGATCTACCTGCTCTCGTTCCGGCGCGGGGTGGCCGGGCCGCGGCTCATCCTGGTCGGGATCGGGGCCGCCGCGATGCTGACGGCGCTGAACTCCTACCTGATCACCAGGGCCACCCTCGGGGACGCGATCACGGCGCAGACCTGGCTGCTGGGCAGCCTGAACCGCCGCGGCTGGGAAGAGGTCCGCCCGCTCGCCGTCGCGGTGGCCGTCCTGCTGCCCGCCGCAGCCTGCTACGGACGGCGCATGTCGATGCTGACGATGGGCGGCGACACCGCGAAGGCGCTCGGCGTGCCGGTCGAGCGCAGCCGTCTCGCGCTGCTCGCGGTGGGCGCGGCCCTCGCCTCCTGCGCGACGGCCGCGGCCGGCCCGATCGGCTTCGTTGCGCTGGCGGCGCCGCAGCTGGCCCGGCACCTGGCCAGGTCGCCGGGCGCCGCGCTGCTGCCGACGGCGTTGCTCGGCGCGCTGCTCGTCGCGTCGAGCGACCTCGCCGCCCAGCGGGCGTTTGCGCCCACCCAGCTCCCGGTCGGCGTGGCCACCAACGCGGTCGGCGGGATCTACCTCGTCTGGCTGCTCTCCCGGCAGCGGCGGGGGCTCTGAGCACGCCGTCATGCCGGCCCATCGGTTGACGCTGACCTGCGACTTAATTAACCTTTACCTAAGTTGTGTCGCTGGTGTGGTCTGTCGCCGACTCTGCGAACTCTCGTCTCTTCTTGGCCCGCGCACCGGGACGCGTCACCACGGCGCCACTCGCGTGCCCTGGCCCAGCACCCACCCTGGAGCGGTCCTGGATGGCCATGTCGGCAGGCAACACCGTGTTGTGGGCGCAGCTCCGCTCGATGCCCGGACTGCTCTCGCTGAGCGCGCTGGCAACCTTCACGCAGCAGGTGGCGATGCTGGCGCTGCCCTGGTGCGTCCAGCACGCCCTCGACGACGGCATCACCCCGCTGGACGTCGCGGCCACGGTGCGGTGGTCACTCATCACCGCGCTGGTCTCGATCGCCTTCCTGCTCGGCGGGGCGGGCGGGCAGTGGTGGTCGGGCGTCACGGCGAACCGGATCGCGCACTCGCTGCGCGAAGCGCTGGTGGGCAAGGTGGTGACGCTGGACCGGCCGGCCCTGACCCGCTTCGGCCGCGGTGACCTGGCGATGCGCGTCACCCGGGACGTCGACCTCATCCGGCTGTGGGTGCAGAACCTCGGGCTGTGGGTGCGGGTCGTGGTGACCGTGGTCGTGGTCCTCCCGGCGACCGGGCTGCTCGACCCGATGCTGCTCGTCATCGTGATAGTCACGTTTCCGCTGGTCGGCCTCGCGAACGCGTTCTTCCCCGGCCGCTACGACGCGGCGAACGAGGCGCTGTCCGAGGCGCACGGCGCCCGCGCGGACGCGGTGGAGGATCTGCTGGCGGCCAGCGCCGCGGTGCGCGGGCTGGGCGGCGAGCGGGTGCTCGTCCGCCGCCACCACGACCTGTCCGGCGCGGTCACCTCCACGGCCCTGCGGGTCGCCGGGGTCTCCGCCTGGTGGTCGTCCGTCCCGGCGGCCCTGCCACGGCTGGCGATCGCGGCCGGCCTGGGCATCGGCGGCGCCGCGGCGATCAACGGCGACATCACCGTCGGCGGCCTGGTGGCCTTCACGTCCTGGATGGCCACGCTGGCGCTGGCGATCGCCGTCCTGGTGGATCTGCTGACCGGGCGTGGCCAGGCACGCGTCGCCGCGGGCCGGATCGCCGAGGTGCTCGACCTCCCGGGGACGGCCGCCGACGACCGCGACGCGGTGCCGCTGCCGGCCGGCGGCGTGCTGCACGCCGCCGGCGTGGTGGTCCGCCGGGACGGGCGCACCGTCCTCGGGCCGGCCGAGCTGTGGGCGGCTCCGGGCGAGCTCGTCGCCGTGACCGGGCCGACCGGTTCGGGCAAGTCCACCCTGGCCCACCTGCTGTGCCGGCTCGAGGACCCGGACTCCGGGACGGTGACGTTCGGCGGCGTGGATCTGCGCGCCGCGGCCCGGACGGAGGTGCTGGCCAGGATCGGGCTCGTCCCGCAGCGCCCGCTCGTGCTCTCCGGGACCGTCGCGGACAACCTGCGCCTGGGCCGCGAGCTGGAGCTGGCCGAGCTGCGCGCGGCCTGCCACGCCGCCGCGCTGGACGAGTTCGTGATGAGCCTGCCCGACCAGTACGACACCGTGCTCGGTGAGCGCGGCGGCACGCTCTCCGGCGGGCAGGGACAGCGGCTGGCACTGGCCCGCGGCCTGCTCGGCCGCCCGGCGGTCCTCATGCTCGACGACGTCACATCGGCGCTCGACGCGGAGACCGAGGCGGCGGTCCTCGAGCGGCTGCGGGCCTGGAACCCGGCCGCCGCGATCGTGATGATCTCGCACCGGCCCGCGGTGCTGGCCGCCGCCGACCGGACGGTCACGCTGCACCCGCCGGACCGGGGCGCCGCCGGCGGGCCGCCCGGCGGCGGCGCCGTGCTTCCAGACGACGACAGCTCCCTGCCCGGTGACGGTGCCGCGCTGCCCGCCGGAGGTAACCGTGGCTGAGGTGCGTCTTCTCGCCGACGAGCCGGACGTCCGCCGCGCGGCGCGCGGCGCGCTGCGCCACCTGCGCCCGCACCGGCGGATCCTGGTGCTGGCGATCATGGGCACGATCGCCAGCACCGCCTCCCTCGTCGCGATCGCGCCGGTCGTCGGCCGCGGCGTCGACGCGGTGCTCGCGCACGACCGCACGGCGCTGTGGGTGTTGGTCACCCTGCTCGTCGTGGTCGTGCTCGCCCGCCTGCTCCTGCTGCGGTGGTCGGAGGTGGTGCTCGCCCGCGCGGGCGAACGGATCGTGCACGACCTGCGCGATCTCGTGGTGGAGCGGCTGGCGAGCGCCCCGCTGCGGTTCGTGGAGGCGCATCGGACCGGTGACCTGCTCCGCCGGGCCACCGGCGAGATCGCCGACCTGTCGCTGTTCATCCGGGAGCAGTTGCCCAACCTGCTCGGTCTCGCACTCACCGTCGTGCTGACGACGGCCGTCCTGATCGTGTACTCGCCGTTGCTGTCCCTGGTGCTCGTGCTGCTGTTCCTCCCCGCCGCGGTGGGGGTCATCCGGTGGTTCAACGCCTCGGCCAAGGTGGTCTTCGGGCGGCAGGCCGCGGCCGACGCCGCGATGACCGCGACCTTCACCGAGACCCTGGCGGCCGGTGAGGCTCTGGTGGTGGCCGGACGGCCGGGCGAATGGGTGAACCGGTTCCGCCGCGACAACGACGAGCTGCTGCGGGCGTCGAACGCGACGATCGGTGCCCAGAACCGGCTCGAGCTGTTCAACCTCCTCGAAGGGCTGGCGACCGCGGTCCTGCTGCTGCTGAGCGTGTGGCTGGCCCGGGCCGGCCACCTCGGGGTCGGCACGGTCGTGGTGTTCGTGCTCGCGACCCGCAACCTGTTCGACGGAATGATGGGGCTCTCCCGGCTGGTCGGCGAGCTGCAGACCGCCAAGGTGGGCCTGGCCCGGCTGGCCGACCTGCTGGGCGCGACCGAAGCGGCCCAGACAGCCGAAGCCGCGGAGACGGCCGAAGCGGCGCGCACGGCCGAAGCGGCGCACGCAGCGGAAGCGGCGGGAACGGCGGGGACCGCGCGGGCGGTGCTGCCGCCGCGGGGCGAGCTCGTCGCGAACGGCGTGCGCTTCGGATACGCGGAGGGCGACGACGTGCTGCGCGGCGTCTCGGTGCGGTTCCCGGCTGGTGACCGCGCCGGCCTGGTGGGCAGCACCGGCTCCGGGAAGACGACGCTCGCGAAGCTGCTGTGCGGCCTCTACCAGCCGGACGCCGGCCTGGTGACGTTCGGCGGGGTCGACCTGCGGACGGTCCCGGCGGCCGAGATCCGCCGGCGGATCGTCCTCGTCCCCCAGCAGGTCCACATCATCACCGGAACGCTGGCGGAGAACCTGGCGCTGGCCCCGGGCGAGCCGGACCGGGCGGCGATGGAGCGGGCGGTGGAGGCCCTCGGCCTCACCGAGTGGGTGGCCGGGCTGTCCGGCGGGCTGGACGCCTCCGTCGGCTCGCGCGGGGAGCTGCTGTCCGCCGGTGAGCGGCAGCTCGTCGGCCTGGTGCGGGCCGCTCTGGTCGACCCGCCGGTGCTGCTGCTCGACGAGGCCACCGCCGATCTGGATCCCGCCGTCGCACGGCGGCTCGAGACCGCGGTGGAGCGCATCCGCCCCGGACGGACGCTGATCGTCATCGCGCACCGGCAGTCCACCATCGACCGGCTGCCGCGGCGGGTGCGCCTTGCGTCCGGGCTGATTGTCGCCGGCGATGTGGCCTGTGTTGTGTCCGGCGTGGTTGACGAGCCAGGTTTCTCTGTACCCGGTCAGCCACAGAACGGGCACGTCACAACCGATCGGTCGTAACGGCTGACAAAGCGACAGGAGTTAGGCTAGCCTTACTTAACCGCCGCTTAGGTGGGCCTTACCTGTAGGCGCGACCCGAGGAGACGGCAGTCATGTCGACGAATCCCTTCGACGACGAGAACGGCACCTTTTTCGTCCTGGTGAACTCGGAGGGTCAGCACTCGCTGTGGCCGAGTTTCGCCGCGGTGCCGGCGGGCTGGACCGTCGTCCACGGCGAGGAGACCCGTCAGTCGTGCCTCGACTACGTCGAGGCCAACTGGACCGATCTGCGTCCCCGCAGCCTGGTTGAGCAGATGGAGAAGGACGCGGCCGGCTCCGACGTCTCCGCGTCGCGGTGAGAGCGCAAGGGAGTTACCGCAGCAGGTCGGTCCCGCTCGACCAGTCGCCGCAGGCCGCCGCCGCGGGTCTCGCGCGCGGGCTGGCCGCGCCGTTCGTGCTCTACGAGCGCGACGGAGAGTGGTCCTGCGGCTCGGGGGTGCTCGCCGAGGTCGTGCTGAGCGCCACCGAGGTGAGGCACCGGACGGGCAGCGGCGACTGGCGGTCCGAGCCGACCGGAGCCACCCCGCTGCGCCAGGTCGCGGACGTCCTCGGCGGCCTCGAGGCGACCGGGTGGCGGGCCTACGGCTGGGCGGCGTTCGAGCTCAGCCTGCTCCTGCAGGGCCAGCCGGTGCCGGCCGGCGACGATCCGCTGCTGCACGTGATCGTGCCACGGCGGGAGGTGCGGCTGATCGACGGGGTCGCCGTCCTGCGCGCCGTCGACACCGCCGATCTGGCGGAGCTGGCCGAGCTGCTCGCCGCCGTGCCGAGCGGCCCGCCGGCGGCCAGCGCCCCGCGCGCCGTCGTCGACCTCGAGCACGGGGTCGACGAGTACCGCCGGATCGTCGCGGCGGCCGTCGCCGACATCCGCGCCGAACGGCTGCGCAAGGTGATCCTCTCCCGCGTCGTGCCCGTGGCGGGCGACGTCGACCTGGTGGCCACCTACGAGGTCGGCCGGGCCGGGAACAACCCGGCGCGGTCGTTCATCGTGGACACGGGCCACCTGCGGGCCACCGGGTTCAGCCCGGAGACCATCGTCGAGGTGTCCGCGGACGGCCTGGTGTCGACCCAGCCGCTGGCCGGCACCCGGGCGCTGACCGGCGATCCCGCCGTCGACCGCGATCTGCGCGAGGTGCTGCTCTCCGATCCCAAGGAGATCTACGAGCACGCTGTCTCCGTACAGGCCTGCCAGGACGAGCTGCTCCAGGTCTGCCGGCCCGGGTCGGTGGTCGTGGACCAGTTCATGAACGTGCTGCCCCGCGGCAGCGTCCAGCACCTTGCCTCGCGGGTGGCCGGCCGGCTCGCCGCCGGCCGCGACGCCTGGGACGCACTGGGCGCGGTCTTCCCCTCCATCACCGCCTCCGGCGTGCCCAAGCCGGTCGCGTGCGCGGTGATCGGCGACTACGAGGGGGAGCTCCGCGGCCTGTACAGCGGCGCGGTGCTGATCGCTGACTCCGACGGCGGGCTCGACGCGGCGCTGGTGCTGCGCACGGTGTTCCAGCAGGACGGCCGGACCTGGCTGCGCGCCGGGGCCGGCATCGTCGGCCACTCCGACCCCGACCGAGAGGCGGAGGAGACCCGGGAGAAGCTGCGCAGCGTCAGCCGTTTCCTGGTCGCGGCGCCCGCCGCGCCGGCCGCCCCGGCTGTTCCCGCCGCGCGGGCGGGCACCCCCGGGTACCAGCTCGAGGATGTCCGCCGCATCGTGGCCGAGCTGATCGACGAGGATCCGTCGGCGATCGGCAACGAGGCGAACCTGTTCGAGCTGGGCCTGGAGTCCATCGCCCTGATGAAGGCCGTCGGCCGCTGGCGCCGGGCCGGGACGGCGGTCTCGTTCGCCGAGCTCGCGGAGAATCCGACCGTCGACGGCTGGTGCAAGCTCCTGTCGATGCGGGCGCCCGCCGAGCCCGCCGGCGTGGGTGACGCCGCGGCGTCCGGCGGCGCGCTGGGCCTCGCGGGACGCGACGGCGGCCAGCGGGCCGGCGGCCAGCCGGGAGACGGCGCCGATCCGGCGCCCGGTACAGCCGCGGCGCCGGCGGGCGCCGAGGCGTCAGAGGCGGCCGAGTCGTCCGGGGCATTCGGGGCATCCGCCGGGTCCGGGCTGGACCTGGCCTCGGAGCCGTCCGACGACCTGTCGATCTCCACCGCCGACGACGGCGCGGAGGCCGGTGAGTTCCCGCTCGCGCTCATGCAGCATGCCTACTGGGTCGGCCGGGACGGCGGGCAGCCGCTCGGCGAGGTCGCGGCGCACCTATACACCGAGTTCGACGGCGCGGGAGTCGACGTCGACCGGCTGCGCACGGCGATCGAGGCGCTCGTCGTGCGGCACGACATGCTGCGCGTGCGGATCACGGACAACGGGAGCCAGGTCGTCGAGGCGACCTCGGGCTGGCGCGGTCTCACCGTGCACGACCTGCGCGAGCTCGGCCAGGCCGAGACCCAGGCCCGGCTCGCCGCGGTGCGGGACCGGATGTCGCACCAGATGCTGGACATCGAGCACGGCGAGGTGTTCGCCACCGCGCTGAGCCTGCTGCCGGAGGGCCGGACCAGGCTCCACCTGGACGTCGACATGGTCGCGGCGGACGCCGTCAGCTACCGGGTGCTGCTCAACGACCTCGCGCGGTTCTACGACCGTCCCGGCGAGGCGCACCCGCCGCTGGGCTACACCTTCCGCGAGTACCGCGCCGCGCGGGGCCCGGCCAGGCGCGCGGCGGCACGCGCGGCCGCCGAGTGGTGGCAGGGCCGGCTGCCGGGCCTGCCCGGCGCGCCCGGCCTGCCCCGCCTGGCCTCGCCCGACGACGCGGGCACCGCCGGGAGCACCGGCGCCACGAGCGCCACGAGCGCCACGAGCGCGGCGGGCGCTACCGGCTCCACCGGCGAGCCGCCGCGAGTGACGCGGCGTCACTTCGTCCTCGGTCCGTCGGCGCGCCAGGCGTTGCAGCGCGCCGCCCACAGCCGGGGCGTCACCCCGGCGATGGCGGTGGCGACCGCGTTCGCCGAGGTGCTCGCCGGGTGGAGCACCGAGTCCCGGTTCGTCCTCAACGTGCCGATGTTCGACCGCGACCAGGTGCACACGGACGTCAACCAGGTGGTCGGGGACTTCACGAGCTCGGTGCTGCTCGAGGTCGACCTGGCCGAGCCGCAGCCGTTCGCGACCCGGGTGCGCCAGGTCCAGGCCCGGCTGCACGCCGACGCGGCGCACGCGGACTACTCCGGTGTGGAGGTGCTGCGCGACCTGACCCGCCGCACCGGCGAGCAGGTGCTGGCGCCCGTGGTGTTCACCAGCGCGCTCGGGCTCGGAGAGCTGTTCGGCCCCGGGGTCCGCCAGCACTTCGGCGACCCGGTGTGGATCATCTCGCAGGGCCCCCAGGTGCTCCTGGACGCGCAGGTCACCGAGCTGGACGGCGGCCTGCTCGTCAACTGGGACGTCCGCGACGGCGAGTTCGCCCCGGGCGTGGTCGACGCGATGTTCGGCGCCTTCGAACGGCTGGTGCGCGGCCTCGCCGACACCGCGGGCACCTGGGACACGGCGGTCGACGGCCTGGTGCCGGAACCGGCCCGTGCCATCCGCGCCGCGGCCAACGACACCGCCGGGCCGGTGCCGACCCGGCTGCTGCACGAGGGGTTCTTCGAGAACGCCGTGCTGGCCCCCGACGCCCCCGCGCTGCTGTGGGACACCGCCGGCGGCCCGGGCTCGCTGGCCTACGGCGAGCTGCGGCGCCGGGCACTGGGGCTGGCCGGCGCGCTGGCCGGCCACGGCGTGCGCCGCGGTGACCTGGTCGGAGTCAGCCTGCCCAAGGGGCCGTCCCAGGTGGTCGCCGTCCTCGGCGTCCTGGCGGCGGGCGCGACGTACGTGCCGGTCGGCATCGAGCAACCCGCCGCCCGGGTGGAGCGGATCGCGGCCGCCGCCGGGTTCGGGGTGCTCATTACCGAGTCGCCCCGGGACGGCGTGCCCGCCGGGGTCGTCCAGCTGGCGCCGGACCAGCCCGCCGAGCCGGCGCCGGTACCGGATCTAGCCGCGCCCGGCGGGCTCGGAGGGCTGGACCGGCCGGCCTACGTGCTCTTCACCTCCGGATCGACCGGTCAGCCCAAGGGCGTGGAGGTCGGGCACCGGGCGGCGATGAACACGATCGCCGACCTGATCGAACGACTGGGCCTGGGCACCGACGACCGGACGCTCGCCGTGTCGGCGCTGGACTTCGACCTCTCGGTGTTCGACATCTTCGCCCCGCTGTCGGCCGGCGGCGCCGTGGTGCTCGTCGACGAGGACTCCCGCCGGGAGGCCAGCCGGTGGGCGGAGCTGATCCGCGACCACCGCGTGACCGTCCTCAACTGCGTCCCCACGGTGCTGGACCTCGTCCTCTCCGCCGGGGTGGCGCTCGGGGACAGTCTGCGGGCGGTCCTGCTCGGCGGCGACAAGGTGGGCGTGGACCTGCCGGGCCGGCTCGCCGCGGCGGTGCCGGGCTGCCGGTTCCTGGGCCTGGGCGGCACGACTGAGACGGCCATCCATTCGACGATCTGCGAGGTGGAGGGGACGTCCCCGCTGCCGCCGCAGTGGCGCTCGGTCCCCTACGGGACGCCGCTGCGCAACGTCCGGCTGCGGGTGGTCGACCCGCTCGGCCGCGACTGCCCCGACCACGTGGCCGGGGAGCTCTGGATCGGCGGTGACGGCGTCGCCCGCGGCTACCTGGGCGATCCCGAGCGCACCGCGGACCGCTTCGTCGAGCACACCGGAACCCGGTGGTACCGGACGGGTGACATCGCCCGGTACCTGCCGGACGGCACGGTGGACTTCCTCGGCCGGCGCGACGACCAGGTGAAGATCCGCGGCTTCCGGGTCGAGCTGGGCGAGGTGGAGGCAGCCTTGACCGCGCTGCCGGAGGTCCGGGTGGGGGTGGCGGTGCTCGTGCGCGGCGCGTCCGGGCATCCCGCGGTGCTCGGCGCCGGCGTCGTGCCGGCCACCCCCGCCACGGGCGAGGCCGACGGCGGCGGGGGCGGCGGCGAGAGCTCCGGCGACGGCGCGGGCATCGCCGGCGCCGTGCGCGAGGGGCTGCGCCGCGCGCTGCCGCCGCACATGGTCCCGGACCTGGTGGTCGCGCTCGACAGCCTGCCGCTCACCGCCAACGGGAAGATCGACCGCCGGACGGTGACGGCTGCCGTCGAACAGGCGGTGGCCGGCCGGGCGACCGACCACGCACCGCCGCGCACCGACCTGGAGCGGGTCGTGCACAACGTCTGGCACGAGGTGCTCGGGGTGGCCGAGTTCGGGATCACCGACGAGTTCTTCGCGCTGGGTGGTGACTCCGTCCTCGCCACCGCGCTCGTCACGCGGCTGCGCGACGAGCTGGACACCACCGCCGTCACAGTGCGCTCGGTGTTCGGGGCGCCGACCGTCGCCGCGCTCGCCGAGCGGATCCGCGCCGCCGACACCGTCCCCGGCCGGGCGGAACGGGTCGCCACGATCGCGCTGGAGATCGCGGCGATGTCGGACGACGAGGTCGCGGCCGAGCTGGTCGACCCGGACACGCTCCCCGCCGACTCCGGCGGTGCGTCGTGACCGCCCCGGCGCCGGTGGACGAGGGCTGGACGCGCTGGCCGGCGGAGCTCGAGCGGCGCTACCTGGACGGGGGGTACTGGGGCGACCAGGCCCTGGGTGACCTGCTGCGGGAGTGGGCGCGCCGCTTCGGGCCGGCGACGGCGCTCGTCTCGGGACCCGACCGGATCAGCTACGCCGAGCTGGACGCGGCCGTGGACGATCTCGCTGCCGGGCTGGCCACCATCGGCATCGGTCCCGGTGACCACGTGGTGGTGCACCTGCCCAACCGCGCCGAGTTCGTGACCGTGCTGTTCGCGCTGCTGCGCCGGGGCGCGATCGGCGTCCTCTCGCTGCCCGCCCACCGCAGGGTCGAGATCGAGCACCTCACGCGGCTCTCCGGCGCGGTCGGCTATGTGATCGCCGACCGGCACGAGGGCTTCGACTACCGGAAGCTGGCCCGGGAGGTCACCGAGGCGGTTCCCGCCGTGCGCCACGTCCTGGTGGCCGGTGAGCCCGGGCCGTTCACCGCGCTGTCGGCGCTCGCCACGGCCGGGCGCGCCGCCCGGCTCGGCGGCGGGGCGGGCCCGGATCTCGGCGCCGAGCGACCGGATCCGGGCGGTATCGCGGTGCTGCTGATCTCCGGCGGCACCACCGGCAAGCCGAAGCTGATCCCGCGCACCCATCGCGACTACGCCTACAACGCCCGCGCCAGCGCGGACGTCTGCGGGCTGACGGCGGACGACGTGTACCTCGTCGCGCTGCCCGCCGCCCACAACTTCCCGCTGGCCTGCCCGGGGCTGCTCGGCGCGTTCGGCGTCGGGGCGACGGTCGTGATGGCTCCCTCCCCGAGTCCGGACGTCGCCTTCGACCTGGTCGCCCGCGAGCGGGTCACCGTCACCGCGCTCGTCCCCCCGCTGGCCCGGCTGTGGGTCGAGGCGGCCGGGTGGGAGGGGCCGGACACGACGAGCCTGCGGCTGGTCCAGGTGGGCGGCGCCAAGCTCGACGAGGGCCTGGCGCGGCGGATCACGCCGACCCTCGGGGCGAAGGTCCAGCAGGTCTTCGGCATGGCCGAGGGCCTGCTGAACTACACCCGCCTCGACGACCCGGACGAGCTCGTGTTCACCACACAGGGCCGGCCGCTGGCCGCGGCCGACGAGGTCCGGGTGCTCGACGGGTCCGGTGCCGGGGTGGTCCCGGGCGAGGTGGGCGAGCTGTGGACCCGCGGGCCGTACACGATCCGCGGGTACTACCGGGCCGCCGAGCACAACTCTGCCGTCTTCGACGGCGACGGGTACTTCCGCACCGGCGACCTCGTCCGCCAGCTCCCGACCGGCCACCTCGTGGTCGAGGGCCGGGTCAAGGACGTGATCAACCGGGGTGGCGAGAACGTGTCCGCGGGTGAGCTGGAGGAGCACCTGCTGACCCATCCGGCGATCGGGCAGGTGGCGGTCGTCGGCATGCCGGACCCGGACGTGGGCGAGAGCGTCTGCGCGGTGGTGGTCCTCGCGCCGGGCGAGGCCCTCCGGCTCAAGCAGGTCAAGAGCTACCTGCAGGAGCGCGGCCTGGCCCGGTTCATGCTCCCCGACCGGCTCGAGGTCGTCGGCGAGTTCCCGCTCACCGCCGTCGGAAAGATCGACAAGCGGGAGCTGCGGAGCTGGCTGGACCCCTGAGCCTTCCGCTCTGACATCGACGGCGCTCGCCCCTGCCTCCCGGCGGGCGCCGTCGGAACATCGCCGACCATCGCATTTTTCTACCCGTCTCCCGCGCCGCCGCCGTCGTGCCTCGGCGTTGTCCGGGCGGCGGGGTCCGCGCGGCTCGCCCGCGTCGCATCCGGAGGTAGTGGACACGTGGCCAGCCCCGAGCCCCAGGAGCGCAAGCGCGAGCTGCTCCGTCGCCGCCTCGCGGCGGAACAGCTCGCCGCCACCGACCCGGCGGCGCCGCCCGTGCGCGGCCGGCGGGTGCCCGGCCAGGGCCATCCGCTCAGCCCGGGCCAGCTCCGGATGTGGTTCCTGCAGCAGCTCGACCCGTCCAGCGCCGCGTACAACGTCGCCGCCGCCTTCGACCTCACCGGTCCGGTCGACGCCGACGCGCTGCACGCGGCCCTGCGCGCCGTCGCGCGCGGTCACGAGATCCTGCGCACGACCTACCGGGTGCCCGCCGGTGGCCGGCCCGAGCAGGTCGTCCACGCCGAGCTGGACCCGCAGTGGTCGAGCCACGACGTCTCCGGGGAGCCCTCGGCCAGCCGGGAGCGGCTCGCCGACGAGATTGCGCGGCGCGCGGCCCGCCGTCCCTTCGACCTCACCAGCTCCTCGCCGCTGCGGGTGACGCTGATCAGGCTCGCCGCCGACCGGTTCGTCCTCGTGGTGGTCGCCCATCACGTGGCCTGGGACGACGCGTCCTGGGAGATCTTCTTCCGGGAGCTGTTCGCCCACTACGACAACCTCCGGGCCGGCGACGGCCCGCTGCCCGCCGACGAGCGGACGGCGCAGTACATCGACGTGGCCGGGCAACCCAGGGGCGCTGACGCGCAGGACCCCGACCCGGCGGCGCTGGACTACTGGCGCGGCCAGCTCACCGCGCTGCCCGAGCCGCTGCGGCTCCCCGGCGGCGAGCCCGTGGCGGCCGCCACCGCCGCCGGGGCCGACCCGGGCAAACTGGCCGACCCGGGCGGCCAGGTCGTCCACCAGGCGGTGGCCGGGCTCGGGCGGCGGGTGCGCGCGTTCGCGGTCGAGCACGGCGCCACGCCCTTCATGGTGCTGCTGGCGGCCTTCGCCGCGGTGCTGCACCGGCACACCGGGGCCACCGACATCGTGGTCGGCTCGCCCGTGGTCAACCGGGACCAGCCCGGTGCCGACCGCCTCATCGGCTATTTCGGCAACACGGTCGCGCTGCGGGTGCGGGTCCGCCCCGGCGACTCCTTCCGGGACCTGCTCGCGCGGACCAGCGAGACCTGCCGCGGCGCCTTCGCCCACCAGCACGTCGACCTGGAGGACGTCGTCCGCGCGGTCAACCCGGACCGCTCCGACGGCGTCTCGAGCGTGTTCACCACCCTGTTCGCCGTGCGGACGGCCGCTGCCGAGCACCTCGGCGCGCGCGAGCTGAGCGGCGCGCGCCGGCCGCTGCACACCGGTGACGCCCAGTTCCCGCTGGGAGTCACCGTGGAGATCGGGGCCGACCAGCTCGATCTGGAGGCCGGGTTCCTCACCGCCGCGGTCACCGCCGGCTTGGCCGGCGCCGTGCTCCGCCACCTCGAGACGTTCCTCGACCATGCGACGCGCCATCCGCGGCGGCCGCTCGCCGCCGTCGACCTGCTCACCGGTTCCGAGCGCCGGCGGACGCTGGTCGACTGGAACGACACCGCGGCGCCGAGCCCCGACGCGACCTGGGCCGAGCTGCTCGCGCGGCGCGCCGCGCGCGCTCCCGGGCACGCCGCCGTCGTCACGTCCGGCGGCACCCTGACCTACGGCGAGCTGGTCGGACGGGCCGACGCGCTTGCCCACCGGCTGCGCGGCCTGGGCACCGGCCCGGGCACCATCGTCGCGCTGGCGCTCCCGCGCACGCTCGACCTCGTCGTGGCCCTGGCGGGGGTGACCCGCGCCGGCGCCGCCTACCTGCCGGTGGACCCGGGGTACCCGGCCGACCGGATCACGCTCGTCCTCGAGGACGCCGCGCCCTCGCTGCTCATCACCACCCGCGAGCTCGCTGCGACGCTGCCCATCCCCGCCGGCGTCACCGTCGTCCTCGTCAACGGGCCGGCCGCCGGGACCGAGTCCGGGGCCGAGCCCGGGTCGGTGCCCGAACCGCCGGCCGTGGCCGCGGTCCCGGCGGAGCTGGGAAGCGCCGCCTACGTCATCTACACGTCCGGCTCGACCGGGCGTCCCAAGGGCGTGGTGGTGCCGCACCGCGCGCTGACGAACTTCCTGGCCAGCATGGTCGACCAGTTCCAGCTGGGTGACGGCGACCGGGTGCTGGCACTGACGACGCTGTCGTTCGACATCGCGGCGCTGGAACTGCTCGCCCCGCTCACCGCCGGCGCCACCGTCCACCTGGCCGGCCAGGACGAGGCCCGTGACCCGACCGCGCTGGCGGCGCTGCTGGCGGGCGGCGGGATCACCGTCGCGCAGGCCACCCCCTCGATGTGGCAGTCGATCCTGGCGGCGAGCGACGACCGCTTCCCCGGGGTGCGCGTGCTCAGCGGCGGAGAGGGCCTGCCGCCGGCGGTGGCGACCACGCTCGCCGAACGGGCCGACGAGGTCGTGAACCTGTACGGGCCGACCGAGACGACGATCTGGTCGACGGCCGGCCCGGTCGCCGGCGACGGACGGCCGACCGTGGGCCGTCCGATCCGCTCGACCCAGGTCTACCTGCTGGACACCGCGCTGGCCCCGGTCGCCCCCGGCATGCCCGGCGAGCTGTACATCGGCGGGGCGGGCGTCGCGGACGGCTACCTGCGCCGGCCCGGCCTGACCGCGTCCCGCTTCGTCGCCGACCCCTTCAGCGCCGGGGGGCGGCTCTACCGCACCGGCGACCTGGCGCGCTGGACCGCCGACGGCGAGCTGGACGTCCTCGGCCGGGTCGACGACCAGGTCAAGGTGCGCGGGTTCCGGATCGAGCCGGGCGAGATCGAGGCGGTGCTCGGGCGGCATCCCGCGGTGGCGCGCTGCGCGGTGGTGGCCCGGGACGACGGCCCGGCGGGGCGGCACCTCGTCGCCTACGTGGTGCCGGCCGCGCCGGGGACCGTGGTCGACCCGGCGCTGCTGCGTGAGCACCTGGCGGCGGCCCTGCCGGAGCACATGGTGCCGGGAGCGTTCGTCCAGCTGGCGGCCCTGCCGACCACGCCGAACGGGAAGCTTGACCGGCGCGGGCTACCCCGGCCGGACTTCGCCGCGGCGGCCGGGTCGCGGGCGCCGGCCACCGCCGCCGAGTCGCTGCTCTGCGATCTGTTCGGGACGGTTCTGGGCATCGAGCGGGTCGGTGCCGACGACTCCTTCTTCCACCTCGGCGGCGACAGCATCCTGGCGTTCCAGGTGGTCGCCGGTGCCCGCGCCGCCGGCCTGGCCTGCGTGCTGCCGGACATCTTCCGCCACCCCACCCCGGCGTCCCTCGCCGCCGCGGCGGAACAGGCCACTGTGCCACCGCCCGCCGACACAGCCCTCGACGCGGATCTCGCCGGGGTGAGCGCCGTCGACCTGGAGCGCTGGCGGGCCCGGTACCCGGATCTGACCGGTGTCCGGCCCGTGTCGCCGCTGCAGGCCGGCCTGGTCTTCCACTCGCTGCTCGGCGACGGGTCCGGGACGGTTCCCGGCGCGGCCGGTTCCGACGCCTACATCCTGCAGTTCGTCGTCGACCTGCGTGGACGGCTCGACCCGGCCCGCCTGCGCGCGGCGGGCCGGGCCCTGTTCGAGCGGCACGAGAACCTGCGCACCGCCTTCCTGTACGACGGCGACGCGCCCGTCCAGATCGTGCTGGCCGATCTCGCGCCGGCCGCCTTCGACGAGGTGTGGACGGAGGTCGACCTCGCGGGCTGGCCGCGGGCCGAGGCGCTGGCGGAGGCCGAGCGGCTGGGACGGGCCGACCGGCAGACCCCCTTCGACCTCACGGCGCCGCCGCTGGTGCGCTTCCTGCTGCTGCGCACCGGCCCGGACGCCTGGCGGCTCGTGCTGAGCCCGCACCACGTGGTGCTCGACGGCTGGTCCGTCCCGCTGCTGCTGCGTGAGCTGTTCCGCCGGTACGAGCTCGCCCGGGCGGACGGGCCGGCCGCCGCGCTGCCGCCGGCGCCGTCCTACTGGGAATACCTGCGCTGGCTGGCCGGCCGGGACCGGGACGCCTCCCGGCGGGCCTGGGCCGCCGCGCTGGCCGGCGTCACCGAGCCGACGCTGCTGGCCGCGGCCACCGCCCGCCCGAGCACCCCGACCCAGACCGCGGCCCACGCCCCGGACCAGGTCCCCGAGCAGGCTCCAGATCAGGCCGTGGATCAGCGGGACACGGTGGACGGCGGGGTGACCGCCGCGGTGGAACGTCACGCCGACGCCGCCCTGACCGCCGCCCTGGGAACCTTCGTCCGCGAGCGCGGGCTCACCCTCAACACCGTGCTGCGCGCCGCGTGGGCGGTCGTGCTCGGCCGCGCGGTCGGGCGCGACGACGTCGTGTTCGGGACGTCGGTGGCCGGCCGGCCGGCGGAGCTGCCCGGCGCCGCGGAGATGATCGGGCTGCTGCTCGCGACGGTGCCCGTCCGCGTCACCCTCGAGCCGGCCGAGAGCTTCGCGGGCCTGCTCGACCGGGTGCGCGCCGACCAGACGGCGACCCTCGAGCACCACCACCTGGGCCTGGCCGACATCCACGCGGCCGCGGGGCTGCCCGAGCTGTTCGACACCCTGTTCGTGCTGGAGTCCTACCCGTTCGACCCGGCCGGCCTGCTCGGGCCGGACAGCGGCCTGCGCCTGGAGGGCCTGGACGGCCACGACGCCACGCACTACCCGCTGACGATCCGGGTGATCCCGGGGGAGCGGCTGCGTATCACCTTCGGCTACCGGCCGGAGCTGCTCTCCGGGACTACCGTCACCGCGCTCGCCGACCAGCTCCTGGACCTGCTCGCCGCGGCCGTCGCAGACCCGGACAGGCCCGTCGGCGCCATCGGCGCGCCCGCCGGGTCCGTGGCGCCCGCCGGCACCGTCGGCGCCGCCCCGGCCGCGACCCGTCCGGAGGAGGACGAGCCGACCGGTGCGTGGGCGACCGACACGACGCTTCCCGAGCTGTTCGAGGCCCAGGCGGCGCGGGTTCCCGACGCCGTCGCGGTCACCTGGGGCGAGCGGCGGCTGACCTACGCCGAGCTGGACGCCGCCGCGAACCGCCTCGCCCGCCTGCTGGCCACCCGCGGGGTGGAGCCGGAGTCGCTCGTCGCCGTAGCGCTGCCGCGCTCGATCGACCTGGTCGTCGCCCTGCTCGCGGTGCAGAAGGCGGGCGCGGCCTACCTGCCGCTCGACACCGCCTACCCCGCCGACCGGCTCGCCTTCATGCTTTCCGACGCGGCACCGGTGTGCCTGGTGACCTCCACCGAGGCGCTGCCGGCCCTGCCCGCGCGCACCCGGGTGCCGGTGATCGCGCTGGACGCGCCGCCGGTCGTGGCCGCGCTCGCGGAGCAGTCCCCGGCCCGGCTGCCCGCCGCCGGCCGGGCCCGGCCGGAGAACGCGGCCTACGTGATCTACACCTCGGGCTCGACGGGACGTCCCAAGGGCGTTGTCGTCCCGCACCAGACGGTCACCAGGCTGTTCGCGCACACCCAGCCGTGGTTCGGCTTCGACGAGACCGACGTGTGGACGATGTTCCACTCCGCGTCGTTCGACTTCTCCGTCTGGGAGCTGTGGGGCCCGCTGCTGTACGGCGGCCGCCTGGTCGTCGTCGACCACCACGTCTCGCGGTCGCCGGAGCTGTTCCTGGACCTGCTCCGGCGGGAGTCGGTGACCGTGCTCAGCCAGACCCCGTCGGCGTTCAGCCAGCTCATCGAGGCCGACCGGGCGGGCGGGGAGGACCCGGCGGGGCTGGCGCTGCGGTACGTCGTGTTCGGGGGCGAGGCGCTCGACCTCGGCCGGCTGCCCGCCTGGTACGCCCGCCACCGCGACGACGCCCCGGTGCTCGTCAACATGTACGGCATCACCGAGACGACGGTGCACGTCACCTACCTGCGGCTGGACGAGGCCGTCGTCGCGGCGGCGCGGGCCAGCCTGGTCGGCGGGCCCATCCCGGGGCTGCGGGTGCACGTCCTCGACCAGCACCTGCGGCCGGTGGCGCCGGGCGGCCTCGGCGAGCTGTACGTCAGCGGCGCCCAGCTCGCCCGCGGCTACCTGGGCCGGCCCGGTCTCACCGCCACCCGCTTCGTCGCGGACCCGTTCGGCGGGCCGGGTGCCCGGATGTACCGCACCGGCGACCTCGCCCGCCGAACCGCCGACGGCGGCTTCGAGTACCTCGGCCGGGCCGACGACCAGGTCAAGGTGCGAGGCTTCCGCATCGAGCTCGGCGAGATCCAGGCGGCGATCGCGACCCACCCGGCGGTGGAGCAGGCCGTGGTGCTGGCCCGGGAGGACCAGCCGGGGCAGCGGCGGCTGGTCGGTTACGTCGTGGCCGCGCCGGGGCGCCGGGTCGACTCCGAGGAGCTGCGCCGGCACGCCGCCGCCATGCTCCCCGAGTTCATGGTGCCGGTTGCCGTGCTGGCGCTGGACGCCTTCCCGCTCACCGGCAACGGCAAGCTCGACCGCGCCGCCCTGCCGGCGCCGGATCTGGCGAGCGTCTCCACCGGCACCCGCGCCCGCACCGAGCGGGAGCGAACGCTGTGCGCGGTGTTCGCGGGCGTGCTCGGCCTGGACGAGGTGGGGGTCGACGACGACTTCTTCACCCTCGGCGGCGACAGCATCAGCGCGATCCAGCTCGTCAACCGTGCCCGGCGCGAACAGGTCGGCTTCACGCCCCGGGACGTCTTCACCCACCGCACCCCGGCTAAGCTCGCGGCCCGCACCGAGCCCGCCGCCTCCGCCGTTTCCACCGCGCCCGACGGGCCGGCCGCATTCGCCGGACCTGGCGCCGCGCCTGACCGCCCTGGCGGAGCGGGAACGGGCCTGGGTGCCGATCCCGAGGCGATCGGCGTGTTCACCCCGCTCCCGATCGTCTCCCGGCTGGCGAGCTGGGGCGGGCCGGTGCGCCGTTTCAACCAGGCCATGCTGGTCTCGACGCCGGCCGGCGCCACCGTGGACCTGCTGCGGGACGCCGTCCAGGCCCTGCTCGACCAGCACGACGCGCTGCGGGCCCGGCTGCTGCGCCTGTCGCCCGCGCTGTGGCTGCTGGAGACCCTGCCGGTCGGTTCGGCGCGTGCCGGCGACCTGCTGCGTCGGGTGGACATCGCCGGCCTCGACGAGGCCGGCCTGCGCGCCGCCGTCGCGGCCGAGTCGGCCGCCGCGGCCGACGGGCTCGACCCCGAGGCCGGCGCGATGCTGCGAGTGAGCTGGCTCGACGCCGGCTCCGACCAGCCCGGGCGGCTGCTGCTGGTCGCACACCACCTCGTCGTCGACGGGGTCTCCTGGCGGGTCCTGCTCTCCGACCTGCGGACCGCCTTCGCGGCCGTGCTCGCCGGGCGAGCTCCCCACCTGGACCCGGTCGGAACCTCGCTGCGCGCGTTCGCCCGGATCACCGCCGAACGCGCCCAGGACCCGGCCCGCCTCGCCGAGCTCGCGCACTGGACGGCGACCCTCGCCCCGGGCGGTCGGCTGCTGGGCGGCGCCCCGTCGACCGGCGCTGCGGCTGCGACCGGCGCCGCGGCGGCTCCCGGGGCGGCCCCCGCTGCGGCCGGCACGATCGCCGACACCGACCGCCTCGTCGTGGAGCTGCCCGCGCGAGCCACCGCGCCGCTGCTCACCTCCGTTCCCGCGGCGGCGGGAACCGACGTCACCGCGGTGCTGCTTGCCGCGCTGCGTGCCGCCGTCACCGGCTGGCGCCGCGAGCGGGGCTGGGACGGATCGTCCGACCTGCTCGTGGATCTCGAGCGCCACGGCCGCGACCCGATCGCGCCCGAGGTCGACCTCTCCCGGACGGTCGGCTGGTTCACCGCCATCTCACCCGTCCGGCTGCCGGCCTCCGGCGATCCGGCCTCCGGCGGGCTGGCGTCCGGCGGGCTGGCGTCCGGCGGGCTGGCGTCCGGCGGGCTGGCAGGCACGCTCGAGGCCGTGGCGGGCCGGCTGCGCGAGATCCCCGACGGCGGGGCCGGGTTCGGGCTGCTGCGCTACGCCAACGCGGCCGCGGCGCCGGTGCTCGCCGGGGCGGAGCACCCGGAGGTCCTGTTCAACTATCTCGGGCGGTTCGGCGCAGACGCGGCCGACGCCTGGGCGCCGGCACCGGAGTTCGACGCGCTCGCCGCCGAGCCCGACCCGGCCATGGGCGTCGCCTACCCGCTGACCGTGGACGCCGTCAGCGTCCAGACGCCTGACGGGCCCGTGCTGCGGACCACCCTCACCTACCTCACCACGGTGATCGACCGGACCGCGGCCGACGCCCTGGCCACCGCCTGGCTGGCCGCGCTCGCCGGCCTGGCCGGCCTGGCCGACGATGCCGTCCTGGCTGGCGCCGCTGCCCAGGCTGACACCGCTGGTCCGGCCGCCGTCACCGGTGCGGACGGCGCCGCCGGCCCGGCAGCGACCGGTGACCTGGTCGAGCTGTCGCCGGCCGAGCGGGCGCGGGTCGAGCGGGTGAGCCCGGGGCCCGTCGCCGAGATCTGGCCGCTCTCGCCGCTACAGGAGGGCCTGTTCTTCCACTCCGCCTTCGACCGCTCCAGCGACGCCTACACCGCCCAGTTCGCGCTCGACTTCGGCCACCGTTTCGACGTAGACCGGCTGCGCCGCGCCTGCGAGACGTTCATGCGGCGCAACCCGACGCTGCGCGCCGGTTTCCTCGGCGACGGGCTGCCCGCGCCGCTGCAGTTCGTCGTCACCGAGCTGCCCGCGCCGCTGGAGGAGACCGACCTCACCGGCCTGCCCGCTGCCGAGCGGGCCGAGCAGGCCGAGCTGCTGGCGCGCCGCGACCGGGAGCGCCCCTTCGACATCTCGAACCCGCCGCTGTGGCGGCTCACCCTGCTGCGCCTCGGCCCCGACCACGACCGGCTGGTCTTCAACCGGCAGGTGCTGGTCTGGGACGGCTGGTCTGGCGCCCTGGTCATCGACCAGCTCCTCGGGCTCTACGAACGTGGCGGCGGTGACGAGGGGCTGCCCGTCCCGGCCGCCTCCTACCGCGACTTCCTGATCTGGCTGCGGGCCCGGGACACCGCGGGCGCCGAGGATGCATGGCGGGCCGCGCTCGCCGACCTCGACGGCCCGACGCTGGTGGTGCCCGAGGCCCGTGGGCTGCCGCCGATCGAGCCCGAGCGGATCACCACCGAGCTGGCCGAGTCGACGGCGCGCGCGGTGCGGGAGCTCTCCCGCCGCCACGGCATCACCGTCAACACGGTGTTCAACGCCGCGCTGGCGCTCGTCCTCGGCAACGCCGTCGGCTCCGACGACGTCGTGTTCGGCACCACGGTGGCCGGTCGGCCCACCGACGTCGAGGGCATCGACGAGGTGATCGGCCTGTTCCTGAACACCGTGCCCGTCCGGGTGCGGCTGGACCCGCGTGAGTCGGTGCTGGACCTGCTCCGCCGGGTCCAGGACCAGCGGGTCGACGTGATGGACCACGAGTACCTGGGGCTCGGCGACATCCAGCGTGCCAGCGGCCGCACGCAGCTGTTCGACACGCTGTACGTGCTGCAGAACTTCATCGACGAGGTGGCCACCGAGCAGAGCAGCGACCGGTTCGGGATCACCGGCGGCACCAGCATCGACCACACGCACTACCCGCTGACGTTCGTGCTGTTCCCCGGCACGCGGATCACGATGCGCCTGGAGTACCGGCCGGACGTCGTCGGCGCGCAGCGGGCTGCGGCGCTGTTCGACCGGTTCCGCGGGCTGCTCGACGAGCTGGTCCGGGACGTCACCGTCCCGGTCGGGTCGGTCGAGGTGCTGCTGCCGGCCGAGCGGGCGGAGCTCGCGGCGAGGTGGGCCGAGCCGTTCCTCCCGGTCGGCACCGAGACCGTCGCCGACATGCTCGCCGCGCAGGTCGCCCGCACGCCCGATCTCACCGCGCTGGTGTTCGGCGACGAGCGCGTCAGCTACGCCGACCTGGACGCGCGGGTCAACCGGATGGCCCGGCTGCTGCTCGCGCGCGGCGCCGGCCCGGAGACGGTCGTCGCGCTGGGGCTCGGCCGCTCGGTGAACATGGTGGTGGCGCTGTTCGCGGTGCTGCGCACCGGGGCCGCCTACCTGCCCCTGGAGCTCGAGCACCCGCCCGCCCGCCTGCTCGGCATGGTCGCCGACGCCGGGGCGGCGCTGCTGGTGGCGACCGATGCCACCGCCGCCTACCTGGACGGCGCCGGCGCCGGGCCCGACGAGCCGGTACCGAGACTGCTGCTCGACGACCCCGCGGTGGCCGCGGAGCTCGCAGCCACCGGCGCCGGAGAGCTGTCCGACGCCGAGCTCGGGCTGTTCGCCCGGGACCGCGCCGACCGCCTCGACCACCCCGCCTACGTCATCTACACCTCGGGGTCGACCGGGCGTCCGAAGGGAGTGGTGACCCCCTACCGGGGACTGACCAACATGCAGCTCAACCACCGCGAGGAGATCTTCGCCCCCGCGGTGGCGGCGGCCGGCGGGCGCCGGCTGCGGATCGCGCACACCGTCTCCTTCGCCTTCGACATGTCCTGGGAGGAGCTGCTCTGGCTCGTCGAGGGCCACGAGGTGCATGTGTGCGACGAGAACCTGCGCCGTGACGCCGAGGCCCTCGTCGCCTACTGCGACGTCCACCGGGTGGACGTGGTGAACGTGACGCCCACCTACGCCCACCACCTGTTCGAGCTCGGCCTGCTCGACCGCGCCGAGGACGTTCCGGCGGGGCCGCCCGCGACCGTGGGCGCCGCCGCGACCGCGGGCGCCACCGCGGAAGCCGGGAGCGGGCCCGGGGGCCTGCACCGGCCGCCGCTGGTCATGCTCGGCGGCGAGGCGGTCTCGGAGGCGGTGTGGAACCGGCTGCGCGACACCGCGGACACCGCCGGGTACAACCTGTACGGCCCCACCGAGTACACGATCAACACTCTGGGCGCCGGCACCGCGGACAGCCCGACGCCGACCGTCGGCCGGCCCATCCGCAACACCCGCGCCTACGTCCTGGACGGCTGGCTGCACCCGGTGCCCGACGGGGTCCCAGGCGAGCTCTACATCGCCGGCGACGGCCTGGCCCGGGGCTACCTCGACCGCTTCGCCCTGACCGCCACCCGCTTCGTCGCCGACCCGCGGGTCCCCGGCGGGCGGATGTACCGCACCGGTGACCTGGTCGTGCGCGGCGCCGCTGACGGGAACCTCGACTTCCTCGGCCGCACCGACGAACAGGTCAAGATCCGCGGCTACCGGGTGGAGCTCGGGGAGATCACCGCGGCGCTCGACCGTCATCCGCGGGTCAGCCAGGCCGCCGTCGTCGCGGCCGACGACACCGGGGCGCCGGGAACCCGGCGGCTGGTCGCCTACGTCGTGCCCGCGGAGCTGACCGCCGCCGACCGGGCCGCCGTCGAGGCCGACCAGGTCGGCGAGTGGCGCCAGGTCTACAGCGACGAGTACGTGCAGATCCCGACCGCGGTACACCGCGAGGACTTCGCCGGCTGGGACTCCAGCTACGACGGGCAGCCCATCGCGCTGGAGCACATGCGGCAGTGGCGGGCGGCGACCGTCGAGCGCATCCGCGAGCTCGCCCCGCGTCGCATCCTGGAGATCGGCGTCGGCACCGGTCTGCTGCTCGGCCAGCTCGCGCCGGAGTGCGACAGCTACTGGGGGACGGACTTCGCCGCCCCGGTGATCGACAAGCTCCGGGCCGAGACCGCCGGTGACCCCCGCTTCGCCGGCCTGGAGCTGCGCTGCCAGCCGGCGCACGTCACCGACGGCCTGCCGGCCGGGCTCTTCGACACCATCGTGATCAACTCGGTGGTGCAGTACTTTCCCAGCCCCGAGTACCTGCGCGGGGTGCTGCGCGCCGCGCTGGAGCTGCTCGCCCCCGGCGGCGCCCTCTTCGTCGGGGACGTGCGCAACCTCGCCAGGCTGCGGGCCTTCCACACCGCGATCGAGGTGAGCCGGTCCGGTCCCGGCGGGCTCGCCGAGCCCGCGGGCGGCCTGCGTGACGCCGACCTCGCCCGGCTCGCGCCGGCCGTCGATCGCCGGGTCCGGCTCGACAAGGAGCTGGTGCTGGCGCCGGAGTTCTTCACCGCGCTCGCCAGCGAGACCGGCGCCGAGCTCTCGCTGCGGGTCAAGCGGGGCTCGTTCCACAACGAGCTCACCCGGCACCGGTTCGACGTCGTGCTGCGCCGGCCCGCCGCGCCGCCGGAGCCGCCCCCCGCGCCGCCGGTGCGTCTCGGTGAGGCCCCCGTGCTGCTCTGGGGGCATCAGGTCGCCGGTACCGACGCGATCGAGGCGCATCTGCGTGACCGCCGCCCGCCGATGCTGCGGGTCGCGGCGATCCCCGACGCGCGGGTGGCCGGCGAGCTCGCCCTCGCGGCCCGGGTCGCCGGGCGGGACGTCCCGGGCGGTGCCGCCGCGCCCGAGCGCGCGGTCGACGCTGAGCACGCGGTCGACCCCGAGGAGCTGTTCGCGCTCGCCGACCGGCTCGGCTACGAGCAGCACCTCACCCTGTCCGCGGCCGGTCCCGGCCTGTTGGACGCGGTGTTCGTGCGCGCGGTCGACGTCGGCGCGGGCCCCCGCGTGGACGGCTACCTGCCGGACCCGGCGGGCGGCGAGGCCGCGCCGCCACTCGCCAACGACCCGACCGCGGCCCGTGGTGCCGCGGCGCTGGCGGCGCTGCTGCGCGCCGACCTCACCACCGCCCTGCCCGACTACATGGTGCCGGCCGCCTACGTCACGCTGAGCGAGATCCCGCGCACCGCCAACGGCAAGCTGGACGTCGCCAGCCTGCCCCAGGCCGATCCCGCCGTGGCCCTGGTGGCCTCGCGCCCGGCGTCGTCACCGGCGGAGGTCATGCTCTGCGAGCTGTACGCCGAGGTGCTCGGGCTGCCCGAGGTCGGCGTCGAGGATGACTTCTTCGCGCTCGGCGGCCACTCGCTGCTGGCCACTCGCCTGGTCAGCCGGGCCCGCGCCGCGCTCGGCGCAGACCTGGCGATCCGTGACCTGTTCGAGGCCCCGACGGTGGCCGCGCTCGCGGCCCGGGTCGGCGCCGCCGGTGACGAGCCCGCCGTGCCGAGCCGGCCGCCGCTGGTCCCCGCCGACCGCCCGGAGCACATCCCGCTCTCGCCGGCCCAGCGCCGGCTGTGGCTGGTGGACCGCGTCGCGGGCGGGACGAACGCGTACAACTACCCGTTGGTGATCCGGCTGGGCGGCGAGATCGACCTGGACGCGCTGCGCGCCGCCGCCGCGGACGTCGCGGCCCGGCACGAGATCCTGCGGACCGTCATCGCGGAGCACGACGGCGAGGGCTACCAGCGGATCCTCGACCCCGCCGAGGCAGGTCCCGAGGTCCGGTTCGTCGACGTCGCCCCCGCGCGCCCGGGCGCTCCGAGCGCCGGCGCGGAGACGGGCCCGGCCGCCGAACCGAGCCTGGACGGCCCGGAGCGACCCCTTGAGCCGGATGAGCTTCAGCGCCTCGTCGAGCGGTTCGTCGCCGAACCGTTCGACCTGCGGACCGACCCGCCCCTGCGGCTGGCCGTGTTCCGGACCAGCCCCGCCGAGTCGGTGCTTGCCGTGGTCCTGCACCACATCGCGACCGACGAGTGGTCGGACCGGCCGTTCCTGGAGGACCTCGACGCCGCCTACGCCGCGCGCCGTGCGGGCCGGGAGCCGGACTGGGAGCCGCTGCCGGTGCAGTACGCCGACTACACCCTCTGGCAGCGGGAGCTGCTCGGCGAGCCGGCCGACCCGTCGTCGCCGGCGGGCCGCCAGCTCGCCTACTGGGAGCAGGCGCTGCGGGGCATCCCGGCGGAGATCGAGCTGCCGCTGGACCGGCCGCGCCCGGCGGTGCGCGACGGCGCGGGCGGCCGGGAGGCCCGCGAGCTGCCCGCCGCCACCGTGACGGCCCTGCGCGGCCTGTGCGCGCGGACCGGCGCCAGCATGTCGATGCTCGCGCACGCCTCGACGGCCACCCTGCTGCACCGCCTCGGCGCCGGTGACGACATCCCGCTCGGCGTGCCGATCGCCGGCCGCACCGACACCGCGCTCGACCACCTCGTCGGGTTCTTCGTCAACACGCTGGTGCTGCGCTCGGACCTCTCCGCCGACCCGACGTTCGCCGAGCTGCTGGCCCGCACCCGCGAGACGGACCTGGCCGCGTTCGACCACGCCGACCTGCCCTTCGAAGACGTGGTCGCGGCTGTCAACCCGCGCCGCTCGGCGGGCCGCAACCCGCTCTTCCAGGTGATGACCGGCTACCACCACCTGGCCGACGGCGAGCACACCCTGCTCGGCCTGCCGACGTCCTGGCTGCGCACCGAGGCGGGCACGGTGAAGTTCGACCTGGACGTCACCTTCGTCGACCGCGGCGGGAGCGACCAGATCACGCTGCTCGTCGAGTACGCCCGTGACGTGTGGGACGCCGACACCGCGCGGCGGCTGGCGGACCGGTTCGTCGACCTGCTCGGGCAGCTCGCCCGGGACCCGGACCGGCCGGTCAGCCGACTGGCCCTGCTCGGCGGGGACGAGCGCCGGCGGGCCCTGCGGTCCGCCACCGGCCCGCGCCGGGAACCGCCGCAGCCCACCGCGGTGCGCCTGTTCGCCGCGGCGGCCGCGGCCAGCCCGGACCGCCCCGCCCTGGTGGCCGGCGGGACGAAGCTGACCTTCGCCGAGCTGGCCGAGCAGGTCGGGAGCCTGGCCCGGCTGCTCGCCCGGCGCGGGGCCGGCGTCGAGGACGTGGTCGCGCTCGCGCTGCCCCGGGCCCGGATGGTGCCCGCCCTGCTCGGCGTCATGACCGCCGGGGCGTGCTACCTCCCGATCGACACCGACCACCCCGCGGACCGGCTGGCCTTCCTGCTCACCGACGCCCGGCCGCGGCTCGTGCTCACCACCGCGGCCCTCGCCGGCCAGCTGCCGGCGACCGGGGCGGAGGTGGTCGTCCTCGACGACCCGGCCGTCCAGGCCGAGCTGGCGGCCCATCCCGCCGGCCTGCCGATCGCCGGCCTCCCGCCGGCGGGCCAGGCGCTGCGCGGCGACAACGCCGCGTACGTGATCTACACCTCCGGCACCACCGGCCGTCCGAAGGCAGTGGTCGCCACGCACCGCGGCGTGACGAACCTGTTCGCCTCGCACGAGGTGGAGCTGATCCTGCCGGCGGTGGCGGCGCGGGGCGGCGACGGGCCGCTGCGGGCCGTCCACGCGGCGTCGTTCAGCTTCGACGGGTCGTGGGAGCCGCTGCTGTGGCTGTTCGCCGGGCACACCGTGCACGTCGCCGACGAAGCGACGATGCGCGACCCGGCAGCCCTCGCCGAGTACGTGGTCAACGCGCGGATCGACTTCCTCGACGTCACCCCGACATACCTGCGTGAGCTCGTCCACCTCGGGTTCCTCGACGGCGCCCACCTGCCGGGCGTGATCGCGGTCGGCGGCGAGGCCACCCCGGCGCCGCTGTGGGAGCGCCTGCGCACCCTGCCCGGTGTCGTGGCGCACGACCTGTACGGCCCGACCGAGTACAGCGTCGACGCCTACGGCTGGCACGGTGACGGCACGGCCGGCCCCGTCGCGAACACCCGTGCCCTCGTCCTGGACGTCGGTCTCGAGCCCGTCCCGGACGGGGTGCCCGGGGAGCTGTACCTGGCCGGTGACGGCCTGGCCCGCGGCTACCTGGGCCGGCCGGGGCTGAGCGCCACCCGGTTCGTCGCCGACCCGTTCGGCGCCCCGGGCGGGCGGATGTACCGCACCGGCGACCGGGCGCGGCGCCGCGCCGACGGCACGCTGGCCTTCCTCGGACGGGTCGACGACCAGGTCAAGGTACGTGGCTTCCGGATCGAGCCCGGCGAGATCGAGGCCGCGCTGCTGGCGCTGCCCGGCGTCGCCGCCGCGGCCGTGATCGTCCGGGAGGACGCCGCGGGAGACCCGCGTCTGGTCGCCTACGTCGTCCCGGACGGCCCTTGCGCCACGGTCGATCCCGGCGTGGCCGTTCCTGGCCCGGTCGATCCCGCCGCGGCCGATCGCGCGACGGGCGATCGAGCCGTGGCCGATCTCGGCGCGCTGCGCTCCGAGCTCGCGCGGACGCTGCCGTCCCATCTCGTGCCGAGCGCGTTCGTCGCGGTGGCCGAGCTGCCGCGCACCGTCAGCGGAAAGCTGGACCGCGCGGCCCTGCCGGCACCCGGCGAGCCGGCGGCGTGGCCCGGCCGCCGCCCGCGCGGCGCGCGCGAGGAGCTGCTCGCCGAGCAGTTCGCCGCCGTCCTCGGGACGGCGGAGGTCGGCGCCGAGGACGACTTCTTCGCCCTGGGTGGGCACTCGCTGCTGGCGATGCGCCTGCGCAGCCGGATCCGCTCGGTGTTCGGCGTGGAGGTTTCCGCCCGCGACATCTTCGACGAGCCGACAGTGGCGGGCCTGGCCCGCCGGCTCGACGGGGCGGTGGCCGCGGCCCGGCCCGCCCTGGCGCCCGCCGACCGGCCGCAGCGCCCACCACTGTCGCACGCCCAGGCCCGGCTGTGGGTGCTCGGCCAGGTGGAGGGGCCCAGCCCGACCTACAACATCCCGGTCACCTGGCGGCTGGAAGGGCCGCTCGACGTCGGTGCGCTGCAGGCCGCCGTCGGCGACGTGGTCACCCGGCACGAGGCGCTGCGCACGGTCTTCCCCGCCCCGGACGGCGTGCCCCACCAGCGGGTCCTCGACCCCGCCGCGGCCCGGGTGGACGTCGAGCTGATCGAGCTCGGCTCCGCCGGGGACCTGGCCCGGCGTCTGGAGAACGCGTCGGCACGGGTGTTCGACCTCGAGCGCGAGCTGCCGGTGCGGGTCACCGCCGTCCGGCTCGACCCGCGGCTGCACGTGGTCCAGTTCCTGGTCCACCACATCGCCGCCGACGAGGGCTCGGACCAGGCGCTGGCCCGTGACCTGTCGACCGCCTACCGCGCCCGGCTGCGCGGCGAGGCGCCGCGATGGGCCGCGCTGCCGGTGCAGTACGTCGACTACACCCTCTGGCAGCGCGCGTTGCTGGGGGACGAGTCGGACCCGGCCAGCCCCGCCTCGGCCCAGCGCGACTTCTGGCGCCGCGAGCTGGCCGGGCTGCCGGTCGAGCTGGCGGTGCCCACCGACCGGTCCCGGCCGGCCGAGCCGTCCCACCGCGGCGGCGTCGTCGAGCTGACCTGGGACGCCGAGTTGCTCGACCGACTGCGCGCCACCGCCCGGGCGCACGACGTCAGCCTGTTCATGGTGTTGCAGGCTCTGGTCGCGACGCTGCTACACCGGCTCGGGGCCGGCGACGACATCCCGATCGGCAGCCCGGTGGCCGGCCGCGGCGACGAGCGGCTCGACGACCTGGTGGGCTTCTTCCTCAACACGCTGGTGCTGCGGACGGACCTGTCGGGGCCGGTGAGCTTCGGCGAGCTGCTCGGCCGAGTCCGGGCCGCCGACCTCGCGGCCTTCGACCACCAGGACCTGCCGTTCGACCGGGTCGTCGAGGCGGTCAACCCGCCGCGCTCCCTCGCCCGGCACCCGCTGTTCCAGGTGATGGTCGTCCACCTGCCGGCGGCGGGTGCCGCCGCCGGGCTCGACCTGCCGGGCGTGACGGCCCGGCCCGAGCCGGTGCGCGCCGCCACCGCCAAGTTCGACCTCTCCTTCGACTTCCTGGAGCGCGTCACCGAGGCCGGCACGACCGAGCTGGCGGTCGGGCTCGCCTACAGCGCGGACCTCTTCGACCACGCCACGGCCGCGTCGTTCGGCCGCCGGCTGCAGCTGCTCACCGAGGCCGTGCTCGCGGCCCCGACAGCACCGCTGGCTGCACTGCCCGTTCTCGACGACGCAGAGCGGGATCTGGTCCTGACCGGGTTCAACCGCACCGGGCGCGCGGTCACCGAGCTGACCTGGCCGGCGGCCTTCGAGGCCCAGGCCGACCGCACCCCGGGGGAGGTGGCCGTGGTCTGCGAGGACGTCGAGCTGACCTACGCCGAGCTCGACGCGCGGGCGAACCGGCTCGCACGGCTGCTGGCCGCCCGCGGCGCGGGGCCGGAATCGGTGGTGGCCGTCGCCGTGCCGCGCTCGGCCGACCTGGTCGTCGCGCTGCTGGGGGTGCTGAAGACCGGCGCCGCCTTCCTGCCGCTCGACCTCGACCACCCGGCGGACCGCGTCGCCTTCATGATCTCCGACGCGGGCGCCCGGCTGCTGGTCTCCACCCGCGGCCACGCCGAGGAGCTGATCGCGCTCGGGGCGCTCGGGGCGCTCGGAGTGCCGGGGCCGCTGGGCGATCCGGGCGCGCCGGGCACCGGCGCGCCCGGGCTTGACCTCGTGCTGCTCGACGAGCCCGGGACGGCGGCCGAGTTGGCCACGGGTGACCCGGCCCGGCCCGGCACCGGCGTGGCCACGAGCCTCGACAGCGCCGCCTACGTCATCTACACGTCGGGCTCGACCGGACGTCCCAAGGGTGTGGTGGTCACCCACGAGGGTGTGGGCAGCCTGGTCGCGACCGCTGTCGACCGGCTCGGGGTGAACGGGACGTCCCGGGTGGCGCAGTTCGCCTCGGTCGGGTTCGACGTCGCGGTCTTCGACCTGTGCATGGCGCTGTGTGTCGGCGGGCGCGCGATCATCGTGCCGGCGCAGCGGCGCGTCGCCGGGCCGGAGCTCACCGGGTACCTCGCCGACCACGGCGCCACGCACATGATCCTGCCGCCCGCCCTGGTCGCCGCGTTGCCGGCGGACTGCGCGCTGCCGGCGGGCGCGGTGCTGGTGGTGGGCACCGAGACCGTGCCGATCGAGACGGTGCGCCGCTGGTCGAGCCACCTGCGGGTGGTCGCCGCCTACGGCCTGACCGAGGCGACGGTCAACTCCACCCTGTGGCAGGCGGACCCGGACTGGACCGGCGCGGTGCCGATCGGCGTCCCCGACCCCAACACCCGCGCCTACGTGCTGGATACCGCGCTGCGGCCGGTCGGGGTCGGGGCGGTCGGCGAGCTCTACATCGGCGGCCGCGGGCTGGCGCGGGGCTATCTCGGACGCCCGGAGCTGACCGCCCAGCGGTTCGTCGCCGACCCGTTCGGCCGGCCGGGCGACCGGCTCTACCGGACGGGCGACCGGGCGCGCTGGCGCCCCGGCGGGGTGCTGGACTTCCTGGGCCGGGCCGACGACCAGATCAAGATCCGTGGCTACCGGATCGAGCCGGGCGAGATCCAGTCCGTGCTGATGCGTCACCCCGGCGTGCGCCAGGCGGTCGTGCTGGCCCGGGAGGACCGCCCTGGATCACTCCAGCTCGTCGCCTACGTCGTGCCGGTCGACCCGGCGCAGACTGGCCCGGTGCCCGGCGGCGCTGTGCCCGGCGGTGGCCGGCTCGACCCGGCGGCGCTGCGCGTGCACGCGGCCGAGTACCTGCCCGAGTACATGGTGCCGGCGGCGGTGGTGCTCGTCCCGGGCCGGCTTCCGATGACCCCCAACGGCAAGCTCGACCGGGCAGCGCTGCCGGCTCCCCGGTTCGCGCTCTCGGCAGCCGGCCGTGCGCCGGCCTCGGCGACCGAGGCACGCCTGTGCGAGCTGTTCGCTGAGGTCCTCGGGCTGGGCGACAGCCGTCGCGGGCCGGCGGCAGAGGAACAGGCGGGGCGGCAGCCCACCGCCGTCGGCGTCGACGACGACTTCTTCGCCCTCGGCGGCGACAGCATCATCTCGATGCGGCTCGTCAGCCGGCTGCGGGCCGACGGGTTCGTGGTCCGGCCGGCCCAGGTGTTCCGGCACCGGACGCCGGCCGAGCTCGCGGCGGTGCTCACCGGGGCCGGGGCGCTCCCGGGCACCGTCGTCACGACCGGGGCCGGGCCGCTTCCTGGTGCCGTCGCCACGGCTGTGGCCGGCGACGGCGTCGGCGTGGTGCCGCCGACCCCGCCGCTGCTCGCGCTGCGGGCCGCCGGCGGCGGTGTGGACGGTTTCTCCTCGCCCATGCTGCTGCACGTCCCGGCCTCGGTCACCCTGCCGGCGCTGCGGGCCGTCCTGGCCGCGGTGGCGGAGCGGCACGAGATCCTGCGGGCCCGGCTGGTGCGTGCGGCGACCGGCACCGTCCCCGACGGCCTGCCGGCGACCAGCGCCGACGGCGGTGAGGCGTGGTACCTCGATGTGCCTCCGCCCGGCCCGGCCGGTGTCGGCTCGTGGGTGCGCCGGGTGGAGGTGGGCGCGGACGACGACCTCGACCGGACGCTCGCCGCCGAGGCGCTCCGCGCCAACCGGGAGCTCGACCCCGACGCCGGCGCGATGGTCCGCGTCGTCTGGTTCGACGCCGGGCACAGCAGCTCGGGCCGGCTGCTGGTCCTCGTGCACCACCTGGTGACCGACGGGGTGTCCTGGCAGATCATCCTGGATGATCTCGCCGCGGCCTGGAACGCCCTGACCCGGGGCGGCGTACCGGCCCTCGCGCCGGTGTCGACGTCCTACCGGCGGTGGGCGCTGGGTGTCACCGAGCAAGCCCGGCGACCCGAGCGGGAGGCGGAGCTGGCGTACTGGCTCCGGACCGTCGAGGGCGGCGCGCCGCTACCGCGCCCGGCCGGTGCGCCCAGCGAGCTCGCGACGGGGGAGGACAGTCGGCTCCCGGTCGACGGGGCGACCGCGGCGACCGAGGAGGTCGCGGAGGTCGAGCGGGCGGTACCGGAGCACGACACGGCGGTGGTCGAGCGCGACGCCGGGGCGGTAACCGCGACGATTCCCGAGACCTGGGCCGGCGACGTGCTGGTGGTCGCGCCCGCTGTCTGGGGCGTCGGGGTCGACGAGATCCTGCTCGCCGCGCTGGCGCTGGCGGTGGCCGACTGCCGCCGCCGGTGGGAGGGCACGCAGGCCGCCGGGCTCGTGGTCGCCCTGCAGAGCCATGGCCGCGTCGACCCGGAGGTGGACGAGGCGGACCTGACCCGCACCGTGGGGTGGTTCGCCGACGTCCACCCGCTCTGCCTGGATCAGCGGCCGGTCGACCTTGGCGACCCGGCGGCCGGCGCGGCGCTGGACGCCGCGGTCGTCGCCGTCCACCGGCGCAAGGCCGAGACCCCTCGGGGCGGTAGCGGCTACGGCCTGCTGCGCCATCTGAACCCGCGCACGGCGCCGGTCCTCGCCCGCGCCGGCCAGCCGGCGGTCTACCTGAACTACGAGGGCAGGTGGTCGCGGCCCGAGCCGGCTGACTGGGATGTCGCGCGCGAGGACGAGGGTCTCTTCGCCGGCTGGAACTCCGAGCGCGCCGACCCCTTCCCGCTCACGGTGATCATCCGGGCGCTCGACCTGCCCGGCGGCCTGCGGCTGGTCGCCCGGTGGACGTCCGGCGCCGGCGGGCTCCCGGCATCCGCGGTCGGTGATCTCGCCACGGCGTGGACGCGTGCCCTGGCCGCGCTCGCCGCGCGGGCCCGGCACCTGCGCTAACCCGCTCGCGCGCGGCGCGTGCGGCCCGGCCACGCGCGCCGCACGGGCATCGCGCCCGCGGCAAATCGACGGACCCGTCCCTGACGCATCGAATTTGCCGCAACGAATTTTTGGTTAATCCGACCAAAACCCAGTCAGGTAGCGATTTCGCTGCATAACTAGTTATGGAAGGTTGATGTTGTGGTGCGGGGTATAAGAAAATCGCTCGCGGCGGTATGCGTCGCGGCGGCCGTCATGGTCGGAATCGTGGCCTGCGGCAGCGATGACGACGGGGGTGCGTCCCAGGAGGGGGGCACCGCGGCGGCGGCCGGGTTCCCGGTCACGATCAAGCATGCGTTCGGATCGACGACCATTCCCGCGGAGCCGAAGAAAATCATCGCGCTGAGCTACGAGGAGGACACGCTCGCGGCGCTCGGAATCACGCCGATCGCCTACGGTCAGAACCCCGACAAGCCGGACGGCGACTTCCCCTGGCTCGAGGGCAGGATCGACCTCGCGGACAGCACGGCGCTCGACACCAGCGGCGACCTCAACCTCGAGCAGATCGCCGCACTCGATCCCGACCTGATCCTCGCGACGAACTTCTACGGGCTGGCGGACTACTACGACCGCCTCAGCGAGATCGCGCCGACCGTCGCCTACGAGACCGACGCCGGTATCTCGACCTGGCAGGACGTGAGCACGGTGATCGGGAAGGCGGTTGGTCGTGAGGCCGACGTCGCGAAGGCGATCGAAGCCACCGAGAAGATCGTCTCCGACGCGGCCGCGGAGCTGCCCGGGCTGGCGGGCAAGACGTTCAGCTACAGCTACTACTACGAGTCCAACGGGCTCGCCGTGATCGACGACCCGGAGACGATCTCCATCCAGCTCTACGGCCAGCTCGGGATGAAGCTGTCGCCGCGGGTCACCGCGAGCGTCGTCGACCGCGCGCTGAGCATGGAGAAGATCGGTGAGCTCGACGCCGACTTCATGATGATCGGCTTCGCGACCGACGAACTGCGCACCGAGATGAAGGCCAACGAGCTGTACACGAGGATCCCGGCGGTCGTGGACGGCCGGGCGCAGGAGGTCGACGCCTTCACGGCGGGGGCGGTCAACAACCCGACCATCCTGAACATCCCCTGGCAGCTCGAGCAGCTCAAGCCCACCCTGGCCAAGGTCGCGGCGGCGGGCTGACCAGTCGGGATCACGTCCGGGCGAGCCGGGTGACGCGCGCACGCCGCGCGTCACCCGGCTCGTCGCCGATCGTCGTCGCCGCCAGCGTCAGCAGCGGTGCCGGTGCCGTCGGCGGCGGCGAGCCCCAGCCGCTACGGCTGCCGGGTAAGGTAACCGCCCATCGTGGTGAAGTACTCCGTCGCCGGCAGCTCGCGTCCGTCGTCGGTGCGGACCGTCCGGACCAGCAGCCCGTGGCTGAGGCCGCGCCGCGCCTCGGCGCCGGCCACGATGACGACCCCGTCACCCTCCCGGATGAAGATCCGTCCGGGAGTGCCGCCGTAGATGCCCTTCGACACCTCCGCGGAGACGATCCGCAGCCGCTCGCCGTTGCGGTACGTGTAGGCGTTGGGGTACGGGTCGCACTGGGCGCGGACGAGCCGGTCGAGCTCCTCGGCCGTCCAGGTCCAGTCGATGAGGCTGTCCACGGGCGACCGCTTGTGGAAGAAGCTCGCCTTCGAGCGGTCCTGCTTCGCCCACTCGGTGCGCCCGGACGCCATCAGCTCCAGGCCCTCCACAGCCATCGGGCCGAACAGGGCCAGGGTGCGGTGGAACAGGTCGGCCGTCGTGTCGCGCGGGCCGACCCGCACCCGCCGCTGCAGGACGACGTCACCGGCGTCGAGGACGTCGGTCATCATGTGCGCGGTCACGCCCACCTCAGGCTCGCCGTTGATGAGCGCCCAGATCAGCGGCGCGAACCCGGCATAGGCCGGCAGCAGCGAGTCGTGGATGTTCAGCGTTCCCAGCCGGGGCAGGTTGAAAATCTGCGGCGGAATCCAGGTGCGCCAGTTCGTGGCGACGATGACGTCGGGGTCGGCCGCCTTGAGCAGCGACATCAGATCCTCGTCATCGGGGCGGTTCCGGATCGCCACCGGCACGCCGGCCTCGGTGGCGAGATCGGCGACCGAGTCGTCCCAGATCTTCTCGTAATCGCCTTCGCCCTTTTCGTGCGTGACGACGAGAGTGACGTCATTGTCGGAGTCGAGCAGCGCCTGCAGTGTTCGATGTCCCCAGGTCTGATATCCGAACATTACAACGCGCATGTCGATGCTTCTCCTCTGATCGGCGCTTCGTGCGGTGATTTCTCTGGAACACTGCTTCATGGTGGATGCGCCGATCGGCCGGTCGCGCTCTCGAAACCGGGCAGGTCAAGGGCGGGGATGTCGCGGGATTCGCCGGTGACGTCAGGTGTCGGCCGCCGGTTTCCCCGGATACGCCGCGCCGCCGGCTCGCGTGGAATCCGACCCGTCGGCGGGCTGGCGGGCGACCGCCCCCGGAATACCGGAGCCCGGCCCGGAGCCCGGCCCTCGCGCGGCGACGGTGCCGCCGGCCGGAAAGCGGCGCGGTGGCCGAGCCTTTCCGATCAGCGGACTCCTCGTGCTTCGGGGTTCACGCGGGCCGAGCGGAAGCCCGCTCGCGACATGACCGTCGGACGCTTAAGTGAGGCTTACCTATGTTGTGATGTTCCGCGGCGCATGTCAAGCGAATCGGACATGCACGGACCCGAATCGCGTCGTCAGGGCGCATCCCGACGGCCCGACCCCGCACCCGGAGCGAACAACGCCCGAACCGCACCACGGCGGCCGGCGGTCACCGGCCGGTTCGCGGACCGTCGACCTGACCTACCTGACCGGGCGGCCGGTGCCGGCCGTGATCAGGCGCCGCCGCCGGGGGGCGTGGGGACGACCTGGGTGGGCGTGGGCCCAGCGCCGGTCGGCGAGACCTCCGTCGGCGGTGTGGTCGCGGGTGCCGACGACGCCGGCGCGGTGGTCACCGGTGGTGTTGTCGGCCCCGCCGTGGGAGTCGTCTCGGGCGGATCGGTCTCCGCCGGCGGGGGCGGAGGCGTCGGAGTGGTCGTCCGCCGTGCCCGGGGCGTGTAGGCCGGCCGGTCCGGCGTCTGAACCGGCTCGGTGACGACCACGTCGGTGGTCGGCAGCGGGTCCGGTGTCCGCGGGGCGAACGACGGCGAGGGAGACGTGCCCTCCGCGCTGGTGCCGTCGGAGTCGCCCCCGTTGCCGGTGAACAGCAGGGTGAGCGCGACAGCGAGACCCGCCAGCATCGCCACCGCCGCGCCGGCGACGATCGCGATCGTCGGCGGCCGACCCTTGCGGGCCGATCCGCGGGGGGCGTCGCCGCGGTGGTCGCCGCGCCCCGCGGCCGGTGCCCGGTGCGAGACACCGCCCCCGCGACCGGCGCGTTCGCCGTCCCGGTCCAGCGAGAGCAGGCCGGCGGCCATGTTGGCGTCGTCCTGGTCGAACATGTCGACGGCCGCGGCGAGCGCGCCGATCTGGGTGATGTCGTCGTGCGGGCCAGTGCTCGCCACACCCGGCCCGGTCACCGGCGCGTGCCCGACGGCCGTCAGATCGTCGCCCGGGGTCGACAGGTCCGCCCGCGGCGGCAGGGGCGTCATCTCCCGGCCCGGCATCAGCCGGTCGGTCACCCCGATGTCGCCGCTCGGCGCCGGCTGGCGGTCGGTCGGCGGCAGCGACGACGGGGCCAGGTTCTCCAGGCCGTCGTCCGATGACGGTTCGTCCGCAGCTGGTTCGGACTGGCGGCTGCGCGGATTCGTGACGACCGCCGGGACGGGCGTGGCGTTGCGTGCGATGGGGGTCAGCCGGCGGCGGATCTCGTCGACGTCCGGGCGCAGCTCGGCGGGACGGTCGAGCAGGTCGGTGAGCAGCCCGCGCAGCGGCCCGGCGAGCCGGAACGGCCGCCGCCGGCCCTCCACCACGGCGCTCAGCACCGCGTAGGTCTCCGGGCCCTCGAAAGGCGGGCAGCCCTCGACCGCCGAGTAGAGCGTCGCGCCGAGGCCCCACAGGTCGCTCGCGGGCGTGCCCGAGGAGCCGCGCACCCGCTCCGGGGCGATGTAGGCCGGCGAGCCGACGAGCGCGCCCGTCCCGGTCAGGGTGACGTCGCCCTCGGTCGCGGCGATGCCGAAGTCGGTGAGGCGGACCCGGTTGTCCCGGCCGAGCAGGACGTTGCCCGGCTTCACGTCGCGGTGCAGCACCCCGGCCGAGTGGGCGGCGGCGAGTGCGTCGGCCAGTGCCAGCCCGATCGCGGCGACCTGGTCGAACGGCAGCGGGCCGTGGTTCTTGATGGTGTCGCCGAGGCTGTCCGCGTCGACGAGCTCCATGACGATCCAGTGCCGCTCGTGCTCCTCGACGACGTCGAAGACCGAGACGATGGCCGGGCTGTGCAGCCGGGCCAGCGCACGCGCCTCGCGCAGCACCCGGGCCCGGATGGCGTCCCGTTCCGCCTGCGCGCCCGCCATCGGCACGAGGATTTCCTTGATTGCGACTGGCCGCTGGAGCAGCTCGTCCTCGCCGCACCACACAACGCCAGCGCCACCGCGCCCGATAGGTGTGTCGAGGCGGTAGCGCTGCGCTACGTAGCGGGGTGTGCCGTGCCGAGAGGTGTCGGGGGGCACGCTCGCCGATCTGGCCATCGAGTCAAGTCTGACAGACGAATTGACTGGACCGGACGCAACCCCGTCGGCCGCCGGACCCGTCAGGCCGGCAACCGGCCCTGAGGCTCCTCATGAGGCCGGCCTGAAGGTCGCGAAGAGCTGTCGCATGAGCGGCTGATCCGCCTCCCACAGCTCCTCGGCCGTGTACCAGTACAGAGCGTATCCATGCCCGTTTCGCACCGCGCCACGGTTGAGCACATGCACCGTCCCCCCACCGGAGGCATAGGTGAACTCCCAGTCGGCCTGTGTCGCGCCGTCCGCCCCGTCACCTGGTTCGATCCGTACCCGCCGGTAGTCCCGCACTCGATCCCGGAAGCTGATTTCGTTCGTGCGCCAGTCCTCAATGGCGGAGGTGTTCGCACTCGCGATGCTCCCGATGCGCAAGAACGTACCAGTAGCCGGATCCACGAAGTCCGTATTCCCCTCGCCCCCGGGTCCGGGCCGCCGCTGCCAGCGCGACGGGTAGGCAATCGACCAGCCCGTCGGATCGACGTAGGAGACCCAGCCCGGAGGCGCCGTGACCGGCTCCGAATTCGACGCGACCAGGTCTCCAGCCTGGACTGCCGCGGCTTCCTGGTCAGCCTGGACGGTCGGGCGCGGCCCGGCGCCGGCCGGCTCCGCACCGTCGTCACCCCCGCCGAACACCAGGACGGCGGCGACGACCGCAAGCGCGATCACGACGACGGACGCGACGAGGATCACAGTCAGGCGACGTCCGCGGCTGTGCGTAACGGCGCTCGCCCCGTCCGGACGTCCCAGCACCCCACCCGGGTGCCGCCGCTCCTCCGGCTGGCGTTCGGAGGGCGGGCGGAACAGGTTCTGCCCACTCGTCGGCGGCTCCTGCTCCGGCTCCCGCCGCGGAGGGGCGGCGGCGCGGGGTGCGCTCGGCGGACCCGCGGAGATCCCCGGACCGGAATCGCCGGAGGCCGTGGACCTGCCCGGCCGGGAGAACAACGCCGCGGCCGCCGAGTACCGGCGCCCCACAGCGGACGTCGGTTCCGCGGCGGTGCCGGGCGTTCCCGTGGCGTCGGGCGTACTCCTCGTCCCGGCTGTCCCGGTGGCCTTGGCTGTCCCGATGGCCGTGGTGGCGGCCGGTTCGGTCGAGTCCTGGGATGTCCGCGCCCGCGCCGGGATGCCGCCGAGTGCCCGCATGCGGTCGACCGGTCGCAGCCGCTCAGCGCCCCGGGAACGCTCAACCGTCGCGCCCCGCCGCCGCTCCATCGCCCGGAGCCGCTCCAGCCGACGGGTCAACCGCGGGTGCGCACCAGCCGTTCCCGACTGTCTCGCCGTTCCCGCCGGCCGTGCGTCGCTCGTCGCCGGGTCGCCTGCCCCGACCCGGCTCGCCGTGGGTTCGACGGCCGCCGAGTCCGGTGTCGGGGAGCCGGCCTCCTCCGCGGCGATGACCGCCGCGCTGTCTGTACCGATGTCGGTGCGGGTGTCATTGTCCGCGTCGGCCCGGGTGTTGCCCGTGCTCGCCGGCGACGTCCGGGTCAGCACGGTTCCGTCCGGCGATGCCTCGGCCAGCACGGTGTCGTCCGCCAGCACCCCGCCGGGCACGGTGTCATTCGGCGGCGCCTCGCCGGGCAGGGCGCCGGGCAGGGTGTCGTCTGATGGTGTCTCGCCGGGCAGGGCGTCGTCCGACAGTGGGTCGCCGGGCACGGTGTCGTCTGACAGTGCCTCGCCGGGCACGGTGTCGTCCGGCGGTGCCTCGCTGGGCGCCGCGTTCATCAGCACGGTGCCGGCCAGCCCCGGGGCGGCTGGCGGTGGGCCGGCGGGTGCGCCGCCGGCCGGTGCCGTCGTCGTGCCCGTGAGCAGCGCGGTCAGGTCCGCGCCGCCGTCCTCCGGGGACGAGTGGTCGTCGGACGTTTCGTCGTCCTCCGCCATGGCGTTGTGCGTCTCACCGGCGCGCGCGCCGGCGGTCGCCGGTCCACCGAGGACGGACTCGCCGAGGACGGTGGTCTCGTCGGGCCCGGCATACTGGCTGACCACGGTGTCCTGGTCGGCCGGGGATGCGCCGCCCGTGGATGCTCCGCCCGCGGTGAACGTGTCACCGCCGTCCGCCGCGAACCCGGCCGGGATCGGGGCCGTCGGAGGCCCGGGGGCAACGGGTGTGGGGGCCGCGGGTGTGGGGGCCGCGGGTGTGCCCGACGTCGGAGTGATCGCCGTTACCGCGGGCCGGGATGGTCGGCTGCGGGCCCGGGAGGGCCGGGTGTCCCCGCCGCGTTCGAGGATGTCGCGCAGCCGCGAGCGCACCGTCGCCAGACTCGGCCGGCGTGCCTGGTGGGTGGCCATGAGATCGTCGATCACGGGTGCGAGCCGCCCGGCGGCGCGGAACGGCCGGCGCCGGCTCTGCACCACCGCGGCGAGAATGGAGATCGGGTCGTTCCCGGGGAACGGGGAGACCCCCTCGACGCTGGTGAACAGCGTGGCGCCCAGCCCCCACCGGTCGCTGGCGGCCGTTCCGGCGTCGCCGCGGGCCCGCTCGGGTGCCAGGTAGGCCGGGGAGCCGAGAACCATCCCGGTGCTGGTCAGTCGAGGGTCGCCATGGCTGACGGCGATCCCGAAGTCGGTGAGCCGGGCGCGTTCGTCCGCTGTCACCAGGACGTTGCTCGGCTTCACGTCACGGTGCACGATGCCCAGGCGGTGGGCGGCCTCCAGCGCGTAGGCGAGGCTGATGCCGATGCGGCAGACCTCGCCGACCCCGAGCCGCCCGCGCTCCTCGATGATCGCCGACAGGGACCGCCCGTCGACGAATTCCATGACGATCCAGGGCAGGTCGCCCTCGGCGATGACGTCCAGGACCGCGACCGCGCCGGGATGATGCAGCCGGCCGGCGGCGCGCGCCTCCCGCAGCACCCGCTCCCGCGCGAGCTCCCGCTCCCCCTCGCTGCCGTCGGTGGGGAGCCGGACCTCCTTGACGGCGACCTGCCGGCCGAGCAGCTCGTCGGTGGCCCGGTGCACGACACCGAAGCCGCCCTGACCGATCACCCCGTCGAGCCGGTACCGACGCCCGACGAGAGCTCGTGGACCGGCTGGACCGCGATCGCCCCGGCGCTCGCCTGACATCGGTTGTCCTCTCCGCTCAGCGTTGACGATTCCATGGGATCACATCCGGTCGGCTCACCGGCAGTGGGGCATGCTGGTCGGGGCCGGTGCCGACGGGCCGTGTGGACCTGGTCCGTGGGCTCGGTGTGACTCGGTGCCGCTGGGTAGCGACGTGGCGCATCCGGGCAGGCAGCCTGGAGGGAAGACGAACCGTCCGGGAGGGAACGTGGACGACAGCGGCTGGGAGCACCTGCGCGGCGAGGCGGTGCGGGTGGCGCGGCACGCCTACGCGCCCTACTCCGGCCTGCGGGTCGGTGCGGCGGCGATGGTCGACGACGGTCGGGTCGTCGTCGGCTGCAACGTGGAGAACGCCTCCTACGGGCTCACACTGTGCGCTGAATGTGGTCTTGTCTCGGCGCTGCGGGCCAGCGGTGGTGGCCGGCTGGTCGCCTTCGCCTGTGTGGACGGCACGGGCGTGCCGCTCGCGCCGTGCGGTCGCTGCCGCCAGCTTCTCCACGAGCACGGAGGTCCCGAGCTCGAACTGGCGACCGCGGACGGAATCCGTACCCTGGGCGAGCTCCTGCCCGGCGCCTTCGGCCCGGCGGACCTGCCGCCCGCGGCGGAGCGGGCACCTGCGGCGGAGCGCGGAGCATGAGCGCTGATGCCCCCGGCAGCGGTCACGGCGGTCCTGCCGCGTCCCACGACGTCGTCGACCTCATCCGGGCCAAGCGCGACGGGGCGGCGCTGCCGGCGGACGCGGTCGCCTGGCTCATCGACGCCTACACCCACGGCCGGGTCGCCGACGAGCAGATGTCCGCCTACCTGATGGCCGTGGTCTGGCGCGGCATGGCCCCCGACGAGCTGGATCACTGGACGGCGGCGATGATCGCCAGCGGCGAACGGCTGGACCTGTCCGGCCTGACCCGCCCGACGGTCGACAAGCATTCCACCGGCGGGGTCGGGGACAAGGTCTCGCTGGTCCTCGCCCCGCTGGTGGCCGCGTGCGGAGCGGCCGTCCCGCAGCTGTCCGGCCGGGGGCTCGGGCACACCGGCGGGACGCTCGACAAAATGGAGGCCATCCCCGGCTGGCGCGCGGATCTCGACCCGGACACCATGCGTGCCGTGCTGGCGGACGTCGGCGCCGTCATCTGCGCCGCCGGCCCCGGCCTGGCTCCCGCGGACCGCAGGCTGTACGCCCTGCGCGACGTCACCGGCACGGTCGAGTCCATCCCGCTGATCGCCTCCTCGATCATGAGCAAGAAGATCGCCGAGGGGACGTCCGCGCTGGTCCTGGACGTCAAGGTCGGCACCGGCGCCTTCATGACCTCACTCGCCGACGCCCGCGAGCTCGCGCGGACGATGGTCGGCCTGGGCACCCGCGCCGGGGTGCGCACCGAGGCCCTGCTCACCGCGATGGACACCCCGCTGGGCCGCACCGCGGGCAACGGCCCCGAGGTGACCGAGGCGGTCGAGACCCTGCGCGGGGCGGGCCCGTCGGACCTCGTCGAGGTCACCGTCGCCCTCGCCCGCGTGATGCTGGACATCGTCGGCCTCAGCGGTGGTTCCGGTGCCGGGCCGGATCCGGCGGAGGTCCTGGCCTCCGGAGCGGCATACGACGTGTGGCGCGCGATGGTCGCCGCCCAGGGCGGCGACCCGGACGCCCCACTGCCGAGCGCCACGTTCACCCGCACCGTCCCCGCTCCGGCGGACGGCTACCTGAGCCGCCTCGACGCCCGTGCCCTGGGCATCGCCGCCTGGCGCCTGGGCGCGGGGCGCGCGCGGAAGGAAGATCCCGTCTCGGCGGCGGCGGGACTGCGGTGGCATGCGACGGTGGGGGAGCAGGTCCAGGCCGGCGCCTCCCTGATCGAGCTCTACTCCGACGACGAGGCGACCTTCCCCCGGGCACTCGCCGCACTCGCGGACGCCGTCTCGGTCACCGACGAACCGCCCGCTCCCACCCCACTGGTCCTCGACCACATCCGCTGACCCGCGCTCCGCCCCGCGCTGCTGATCCGCGCCCCGCGCCGCTGATCCGCGCCCCGCGCCGCTGATCCGCGCGACTGCCCCGCGCACCGAGCCCGACCTCTGGCCCAGGACCGCCAGCTGTCTTGCTTGCCAGAAAGCGTCCCGCCATCCGCCGGCTTTCAACCCTCTGGTTTTCCGTCGCCCCGCCCCCACCGGCTCGAGTCGCCCGAAGTGTGGCGGGTGAGTGAGTCCATCGGGGTATTTCACTCGGGACACATATGGCGTGCATCACACATCGACATATGGCGTGGGCGGGTACGGGGCTACTCCCGCCCCGGTCGGTCGGGGGCGGCCTCTCGCTGTAGGTCCGTGCGACTGCCGCGTCCGGGGCGGCTGGCCATCCACGCATCGAAGGTGGACGTCTTCCACCTCGGCCGGTCGGGCACCGAGAGGTCGTCCGGCTCCGGGAGTAGCCCTTTACTGCGGTAGTTACGTAGCGTGCCCGGCCTAATGCCGGCCCGTTCCGCCATCTCGCGATAACTGATCAACGGGTCCGTGTCCGCCACGCATCTCCCTGTTCGCCTGAACTATGGGACGCATCGCCCTATAGTTGATGGTGTTGGCGGTTCCGGCGG
This sequence comes from Parafrankia sp. BMG5.11, assembly GCF_004337455.1. Taxonomy (NCBI): domain Bacteria; kingdom Bacillati; phylum Actinomycetota; class Actinomycetes; order Frankiales; family Frankiaceae; genus Parafrankia; species Parafrankia sp. BMG5.11. The sequence goes on along the minus strand of NZ_SJXI01000092.1, from coordinate 17,868 downwards.
GTGTTGCCACACCCACCGGAACCTTGATCACCGCAACCTGCGCACACAGGGAGAGTGACCCGTGTCTAGTATTCCGCCTCCGCCTGGTGATGGCGGCCGAGACCCGTACCAGGACCGTCCGTTCGTGGCCGTGGAACGTCGGCCACGCGGGGTCTTCGATATGACGGTGTCCTCGGGCGCCGTGTTGCGGGACTTCGTCGACGTGACGGCGAGCCTGCCAAGGATCGTCTTCGTTGATCATTGGTCGGTCGCACCTGGCGGTACCGACGTGACGTTGCGCTTCCGGTCAGTGGACCACGGTTCCGGTTCCGGCGGCGGCTGGGTGCCTACCGGCGACGCGTCGGGTTCGGTGGGGTGGACGCCGTATCAGGATGCGTTGCACACGCTTCTCACCGTGGCGCCGGACGGTCCGACCGGTGAGCGGCTCGGGCGTGACCTGAGGCGGATCGATCCTCGCTCGGTCGTCGCGCTGGCGGACATGCTCCGGCTCTGCGGTCCGGTGCGCGTGTAGCTCTCACCACGCCCAACCGGCGGCCGGCATCCTGAGTTCGGGGTGCCGGCCGTTTGTCGTTGATCGGCTGCGTTCACTGCGTACAGCAAAGTTGCGACAATTGATCTGAAGATGAAAGCGGCCCGGGACGGTGCTCGAACACCATCCCGGGCCTGGTCCGATCCCCTGCGGAAACAGGAGTTCGAACGTATGACCATCATGCCAAAGATCGGCCGGACAGACGTCACGGTCGACCCGTCCGGACCTCCCCCGATCGTCTGTGTGATCCCGGGCGTTCCGGTGCCTCAGATCGTGGTGGCGGTCGACACGATGACGCTGACGATCACCGCTGGTGACTCGCTCGACGCGATGGCGTGCTACGCGGGCGTTGCGGGTGCCTGCCTTCAGGCGGCGGCGCTGCACGTCTCTCCGGGGCGGCGGGTCGACATCGTGCCGTCGGACGTGCGGGACGGATACGACGCTACCGAGATGGCACAGGCGCTCGTGTTGAAGATGCTCTCCGCGCTCGTGGTGTTGCTCGGTCACGCGGACCTGACCCTCGATCAGGCGGTCACGCTGGGCAACATCCTGTCGGACACCGGGTCGCAAGTCGCGGGGGTGCTGCGCGCGTGAGCGGGATACGGGCGGTGAGTTTCACGCGGCATCTGGGCGGTGGGGATGATCCGGTGCAGCGGGGCGTGTTCGTGGCGGCGTGTGGCGCGCGGGGCTGGGAGGCGGGCTGCTCGATCCGTCAGAACGGCTCGGGTATGCGGGGACTGATGGCGGCGGTCCGCCTGGTGGTCACGGGACGGTATGACGTGCTCGTGGTTGACACCCTTGACCGGCTTGCCGGGACGGACACGGCTCTGACAGCGGTGCTGCGGCTGCTGCGGCGGCGGGGAGTGCGGCTCCTGGTCGCGTGTGACGGCACGGATACGGCGGATCCGGTCCACGCGGCGGTTATCGACTCGCTGATCGGCTGAACGGTGCCTCGGGGCGGCGGCGGCTCTTCCTGGCCGTTGTCGTCCCGAGGCGGTTCGTGCCGCGCGGGTGCTTGGTTTTGTCTTGTCAGCCAACCATTTTTCCCCCGGCCCGCTTCGGTGCCGCTTCTAACGGGCTGGTGGCCAGGTCAAGGGTCGCCCGAAGGGTGATCGCCGTGGCGACGCGCGTAGCGCGCCCTTGACCTGGTCGCCTGCCCGTAAGATCATCCGGCACCCCGGGAAGGGGGATAGCGACGTGAGAGGGCGGAGCTACTTGGGATGAGCGGCGGGTCTGCCCCTTCGGGGGCTGGGAGCTGAGAGGTAGCGACGCTCCGACGCGCCGAACGGGCGGCCGGACCGACGGGCCGATGGGGTGCCGACCGGAGGGAGGCGGGGCCCCGTCGTGCGCGGCGGGTCGGCCGGGGTCCTGTTCGGCGCGGCGTGTGCGGCGCCACTACAACGTGATACAGGTCACCTGCCGCCCCGAAGGGGCGGCCTTGAACCCGTATAGAACTTTGGCGACGATCTTCAACCGCTGCCGCAACGACAAAGGGTCCGGATCATCCCTTACCTGCGTCGGGCTGCTGTTCGACCAACCGCTTCCATTCGTGTGTAAGGAGCGAGTAGAGGATGCTGTCGCGCCACGCCCCGTTCGTGTAGACGTGATCACGGAGACGTCCCTCTCGGGCGAAGCCGAGCCGCTCGACAACAGCGATGGATGGGAGGTTGTCGGGTCCGATCGCCGCACTGATCCGACGGAGCCCAAGGACACCGAAGCCGAACTCCACGATGGTACGGACCGCGTCTGTCGCGTAACCGTGACCCCATTGATCGGCGTGGATCGCGTATCCCAGCTTGGCGGCTTGGACTCCAGCGAGGCCGAGGCGGGCGAAGCCGATCAACGATCCGCCACGATCAACCGCTAGGTAGAACTCGCCGCGGGGTTCATGCCGAGCGCGTTCGAGAACACCTGTGATCATGGCTTCTGTCTGTTCGAGGCTCCTGGTGTCAAACGAGAGGTAGTCGGTGACACGCGGATCACCCACGATGCGGTGAGCGCTTTGGGTGTCAGTTCGATCGAACTCGCGGAGAGTGACGACCGTGCCGCGTAGATGGAGAGGGTAGAGGGTCACGGTCCTACCGTTGCAGAAGGGCAGCCGGAGTGCGGGTGAAGGTCTCGATCTCCTCTTGCAGGTCGCGGGCTGCGGGATCGACACCGAGAGATGAGCTAGCAATAGCTCTGTGTAGTCGTTGCACGGAGTGGACGACGCCGTTGATGCGCTGTTCGGGGACGAGGTCCAAGACGGGCACGATGGCGTCGGCTGCGCCGTCCAGGTCGCCGCGGGCGATGCGGGCGAGAGCGAGACCTGTATGGCTGCCGGCCTGGTCGCCGAAGGCCCACTCAGGCCGCGTCTCGTCGGAATAGGCGGCGACAGCCCGCGCAGAATAGGATTCAGCCGTTTCCGTTTCGGTGGGTAGCAGAACCAGTGCGTCGGCGGCGTAGTAGGAGTGTCGCGCCGGGGAAAAGGTGCACATTCCGCCGATTTCATCGAGTTCGTCGGGCGAAACTCGTTCCCACGCGCTCTCGGCGGTCTTGATAGCGGTTCTGGTCTGCTCAAGATCTCCGAGTGCCGCCCACGCGCGTGCCTCACTGATTGGGAGCCACGCGGCGACCGTGCCCCCTGAGCGGGCAGCGAACTCGGCACCGCTCTGGGCGTAGCGAAGGGCGGCTGTCGGCCTTCTATCCCAATAGGCGATTAGGGATTGCAAACCACGGACCCACGCGCGAAGACCGTCATGGTCCGCCTGGTCTGCGCAGATGAACGCCGTCCGGGCGTGAGTCATGGCCGCGTGCGGGACGCTCAGATCATGCGCGGCTTTCCCGAGCAGGCCACCGGTGACTCCAGCAAGAAGGTAGAGGAGCTGGGCCTGGGCGGGCTTCTGCTTCTGTTCGAGAAGACTGAAAACGGTTTCTTGCACTTCAGAGAGCGGACCAAGCACGTCGATAAGTGATCGCTTTGGATAGGCAAGGGCGAGCACTCGAACTTCATCGAATACTTGCTCGATGGCCTCGGTCGTTGATTGCGCCTTGTGTGACAGGACAAATTCGCGGGCACGGTCGGCGGTCACGGTTACCATCTCCCTCTGAATCCGAGCATGTTCATCGCCGCCCGCATTCGGTCCAACCTTCGCCACTTGGTCATGAAGGCTAACTAATTCGCCTCCGGCGGACAAGGCGTCGTCGATAGCTTTGATCAGCCGAGCCGACGGCTGCTTGGCGCCGGTCTCGATCTTGGAAATTAGACCTTGATCAACATCGACTCGGGTTGCGAGCCGCTGCTGTGAGAGGCGGGCGGCGGTCCTGTGACGCTTGATCTCCGCCCCGAGCAACATGGGCATGTCGCAATGATGGGCCGAAACGCGCTGGTCAGGTGCCATGACCTCGACGCGGACATATGTCGGATGGCTGGTCATACATTCCTTCCCCTTGCGAGACGCCGGACGATCGCCACAGCGGTTCCGGCCGGGCTGACATCAGGTCCCCGGCCGGGGCCGCGGTCCGAAGAGAAGGGGACTGGACATGGGTACGACGACAGCGACTTCGCAGAGGATCGGGGTGGAAACGCTCCAGCCCTTCAGCCCCACGTGGGAGCGTATCCCGGGGGTGACGGTGAACAACCGAAACTTGGTGATCGACCCGGAGGTGTACTTCTTCCGGCGGAGTGAGCAGCCGGTGTGGATGCTGGTGGACTGGGACCGCGTGGTGGAAGACCTCCTCCCCCGGGAGGAGTCCGACACCGAGACGGTGGAGCAGCAGGCGTTGGACTTCGTTCGGGTGTTCGGCCAGCGCACGAACGACGCAGCGAAGGTGCTCAGGACGGCGGAGCAGGTGTACAGCCATCTGTTCGCGCCGGAGTTGCTGGACACCCCGGACCTCGCCGGAGTCACCGAGGAGGACCTCCGGATTCTGCGGGAGTCGGCCACGCTCGCGGCCCTCAACCGGGTAGACATGTCCGGTGAGATCTCCGACATCGGCCCGGCCTGGTTCTTCCCGGCCACGGCGCGGGTGGTGTTCGACCTGAGCCCGGACGAGGCTGAGCGGATCGACGACCTCTACCACGGGGGCTTCTTCAACGAGTACCGGCGCGTCGACGCGGTGAAGGCGCACGCGGCGCTCGGCGGCCGGCTCGTGCACGGTTGCCAGTCCGCCCCGAACATGTCGGGCGGGGCCGTGGTGCCCTTCGGTGTCGATCTGGCGCGGTTCCGCGGAGAGCTGGGCCGCCTCAAGCACAAGTGGATCACGTCGATCCTCGCCCTGGCGGGGCCCGGCGCGGTCGCCTGACCCTCGTCGTTCCACGGGCCGGTGACGGTGCGCTGCCGTCACCGGTCCGACTTACGCACTTGGCGGGAATATAAGAGATATGGATGTAAAGACCCTCTTGCTGACCGACTTGGCCAGTCAAGCCGCACTGGGATGGCCCGTGAGCCGTCAAGAGGTACGGGTGTGGGCGCTGTCCGGAGTGGAGCGGGTCCGCTTCGCAAATGGCGAAACTCTGATATTCAAAGCGGCGCGGGAGCCGTTCACCGCTGAAGCTAAAGTGCTTTGGCACGTCCACAGGCGGGGGGTCCCTGTGCCGTATCTCCTCACCAGCGCTATTCGCGGTGGCATGCTCGGCATGCTTCTAGAAGACCTCGGAGACCCTGTCCGTGACGTGACCTTGGCCGACGGGGTGGATGCTGCGGTCGCGGTGCACAAGGTGGATCACATTGACGGGCTAGCCGTCTTGGACCGGGAGGCATTGGCGGCACTGCCTAGCCAGGCAATCACCAGCTTGCAGGATTTGCGCGCTGAAGGCCGATGGACCGACAGCGACTTGGATCGCCCTCTGTCGCTGCTGGCTAATGAGGCGGATCGGCTTGCCAGTGGTGCCGACATCCCCCCGTTTTCGCTATGCCACAGTGAGTTCCATCCGACAAGCCTGCATATCGGCGTTAACGGTTGGCGTCTCATGGACTGGGCGCGGGCGTTCACCGGTCCGGGCCTGTTGGATCTGGCGTCATGGCGCGGCACCCAGGCATGGGCAGACCCAATAAGCCTCAAGCGTATGATCTCGGCGTACGTCCAGGCCGGCGGCGCGGCCGAAGCTTCCTATCATCGAGCGGGCCTGCCGCCGGAATACTGGGCCTTGGGCTGGCACCGACTGTGGATCATCGCTTGGTATCTTGAACAGGCCACAAAATGGATGCCGGATCGGCAACAGGACGAATTCGCCGCGAAGGTCGTCCGCCGGCATCTCGATGAGGCGATGACATTCCTGTGGGTACGCACGCTGTGAACGTCGCGGTATGGGAACGGCATGCCCGTTCCCGTATCGCGGCCGGCGACCTAGAGAGCCCTCCTCGTGAGCCATCATTCGCTTGGACTCGAAATAGGCAGGCGGACCCGGGAATAGCTCTCCTGGGCGATGTTACCGGCAGGCGAGTTGTCGAACTTGGCTGCGGGACAGGAGAAAATCTAGCCTACCTGGTCGACATCTGCGGGGCGCGCGGTATCGGAATTGATGCGGCGCCCTCTCAGATACTCCGGGCCCGTTCACGGTGGCCCAAGCTTGACGTCCGGCACGTAGAAGCACTCCGCTACCTTTCCGCATGCGATACCTTCGATGTTTGCTATTCCATATTTGGCGCAGTTGGACTCTGCCCTACGAAACCATTGCTTGCGCTAATCGGGTGCAGGCTCGCTCCAGGCGGGATTCTGGTATTTTCGGTACGCGCTTTAGACAACCGTAGGAGTTCCGTGGCCGTGTCCGACAGAACCATCCGGTGGCACCTACATCATCCGCATCAGTGGGCGGGTATCCTCGGGCGCGCCGGCTTCACTGACGTGCAAATCGATCAGGCAGATCGCGACCTATCACCCTCAACGCTGATTATTACGGCGCGTGCAACTGAAGTTGATATTCCGGAATCGCCGATGACCAGAAGAATTCGGTGAAGAAGGTCTGAAGGCTTTCCGTTTCGAGCTGACGGCCCCGTGATCTTTCCCGCCCTTCCTCGTCTGGCGGATGTGGTCCGGGGCCGTCGTCGTTGTCGGGGTATGGAACAGCCCCGGGGCGTGTCCGCTGGTGTGGCGGGTGCCCCGGGGCTGTGGGGTGTGCTGGTGGTGCGCGGGGTGGTGGTGTGCGGGTCATGCGGCTTTGCGTCGCTGCTGCCAGATCTCCCAGGCGATGTCGTGGAGGTAGGTGCCTTCGCGTCGGGGTCGACGAAAGGCCCCGGGGGTGATCCCGATGCGTTTGGCGGCGCGTTTGCGTCGGTCTTCGATCCCGGTGTGCCAGGTTCCGGGTTCCAACCCGAGCATGATCCGCATCGCTGCTCCGACGTTGGGCCCGAGAGGCTCGGTCGCGTCACGGATGATCTGCTCGGCGGCGATGGCCCGATCATCCGGGCTGCCGGTGTGGCTGGGGGTGAGCAGGTCGACCAGGTGCGGCGCGTGGGTGGCAAGGCGTGTGGCGCGGACGCCGTGGCGCATCGCCTTCCGGAGCTGCTGGGTGAGCGTCGGAACGTCGATCGGGTGTTCGGTCGTCATGTGCGGTCCGGCTGGGGCCGTTGGTCGGCCCCCGCTTTCCCCCGCCGTTCCCTCCTTTCGTGTGTGTCGCCCGGAACGCGGGGGTTCGGGGCAACGCTGAGCATTCTGACACGTTGGACCACGTCTTGCGGTGTTTGCGTCCACTAGCCTCCAACAACGCGCCCTGTGATCACCTGGCGCCTGTCCGGGTCTAACCTGTCCGATCCGGTGCCGCACGCTTTCCGGCGGGGTGCGCGGGTGACGTCTTCGGACACGCGGCGTGCCGGGGCCTGTGGGCGCTGCGGTGTCTGCATGCAGCAAGGATGCCGCCTATCGGGGGCTATCGCAGGCTTCTGGACGCTGCTGCCGTTACTCGGGTCCGTGCTGTTGTGCCGGCCCGTGCCGGCCCGTACCGGAACGTGCCGACTCGTGCCGGAACGTGCCGCCCCGTCCGGCCAAATATTCCGGGTCTGACTGGCACTTAAGTGGGGGTTGGGGTCGCGCCGAGGCTCCCGCGGCCCACTCCACGGCGCCCGACAACCACCCCCAACACCGTGTGGCGCAGCTCACAAAAGTCTGCGTGGGGGCCAATCGGGGCTGTGAGGGCCCGGTCCGGGAGTGCTTCGGGGCCGCTGCGGACGGGTCCGCAGGTCGGGGTGGCTGACCTGGGGGTGTGCCAGTCGTGTGCCACTGGCGTGCCGGGTGCGGTGGCGGGCTGCTGCCGCCGTGCGGCCTTTCCTGTGCCGCTTTGATGCTGGTTAGAGGCCGGTTAGCGGTGCAGCGCGCTGCCAGCGTTTCGAGGAATGCTGCGTGCACGGCGGGAAACGCCCCGCCAGATGCCCGCAAGGGGCGTCACGTCTTTCCTCGGAAGGTGGTTCATGGTGGCTCGGTATGTGTATCGGCGGTCGTTGTGGTGGACGTTCGCGAAGATCTGCGCGGCGGTGTGCGCGCTGTATCTGGTGCTCGCGGCGGTGGAGTGGGCGTTCGAGTCGGCGCCGTATCTGGTCCTCGGGTCGTTGACGGTGGCTGCGGGTGCGGTGGCTGCGCGGGTGATCCGCTGATGGGAGAGGAGCTGACCCGGCGGCAGCGCATTCTGTTCTGGGGTGCGCTGCTGGCGCTGAATGTGGGGATCGCGGTCGCGTCGTTCTCGGTGATGGCGGTCCTGGGGGTTCTCACCCGGCCGGACTCGGCTCCGTCGGCGCCGGCGCCGGTGTCGGTGTCGGTGTCGGTGGACCACGTGGACCGGATGGAGGTGTCGCGGTGACCCTCCCGGATCTGGCGGATCTGTGGGTGGAGCTGGACGGGGCGGTTCGGTACGGGGTGCGGGCGCAGGCGCTCGTGGAACACGCCCCGAACTTGGTCCGGCTCCTGGTCCCGGACGACACAACCCCCCTGGTCATCAGGGCTATCGCCGCGGAGGGACTGCTCCGGCTGGCGGTGACGGGCCTGGGTGGGGCGCAGGGTGCGGCGGTGGCGGCGCTGGTTGGGCTGGCGGACGGGATGGGCGGGCAACCCCTCGGTGTCCGGCGCGAACATGCGGCGGCGGCGTTGGGGCTCACCGGGTGGGCGTTGCAGAAACCCGCCCGTCGTGACGGCCTGCTCCTCGGGCTCGCGGTCGAGGTCTGCCGGGTACTCCACACGGTCCGAAACGACCAGCGCCGGCCGTAGAACAGACCCCACTGCGGGCGGTCCGGTTCCTCTTTCTCGCTCGTGTCCTTGTTTTGTCCTGCGAATTTCCCGAAAGTCGGCTGCCCTTTTCCTGCTCGGCGGGTGGATCGTCGAAGGGCGATGGCGGCCGGTCAACACCCCCAGTCAACAATCCTCGGAGGTTTTCTGATGCGTGTTATCCCGATCGACATGGCGGCGTTCACGGTGACGCTGGCGATGGGTCCGGCGGCGCCGGTGATGGAGATGGACAACAAGAGCCAGCGCGCTAACACGGACGGCGAGGCTCTGTATCAGGTCCCGGTCGCGTTCGGAATGGCCGACGGCACGGCGAGTGTGGTCAACGTGCGCGTGGCGGGTGCGGCTCCGACGGTGCAGGTCGGCGCGCCCGTGGTGATCACGGGTCTGGTCGGGCGGGTGTGGGAGATGGGCGCCCGTCACGGCATCTCCTACTCCGCGGCGTCGGTCCGGCCGGCGGGTGGGTCGCCCTCGAAGGGCTGAGCAGACGGGGCGGCGGTCTGACCCAGTGTCGGGCCGCCGCCCCCTTCCCGGTTCTGGCTGATCTTCATGTGAAGGGTGGTGGGTGTGGTGCCGGTGTTGCAGGTGCGGGCGGGCAGGCTGCGGCCGGACAACTTCCGGCTACGGCTGCGTCCCTCGGTCTGGGAACTCGCGGTCAAGTACGGGGCTCGGACACTGTGGGGGTGGCGCCGTGAGCTGGGGACGCTGCTCGGGCTGGTGTGGCTGCGCGGTCAACTCACCGGACTGTTCGGCCCGGACGGCGGGATGGTCGCGCTCGGCGTGCTCGCCGTGCTGGTCCTGGTCGTGCGTCCGTGGCGGGTCGCGGTGCTCGGCTGGCTGGGCGTCGGGCGGCTGCGGCGCCGCTGGTCGGCGGCGTGTCGGGCGTCCGGCTTGGAAGTAGCGGGGCGCTCTCCAGGGATACGGCGGGTGCGACGTACGGCGGCGGGGCGAACCTTCCGCGTCCGTCTGCGTCCCGGCCAAGACGTGAACGATCTGCAACGGGTCGCGTTGAAACTCGCGGCGGCGCTCGGGGGCCGTGATCTGCGGATCGCTCCGGACTTGGCGCATGCCGGGCGGGCGGATGTGGTCCTGGTGAACCGGGAGGCGCTCGGGGCCACGGTCGGCGCGGTGGACCTCGACGGCGGTGCGGCCGATCTGTCGGATCTGGATGCGGTGCCGGTCGGGCGGCGTGAGGACGGCGGCCCGTGGCTGCTACGGCTACGCGGCTCCCATGTCCTCGTCGCTGGCGCGTCCGGTGCGGGTAAGGCATCGGTGCTGTGGTCGATCGTCCGCGCACTCGCGGTGTCGATCCGCTCGGGGCTGGTCGAGGTCTGGGCGGCCGATCCCAAGGGCGGGATGGAGCTGGGGTTCGGTGAGCCCCTGTTCAGCCGCTTCGCCACGGATATCGGGGGCATCGCGGATCTGCTCGAAGACGCGGTGGGCACGATGCAGCGGCGTACGGGCTGGCTACGCGGCCGGACCCGGCTGCACACCCCCACCCCGAAACACCCCCTGATCGTGATCATGGTGGATGAGATTGCCGCGTTGACCGCCTACGCGGCGGACCGGGAAACCAAACAGCGGATCTCCGGGGCGCTCTCGCTGCTGCTGTCCCAAGGGCGTGCGGCCGGTGTCGTCGTGATCGGCGCGGTCCAGGATCCGCGTAAGGACGTGGTGCCGTTCCGGGACCTGTTCCAAATCCGGGTCGCGCTGCGGATGAAAGCCGCGGAAGCCAACCTCGTGCTGGGCGATGACGCCTACCTGCGCGGTGCGTGGACCGACCGGATCCCGATGTCGCTGCCTGGTGTCGGCTACGTGCTGGAAGACGGTGATCCCACCCCCGTGCGGGTGCGCGCCGCGTGGGTGGACGACCAGGACATCCACACCATGGCCGCGCAGTACGGGCAGGCACCGCAGTGGGCTGCCCCGGCCTGGGCTGCGCTGCCGCACAGTGCTCCGGCGCCGAAGCTGCCCCGGCTCGTCCCGCCCACGGCGGCGCTCGCACCCCCGCCCCCGCCGGTTCCCCCCGCCACGGCGAGCCCGGCGGCCGGTCGCGGATGGGTGCCTGATGTGAGCGCGTACCGCGTGGACGACGACCCCACGATCCCGTTGCGGGCCCTGCCGCTTCCCCCACCCCCCGCGCTGCCTCCGGTGCCTCCGCCGGCGGCGGACGACGGTAGCCCCGCGTCCGAGGCGCTGTGGGAGCGCTTCGCGCGCCGTAACCGGCCCCCTGGCCAGAGCTAACCCCCCTCCTCTCTCCTTCTCGTCGCATGGCCGTACCGGCCTGGTTGTTCGTGCCGGGCCGGTACGCGCCGTGCCCGAAAACAGGGACACGATCATGAGTGAGGCTTCCCCCGACGATCGGCCGATCGCGGGCGGCTGCTCCCGCCCGATCCGCCTATCCGGACATGTTGACCATGTAGATACCGCGACCGGTGAGATCCGGCGCGCAGTGGACAGCGCGACGCTTCCCGGTGGGGTGCTACACGTACGGTGCAACAACCGGCGGGAGTCCGCCTGCCCTGCCTGCTCGGCGGTCTACAAGCGGGACGCGCGGCGCCTCGTCCTGGCGGGGCTGGCGGGCGGCAAGGGTGTCCCGGACACGGTCACGGGGCATCCGGCGTGGTTCGTGACGTTGACGGCGCCGTCGTTCGGGCCGGTGCACTCCCGGCGTCAGCAGGGCGGGAAAACCGGTCCGGTGCGGGCGTGTCACCCCCGGCGGGGACTCTGTCCGCATGGTCGGCCGGCGGGCTGCCATGAGCGGCACCATGCCGAGGATTCCCGGCTCGGCTCGCCGATCTGCCCGGACTGCTACTCCTACGGCCGGACCGTGGTGTGGAACGCACTCGTTCCGAAACTGTGGAAGGCCACCCGCGACGCCACCGAATCCGCAGTAGCGGCGGCGGCCGGATTGACCGTGGCCGGGCTTCGACGCGCGGCGCGGCTGTCGTTCGTCAAGGTCGCGGAAATGCAGGCACGCGGCCTGGTGCATCTGCATGTGGTGGTCCGGGTCGACGGGCCCGACGGTCCCGACTCGGCTCCCCCGAGCTGGGCAGATGGGGAGCTGGTCGCGGACGCTCTGCGGGGCGTTGTCGGATCGGTGGCGGTGCCGGCTCCCGACCCGGACGCGGGCACCCTCGACGCCACGGCACCCGACGGCGGGTGGGCGGTGCGCTGGGGTGTGCAGGTCGACATCCGCCGGATCGCGCTGGACGGGCCCACCGACGTGGGGCGGGTCAGTAACTACCTGGCGAAGTACATCACCAAGTCGGCGGCGGCCGGTGGCGCGTTGGATCATCCGGTGCGGTCGCTGGCCGCGCTGGGGCGACTGGTCCTGGCTCCGCATGTCCGCCGTCTGGTGGAGACCTGCTGGCGGCTCGGCCATGACCCGGCGTTCATCGCGGCCTTGGATGCAGCACTCGGCCGTGACTCCGGTGATGTCCCCCGGCTGCTGCGCTGGGCCCACCAGATGGGCTTCGGTGGCCACTGGCTAACAAAATCGCGGAAGTACTCCACGACGTTCGGGGCGTTGCGGACGGTGCGGCGGGTGTGGTCGCGCACGATCGGTGCGGTCCTGTCCGGGCGGGTGCCGGTGGATGCGTTCGGCCGCCTGGACGGTGATCCGGCAACGGTCGCTGTCGGGGAGTGGGTGTACTCCGGGCGTGGCCTGTACGGCGGGAACACCGACCCACCTGACGGCGCGGCTGGGTCGGGTGCGGATGTCTGGCTGGCCGGGCTATGAGCAGCGAAGCTGCCTTTCAGCCCTCACTCTTCGACGACGATGATGACCATGATCCCACCGTTACGGGCATCACTCCGCCTGTTCCGCCGGTGGCTGGCCTGGGGACGGGTCCCGAAGGGTCCGATGGTCCTTCGGTTGGTTTGTCGGTTGTGGAGTCTGGTGCCGGTGCTGCCAGCGCGGCCCGGGTGTGGGTGGGCGGGTGGGCTGTCAGCGGCCCGGTACCACTCCCACGTCCCGATCTTGATCCGGTGCTCGTGGAACGGGTGACGGCCCGTGCGCGACAGCTCGCGGCCACCCTTGCGGCACAAGGGCCGCTAAGCGGCGAGCAAATCCACCTGGTGCGGGAGGTCCTCGGCCCGGTGCCGCGTCGGCACCGGACCCCCGGTCCCTCCGGTTAGACCTGCTCGCGCGTGCGACGCTCGATGCGGACCGTGTCCGGGTCGAAACCGCCGCGTCCGCGTCGTCCGGGCAGGATCTCGACCGTCACCAGGGCACGGATGATCGCCCTGCGGCGTGGTAGTCCCAACGTCGGCCAGTGCGCGGCGATGTCCTCGATCGCTAGCAAGCCGTCGAACGCGGTGTCGTACGCTGCCGCTGCCTGCTTCCGGCGGATCTGTTCCAGCTCAGCACGAAGCGTGTCGACCTGCGACCGGCGCATGATCTTCGTGATCTCGTCGGACGGGTCGTCACCGGCCATCTCCACACCCAACGCTGCCGCGCGGGCCCGTGCCGCGTCGCCCTGCGCGGAGAGGGCGAGTACCTCCGCGGCATGCGCCGCGTCCGCTGACACCCACTGCTCGATCACCCCGGGTGTCCCCAACAGCTCGACCACCGTCGTCTCTACCAACAGATCGATCGGGGCGGACACGCGGCGGATACCTCGGCACCCCCCACGCTCGGGCGGCGGGCACAGATAGGTCGGGGACATCCGGCCGTCCTGGGCCCGACCCAACAGCGGCGCGGTGCACTTCCCACACACCGCGATCCCAGACAGCAGATGCCGGGGCCGGTTTGACCAACCCGGCGGGACCATCCGGTGGCGCAACCGGGCCACCAATCGGTGATGTGTGTCCACGCTGAGGATCGGCTCCCACGTGCCGGCGCCGATGACCTCCCCTCGGTGGACACGCAATCCGGCCAACGCGGGATTGGTCAAGATCCCGCGCAACGCGGGCACGGTCCAGGTCTTCGCGCGCACGGTCGGCACACCGGCGTCGGTCATCTCCGCGGCGAGCATCCCCAACCCATGACCGTTGATCAATACCCGGTCGGCCAGGAAACGGATGATCTCGGCTTCGTCGTCGTTGATCGTCCGCTTTGTGCCGTAGCCGTAGCACCGGCCACCGGGCGGCAATCCCGCCTGGGCGCGCTGGTCGGACTCGTCGCGGTGCCGCTCGGACATCTGCTCAATCTCGTAGGTGTCCAGCTCGCCCAACAGACCGGCCACCACCCGACCGGACGACGACGACAGGTCGAGGTCCTGGCCCTTGGTCGCCACGATCCGGATCCGGCGCGCGGCCCACGTCTCCAGCGCGTTCGCCCGTTCGATCCGGTTACGCCACAACCGGCCGGTCATGTAGACGACCACGACCGCGACCGACCCATCGTCGACCGCCGTCGCGAGACGCTCGTACTCCGGCCGGCGCTTCCTCTTCGACGCTGAGATGTCGTTGTCGACCATCGGCCGGACCGCCAACCGCCACGTCGGCTCGGCCGCGATCCGCTTCAACGCCAGCATGATCTGTCGGGCGACTCCCTTCGCGTCGTGCTCGTCGTCCTGGCTGATCCGGCCGTAGATCCCGACCGGCACCGGGCAGGCAACCGGATCACGGGCCAGCAACTCGGCCAACAGCGCGCGGGCCTCCTCGCTGATGACCTGATCCCAGGTCATCAGCGACTCGTCGGACATCACCATGTTCGCGACCATGGTTCAATTATGTCCCGAATGGTGCGTCCCGATAGACTCATTCACCCGCCACACACCATTTTGGTGTGTATGGATTGTTTCTATTTGGGTTATTTGTGAATCTGCTGGGTGGCTGGTGAACCGCGGTGCGCTGGGATGTGTGGGCGACGGTGTGCCGGGCTGTGGGGTGCGGTGTGCCGGGGTGCGGGGTGCGGTGCATGGGGGTACGGGGGGCGGGTGGTGCGGGTGGTGCGGGTGTGGTGGATTGGGGCGCGGTGTCTGCTCGTCGTCATGTGGCGGACGGCGAACTGTCGGTGGGGTGGCCTACCGTCAGGGAGGTGAGCGTGGACATCCCTGCTGGCCAGGCCAGCGAGAAGATCACTGAGGCTGCGATCCGCCGGGTTCCCAAGGTCCTGCTGCACGATCATCTTGATGGTGGCCTGCGGCCCGCGACCATCGTCGAGCTGGCTGACGCCACCGGGTACACCAGGCTGCCGACGACCGATGTCGACAAGCTCGGTACCTGGTTCCGTGGAGGTGCGCACACCGGGTCGCTCGTGCGGTACCTGGAGACGTTCAGCCACACGGTGGGCGTCATGCAGACGCCTGAGGCCGTGGCCCGGGTGGCCCGCGAGTGCGCCGAGGATCTGGCCGCCGACGGGGTCGTCTACGCGGAGGTCCGGTTCGCCCCGGAACTCCACGTCGAGCAGGGCATGTCGCTCGACGAGGTGGTCGAGGCCGCGTTGGACGGCTTCCGTGCCGGCTCGGCGGGAACCGGCCTGCATGTGCGCGCGCTGGTGACCGCCATGCGCCACCAGGCCCGCTCGCTGGAGATCGCGGAGCTGGCCGTCCGGTGGCGGGAGGCCGGGGTGGTCGGGTTCGACATCGCGGGGGCGGAGGCGGGCAACCCGCCGACCCGCCACCTGGACGCGTTCCAGTACATCCAGCGGGCGAACGGGCACTTCACGATCCACGCGGGTGAGGCGTTCGGGCTGCCGTCGATCTGGGAGGCGCTGCAGTGGTGCAACGCCGACCGGCTGGGGCACGGCGTGCGCATCGTCGACGACATCACGGTCGACCCGGACGGAAACGCCACCCTCGGGGATCTGGCCGACTACGTGCGCGATGTCCGTGTCCCGCTGGAGATGTGCCCGTCGTCGAACGTGCACACCGGGGCGGCGCCGAGCATCGAGCGCCATCCGATCGGTCTGCTGCGCAGGCTGCACTTCCGGGTCACGGTGAACACCGACAACCGGCTGATGAGCGGGGTGACGCTGTCCAGCGAGTTCGCGACCCTGGTCGAGACGTTCGGCTACGGCTGGTCCGACATCCGCTGGCTGACCGTGAACGCGATGAAGTCCGCCTTCCTCCCATTCGACCAGCGTCTCGCGCTGATCAACGAGGTCATCAAGCCCGGCTTCGAGGGGCTCGTCCCGTGACCGGGTTGTCCGACCTGGCAGCCGGGGTGGACGGGCGGTCGCGGTGTCCCTGGGGGCTGTCGACGCCGCTGTACGTCGAGTACCACGACACCGAGTGGGGCCGGCCCGTTCGGGACACTGTCGGCCTGTTCGAGCGGATGACGCTGGAGGCGTTCCAGTCCGGGCTGTCGTGGCTGACGATCCTGCGCAAGCGTCCGGCGTTCCGGGCGGCGTTCGCGGGGTTCGATCCGGCCGCCGTCGCCGCGTTCGGCGCGGGCACGGTCGAGGCACTTCTCCTGGACGCCGGCATCGTCCGCAACCGGCGCAAGATCGAGGCGACGATCGCGAACGCCCGCGCGGTGCTCGCCCTGACCGAGCCGCTGGAGGAGTTGGTCTGGTCGTTCGCGCCGCCGCCCCGCCCGGCCCCGGCCCGGCTCGCAGACGTCCCGGCGGTGACCGCCGAGTCCAAGGCGCTGGCGAAGGCGCTGCGGGGGCACGGCTTCGTCTTCGTCGGCCCGACCACCGCGTATGCGCTCATGCAGGCGTGCGGGCTGGTGAACGACCACCTCGCCGGCTGCGCGGCGCGGGACGCGGCCGGCGAGCCCGCCGCCCAGCCTGCCGGGCTGACCGTGCCTGCGGGCTGACCGCATCCCCGGCGGCCCGCCGGGGTCAGGTCATCCAGCTGCGGGGGCCGAAGGTCTGGACGGAGCGGGCGGCGACCCGTGAGGCCTCGCCGAGGGCTCCGACCAGCTCGTCGGTCGCGAGCGCGCCGTGGGCCATCATCCAGGCGAAGGCGCCGTGGAAGACGTCACCGGCGCCCAGGGTGTCTCGGGCGGCCACCACCGGGGGCAGCACGTGGCCGCGCCGTTCCGCCGTGGCCCAGCGGATGGGCCCGGGGCCGTCCGTGACGGCGACGAAGAACGGCCCGTAGCGCAGCAGCAGGCCGAGGATGTCCGCGCCGGGGTCGAAGCCCGGGGGGCGGAACGCGGTCGAGCAGATCACGACGTCGACGAACGGCAGGATCTGCTCGGTGCCGGGCTTCCAGCTTCCGCCGTCGAGGAGGACCGGCGGGCCTGAGCCGCGCAGCGTGCGGAGCAGGCCGATGGCGGCGTCGACCTGGTGGCCGTCGAGCACGACCACGTCGGCGTCGGCGACCGCGGCCGCGGCGGAGGTGTTCGCGGTGCACCGGGGGACCATGCCGTGCGTCGAGGTCACCGCACGCTCGCCGGTCTGCGAGGTCACCATGACCGCTGACATCGGGAGGGCGTAGGACATCGCCGACTGGCCGGCCAGGTGGCCGGCGGCCGCCGTGTTCGGCCCGGTCTGGACGGCACCGGCCAGGCCGGCCATCCCGCCGAGGACGCCGGCTCCACCGAGCCCGGCCCCGCCGGCCACCCCGTGGCCGCCGATCCCGCCGTGGCCGCTGATTCCGCCGTGACCGCCGATCGCACCGTGACCGCCAGGCCCACCGTGGCCACCGCCGGGTCCGTTGCCGTGCCCACCGTGCCCGCCGCCGTGGGCGCCGCCGACCGGGCCGTGCACGTGGCCGGCCGGCTTGACCGCCCCGGCGGGGCTGTGGGCCGCGCCGCCGGGCAGGCCGGGCCCGCCCCGGCCGCGTACGTGCGGGTATCCGGTGAGCGGTCCCGCCGGGCCGTAGCCGGAGCGGGTGCCGCCGGAGCGCAGTCCGGTGGGCGGGCCGTGCTGGCCGGCGGGACCGGCCACTCCCTGCGCGGCGAGGGCTCCGTAGGGACCGGCTGCACCGTCGCCGGACTGCTCCGGCACCAGCTCGATGTGTCGGACCCCGTAGCGCGCGAGATCCGCGTGCACGAGCGCCGCGGCCGGGGACGTGCCGATGGCGCTCACGAGGCAGGCCCGCCCGCCGAGGTAGGCGAACGTCACCGCGGCGTTCGTCGCAGGCCCGCCCGCATTCATGGCGAAATCCCGCGCCACACACTTCTCGTCGGCACCTGGAAGCCGATCCACGAGGTAGACCGAATCAAGCGTCGTCAGGCCGACGAAGACGCCTTTCATGGGCCCATTATCCGGCCTGGGCCGGAGTGACAGGCCTGTTCAGGCGGGGGTG
>NZ_SJXI01000091.1:0-32915 GCF_004337455.1 Parafrankia sp. BMG5.11 | reverse complement strand
GCCCCACCGACACCCCGCTGGCCCAGACGAACAAGGAGACCTGGCTCGGCTTCGGTACCGACTACCGGGCCGAGCTGGGCATCGAGGCCGCGACCCCCCTGGAACAGGCCTACCCGCTGCTGTTCCTCTGCAGCGACGCCGCCTCCGCCATCAACGGCATCACCATCGTCACCGACTCGGGGTACTTCTCCGCCGGCCTCACCGAGGTCTTCCCCGCGGCCACACCGATCGTCCGGTTCCTCTCCGGCCGCTAGGCCCGACGCATGACCGTGCCGGGTGCCGGGTGCCGGCACCCGGCACGGTCGCTAACCGCCCCCGGCGGGACGGCGGTAACACGGGGGCTCCTTCCCGGAACAGGGTGGAATGACAACCACGAACAGTGACGAGCGGCTGCCGGACGCGCACATCATCAACGAGCTCGGATTCCAGACGACCCGCGTGGGCGACGAGCTCCACGGGTCCGCGGCCGTCGTTCCCGAGATGTTCGTGCCCGGTACGACCAGCATCCGCACGTCGATCCTCGCCACCTGGGCGGACATCGTCGCGGGATACATGGTGCTGGACTTCCTCCAGCCGCGCGTCCCGGTCACCCTCGACCTCGACATCCACGTCCACGAACCGCTGCGGGAGCTCGAGCGGGTCGACGCCGCCGGGCGCCTGGTGAAGAAAGGCCAGTCGGTCGCGGTCATCGAGATCGAGCTGACCGGCGCCGACGGCCGCGGCATCGCCGCCGGCGTAGCCTCGTTCATGGCGGCCCCCGACCCGGCGATGCTGATGGACCCGGAGATGCTGCGGCGCCGGGAGCTGCCCGTGCAGCGCGGGCGGCTGCGGGTCCCCTTCGCCGAGCGCGCGCGGTGCGAGATCCGCGAGCCGGGCGTCGCCGTGCTGGCGCACGGGCACGACGGGCTGAACGCGTCCCGCAGCCTCAACGGCGGGCTGATCGCCCTGGCGGCCGAGGAGGCCGCGTTGTCCCTCGCCGCGGGCCCCACCAGCCTTTCGGTCCTGGCGTTGCGCTACCTGCGGCCGGTGCGAACCGGCCCCGCCGTTGCGACGGCGACCGTGGGATCCGGTGGCCTCGGCAAGGTCGAGGTCCGGGACTCCGGAGACGGCGGCCGGCTCGCTGTCTACGCCGTGACCAGGACATTCCCGGCCGCGGCCGGCCGCGGCACACAGACGGCCCCGGCCCGCTGACGGCCGTGGCACAGAGAGGACGACCAGCAGCGATGCGCCCACTCCCCGAGCTCACCCCCGCCACCGAGTGGTTCTGGACCTCCGGCGCCGACGGCACCCTGCGGGTGCAGGGCTGTTCCGACTGCGGCCAGCTCGTTCACCCGCCGGTGCCGATCTGCCCGAAGTGCCGCAGCCGCAACTGGGCGCCGACGGCGGTGTCCGGCCGGGCCACGGTCGTCGGGTTCACGGTGAACGCGCAGCAGTGGTCACCGGCGATGAAGCCGCCGTACGTGATCGCCAACGTGGCCCTGGCGGAGGACGCCGGCGTCCGGCTGACCACGAACATCATCGGCTGTGAGCCGAAGGACGTGCACATCGGCCAGGAGGTCGACGTCCGGTTCGAGCAGCACGAGGACGTCTGGCTCGCCCTGTTCGAGCCGACCGGCACGACCGACCCGACCGACCGCGTCGGTGAGCCGAACCTGCCCACCCCCCGCGCGCCGCTGAGCTCGGACCGCTTCGAGCACCGCGTGGTCCTCTCCGGCATCGGGCGCTCGGCGATGGGGCGCCGGCTCATGGTCGACCCGCTGTCACTGACCGTCGACGCCTGCCTCAAGGCGGTCGAGGACGCCGGCCTGCGGCTGGAGGACATCGACGGGCTCTCCACCTACCCGGGGGCCGGCGCGGCGGGAATGAGCGAGGGCGGAGTGAGCGCCGTCGAGGAGGCGCTGCGCATCCACCCGACCTGGACGAACGGCGGCGGTGACCTGCCCGGCCCAGGTGGCTCGGTCATCACCGCGATGATGGCCGTCGCCTCGGGCCTGTGCCGGCATGTCCTGTGCTTCCGGACGGTGTGGGAGTCCACCTACCGGGCGCTCGGCCTGGGCCAGGCACCCGCGCGGGTCTCCAACCCTTCCTCGCTGTGGCGCGCGCCGTTCGGGGCGCTGTCGGCGGCGAACTGGATCGCCATGAACGCCAACCAGTACTTCCACCGTTACGGCGCCGACCGGGAGATGCTCGCCGCGATCGCCCTCAACGGCCGGGCCGGCGCGGCGCGCAACCCGGCGGCCATCTACCGGGAGCCGCTGACCCTCGACGACTACATGTCGGCGCGGCCCATCACGACGCCGTTCGGGCTCTACGACTGCGACGTCCCGTGCGACGCGTCGATCGCGGTCATCGTCTCCGACGCCTCGGTGGCCGGCGACCTGCCGAAGCCGGCCATCCGCGTCGAGGCGGTCGGGACGCAGATCCTCGAGCGGGTCTCCTGGGACCAGGGCATCATCACGCACGAGCCGCAGGTGCTGGGCCAGTCCTCGCATCTGTGGACCAGAACGGACATGCGCCCCTCGGATGTCGACCTGGCCCTGGTCTACGACGGCTTCACCTTCAACGCGATCTCCTGGATCGAGGCGCTGGGATTCTGCGGCATCGGCGAGGCCAAGGACTGGCTGGACCAGGGCCGGCGGATCGCGATCGACGGCGAGCTACCCGTCAACCCGCACGGCGGCCAGCTCTCCGAGGGCCGCACCCACGGGTACGGGTTCTTCTACGAGGCGATCACCCAGCTTCGCCACGAGGCCGGCGAGCGCCAGGTCGCCGACGCGCGGACGGCCGTGGTCACCTCCGGCGGCGGCACGCCGTCCGGCGTACTACTCCTCCAGCGCGACGGCGTGTGAGCCGCGCCGGAACCCATCAGCGCAGCGCAGGAGCCCATCGGCGCAGCGCGGAGACGTAGCGGCGCAGCACCGGGACAGAGCGGCACCAAGAGGCACGTTGCGGACGGATCAAAGCCGTACCAGTTATGACATAGTCACGGTCATGACGGAACTAAGCTGGGATCCGTTCGACAAGGTGATCCACCTTGCGCCGTACGACGTGTGGCGCCGGATACGCGACGAGGCGCCGGTGTACCGCAACGACAGGCTCGACTTCTTCGCGCTGTCGCGGCACGCCGACGTCGAGGCCGCCCACCGGGATCCGGCGACCTACAGCTCGGCGCACGGCACCGTCCTGGAGATCATGTCGCCGGAGCCGATGCAGACCGGGCTCATCATCTTCATCGACCCGCCGACGCACACCGAGCTGCGCACCCTGGTCTCCCGGGCGTTCACCCCCCGGCGGATCTCGGCGCTCGAGGACTCCATCCGGGCCCTGTGCGCCGAGATGCTCGACCCGCAGGTGGGCGGGAGCGGGTTCGACTACGTGCAGGACTTCGCGGCCCAGCTCCCGTCCAAGGTCATCTCCGAGCTGATCGGGGTCGACCCGGCTGACCGCGAGGACGTCCGCCAGCTCATCGACCAGACCTTCCACCTCGAGGAAGGCGCCGGGATGATCAACGACATCTCGTTCGGCGCCCAGATCAGGCTGCACACCTACTGGAGCGAGCAGATCGAGCTCCGCCGCCGCCAGCCCCGCGACGACATGATGACCGCTCTGGTCGAGGCGGAGGTCAAGAGCGAAACCGGCTCCCGGCGCCTCACCACGCAGGAGGCCGCCGACTTCACGAACCTGCTCGTCAGCGCCGGCACCGAGACGGTCGCCCGGCTGCTCGGCTGGGCGGGTTTCGTCCTGGCCGCGCACCCCGACCAGCGCGCCGAGATCGCCGCCGACCCGTCACTGATCGGCAACACGATCGAGGAGCTGCTGCGCTACGAGGCGCCGTCCCCGGTGCAGGGCCGGGTGCTGACCAGGGAGGTGGAGCTGCACGGCACGGTCCTCCCCGCCAAGTCGAAGGTCCTGTTGCTCACCGGCTCGGCCGGCCGGGACGAACGGAAGTACCCCGACGCCGACCGGTTCGACATCCACCGCCGGTTCGACAGCCATGTCTCCTTCGGCCACGGCGTGCACTTCTGCCTCGGTGCCTCCCTCGCCCGGCTCGAGGGGCGGGTCGCGCTGCAGGAGACCCTGCGCCGCTTCCCCGAATGGGACGTCGACCACGACCGCGCGGTCCGCCTGCACACCAGCACCGTCCGCGGCTACGAGAAGCTCCCCATCACCCTCGGGTAGCACTCTGACCACAATCCTTCTCGGATTGGTCGGGCGACTTGTGGTCGGGAATTCTCCCAGCGCGTTGTCGGCGTTTGGAGCGGACGCTGGCGTGTTCCCGGCGGGCGCGGTGAACCGGGTGAACGGTCCACCCGTCCATCTCCATACCGAGTACCACAGGACCGTCTGACACCCAACACACCATCACGGCACCGTTGCACGCAACGTGACGAAACGTCACCGGACAAGGCTCGATGAGCTGCTGGCAAAGCATGCGTCGCTTTGACCACTTGAATCCACCTCATCAAAACAGGATTCCGACGCGAACCGGCATGCTCCCTGACCTCGGGTGAAGCAGCACGGGATCGGGGTGTCGATCTGCCGATCCAGATCGGAGTGGCTGAACCCGCCGGTATCATGAGGTCTCTGGGTTACGCTGCGCGCTTCGGTGTCGACGCGGGCGCGGGGAATTGCGGGAAATGCGGGCTTCCCTGAAAGATCAGGGCACAGTGGGGCCTGATCAGCTATCCGTGCGCCGGCGCGTGGCCACGACGCACGGCGCCACGACGGGCGCGAACTTCTACTTTTGCTTGTTTGGCGGGCCCAGAGCTACGTCTAAGTAGATTACGGAATTTTTCAGGAAGGACCGATATGACGCCGATTCCGGTGACGGCGCCGGGGAGAACTTCGCTTCCACTTACTCGGGATCACGCCTCGCTTATCATTCACGGAAAGGACCGAACCGGTATCGTCGCGGCAGTCGGATCGGTGCTGAGTGCCCACGGCGCGAACATCGTTTCGCTTGACCAGTACTCCGACAATCCGCAGGGTGGCGCATTTTTCCAGCGGACGGTCTTCAGTCTCGACAATCTAAAGGCGGTGCTGCCTGACATTGAGAAACACCTTGCGACGAAGCTGGCCAAGGAACTCGGGCTGGAGTTCTCGGTCCGTGACATGTCCGTGCCGAAGCGTGTTGCGATCTTCGCCTCGAAGCCCGACCACTGTCTGCTCGACCTTCTGTGGCGCCAGCGGCGAGGCCAACTCCCGATCGTTGTCTCAATGGTGATTTCGAACCATCCGGACTCGGCCAGCGAGGTTCGCAGTTTCGGGATTCCGTTCTTTCATGTGCCTTCCGCGGGCCCAGAAAAATCCGCCGCGGAAGCCGTGCATCTGCGCTTGCTCCGAGGTAACGTGGATTTCATCGTCCTCGCACGGTATATGCAGATTCTGTCGGCAGACTTCATCACAGAGGTTGCCGTGCCGATTATCAATATTCACCATTCTTTCCTGCCGGCCTTCGTCGGAGCCGGGCCATACATCAAGGCAAAGGAGCGTGGGGTGAAACTTATCGGCGCGACGGCCCACTACGTGACCGCCGATCTAGACGAGGGCCCGATCATCGAGCAGGACGTTGTTCGGGTGACGCATGCCGATACCATTGCCGATCTCCAGCGCCATGGGGCCGACGTGGAAAGGGCGGTTCTATCCCGCGCAGTACAGTGGCACAGCGAGGATCGTGTGATCCGAAATGACAACAACACGATTGTCTTTCGCTGAATAGCGGACGTCCGAAAAGAGTCGGCGAGGTCAGATGATCCGCCCACCGAGCGGTCCGCGCCGTCGTATGACGCGCCGGTAGACAGACCGACGGCCTGCCCGGTCATGCGGACGTCGTCGTCGCGACGTCGGCGACATGGCGACCGTGTTGGCCGGCGGCAGCCCACTGGACGCAGCCGTGCGGCTACGTTCAGTGGGACCCGGACCCACCGCCATCCCGGCCCCGGTCAGGATGGCAGCGCCACCGCGCCGGGCTCGCGCGTTCCCCCCTGGCGTGGCTGGCCGCCGCCGACGTCGGGATCCCGTCTCGCCCTTGCGCCACGCCGTGGCCCCGGACACCGCGAGGCGGCTCGCTCGGGTACATCTACGGGACCCGAAAAAAATCGGGCGGCGATGTCGAGAACCCGTGGCTGGCTCCGTCCCCGCGGTGAACGCGACGAGGATGGGTCGCACCAGCACCGAGGAGAAGCACGATGGCCAAGTACCTGCTGCTCAAGCACTACCGCGGCGCCCCGGCCGCGGTCAACGACGTACCCATGGACCAGTGGACGCCGGAGGAGATCTCGGCCCACATCCAGTACATGAACGACTTCGCGGCCCGGCTCGAGGGGACCGGCGAGTTCGTCGACGGTCAGGCGCTCGCCCCCGAGGGGATGTGGGTCCGGTACGACGGCGAGGGCCGCCCGCCGGTCACCGACGGCCCGTTCGCCGAGACCAAGGACCTCATCGCCGGCTGGATGGTGATCGACGTCGACAGCCAGGAGCGGGCCGTCGAGCTGGCCGGGGAGCTGTCGGCCGCTCCCGGGGCGGGCGGGAAGCCGATCCACGAGTGGCTCGAGGTGCGCCCGTTCCTGACCGCGCCGCCCACCATCACGGAGTGACCTCCGAGGTGAACCGTCACGGAGTGACCTCCGGGGTGGACGAGGTCCTGCTCCGGAGCCTCACACCGAGCGTGCTCGGGATCCTCGTCCGCCGCGGAGCCGACTTCGCGGCGGCCGAGGACGCCGTGCAGGACGCGCTGGTCGAGGCGGTCCGCGTCTGGCCGGCCGACCCGCCGCGGGACCCGAAGGGCTGGCTGGTCACCGTGGCCTGGCGCCGGTTCCTCGACGCGGCCCGGGCGGACACCGCCCGCCGCCGGCGTGAGGACCTCGTCGACGAGGAGCCGGCTCCCGGGCCCGCGCCCGCGGTCGACGACACGCTCCAGCTCTACTTCCTGTGCGCCCACCCGTCGCTGACGCCGTCGTCCGCGGTCGCGCTCACGCTGCGCGCCGTCGGAGGGCTGACCACCCGCCAGATCGCCCAGGCCTACCTGGTGCCCGAGGCGACCATGGCGCAGCGCATCAGCCGGGCCAAGCGCACCGTCACCGGCGTGCGGTTCGACCAGCCCGGCGACGTCGCCACCGTGCTGCGCGTCCTCTACCTGGTCTTCAACGAGGGCTACTCCGGCGACGTCGACCTCGCCGCCGAGGCCATCCGGCTCACCCGGCAGCTCGCGGCCGCGATCGACCACCCCGAGGTGGCGGGGCTGCTCGCCCTCATGCTGCTCCACCACGCCCGGCGCGCCGCCCGGACCGCGCCCGACGGCAGCCTCATCCCCCTCGCCGAGCAGGACCGCCGCCGGTGGGACACCACGTCGATCGCCGAAGGCGTCGCGATCCTGCAGGCGGCCCTCGCCCGCGACCAGCTGGGCGAGTTCCAGGCCCAGGCCGCCATCGCGGCACTCCACGCCGACGCACCCACCGCCGAGGAGACGGACTGGGTGCAGATCGTCGAGTGGTACGACGAGCTCACGCGCCTGACCGACAGCCCGGTCGTCCGACTCAACCGCGCGGTGGCCGTCGGCCAGGCCGACGGACCACGCGCCGGCCTGGCGGCGCTCGCGGCGCTGGACGACTCACTACCCCGCCACGCGGCGGTGGCGGCCTACCTCCACGAACGCGACGGCAACCTGGCGACCGCGGCACGGCTGTACGCCGAAGCGGCCCAGAAGGCACCCAATCTCGCCGAACGCGACCACCTGACCCGCCAGGCCGCCCGGCTCAACACCCGCCGGTGCCACTGACTGACCCCCAGACCCCCAGACCGTCCGCGCGGTCGCGGGGTTCCGGAAGTTCAGGAGAGGTGCAGCTCCTAGCCGGCTTCCCCTGCGGCCGACGGGTCGGCGCCGGTCGCTCCCAGGTTCGCCAGGACGTGCGACGGTGCGTGGTTCGAGAAACCGGTGCCCGGCCAGTTCAGCCATCCCGACGAGGCGTAGGTGCCGCCGTCGGGGTGCAGGGTCGAGCCGGTGACATAGGTCGAGAGACCGGAGGCGAGGAAGACCACGCAGCCGGACACGTCGGCGACCTCGCCGGCCCGGCCCATCGGGATGCCGACGCGGATCCCGACCTCGGTCGAGTACGCGCCGTCGCCGCCTGTCATCTTGGTCATGTTGGGAGTCGGGGTGTAGTCGGGGGCGACGTTGTTGACCCGGATCCGGTCGGGGGCGAGCTCCACGGCCAGGGTCCGGCCGAACTGCTCCACCGCGGCCTTGGCCGCCGAGTAGACCGCGAACCCGGGGGCGGCCCGGTGCGCCTCGATGGTGGTCAGGTTGATGATGCTGCCGCCGCGCCCACCCGCCTGCATCCGGGGGGCGGCCAGCGAGCAGGCGTGCAGCACGTGCATGAGGTTCATGCGCAGCAGCGCGTTCCAGCCGTTCGGGCTGGTCTCCACGAAGGGTGCGCGGAAGGTGCCGCCGACGACGTTGACCAGGGTGTCGACCCGTCCCCAGCGTTCGTCGACGGCGGCGAACAGCGCCGCGAGCACGTCGGGGTCGCGGGCGTCGCCGTGGTGCACGATCGCCTCGGCGCCCTGCTCATCCAGCGCGGCCTGCAGGGCGTCGATCGCGTCCTTGTCGATGTCGACCACCGCGAGGCGCACGCCGTTGGCCGCCAGGTCGGTGGTCACGGCCCCGCCGATGCCCCCCGCTCCCCCGGTGACCACGGCGACGCTGCCCGCCAGCCCGCCTCTGTCCTCGAACCAACCCATGAACCCGCGCCTCCACTCCACGTCACGACCGGCACGACGTCACGACCGGCCCCGCCACCCGACTGACACAACCGCGCCCGCGACCTGAACTCGGCACGGCGACCGACGTTCAGATCCGGGCGCGCGTCACGAGAGGTGGGCCGCGCCGAAGGCCTCGATGAACTCGATGGTCTCGGCGGCGGACCGGGTGTGGGACGAGACCACCGCCCAGGTCACGCCCGCCTTCTCGATCTCGGCCAGGGCTTCGCCGTGACGATCCTCGCTGACGTTCTCCGCCGAGATGGCGGTCGAGTAGGAGTACATCACGTCGATCAGGTCGGTCCGGCCGTTCGCGGCGGCGGTGTCCCGCACCTCGCGGATCATGCCGGCGAGCTCGCCGATCGAGCCGATCGAGGCCGTGCGGGCCGTGTTGACCAGCTGCGGGCCGCCGGACATCGGCATCCAGCCCTGCGCGCGGGCCGCCACCCTGCGCCGGCTCAGCTTCGAGTTGCCGCCGATCCAGATCGGGATCGGGTCCTGGACGGGCCGCGGGCGGGCGATCACGTTGCGGGCGTCGAAGTGCAGGCCCTTGTAGCTGAACGGCTCACCGCTCCAGTGCAGCGGCAGCGCGTCGAGGATCTCGTCGAACAGCGTGTTGCGCTCGTCGATGTCGACACCGAGCGCGTAGAACTCGGACTTCTGGTAGCCGGTGCCGATCCCGAGGGTGAAGCGGCCGCCGGAGAGCTTGTCGACGGTCGCCGCGGCCTTGGCCAGCAGGAACGGGTTGCGGTACGGCGCGACCGACAGGTAGGTGAGCAGCCGCAGCCGGGTGGTCGCGGCCGCGACGTAGCCCAGCGCGACGAACGGGTCGAGGCTCTGGTGCCCGCCGTTGTCGAGCCAGCGGGCTCCGGGGACCGGGTGCTCGGTCAGCGAGAAGCCGTCGAAGCCGGCGCGCTCGGCGGCCGCCGCCACTTCGTGTAACGGACCGGGATCGAGCATGTCACCATCGGTGCCCGAGGTCTCCGGGTAGTGAAAGATGAAGCGCATCGTCGTCACCTCGTCGTACGTCCGCCGCGGGCCTGTCCGTGGAATCTGTCTACCAGAAAATTGACACTAAAGTCAGAAATCCTGGCCGGCTCCGGACGCACCGGGAACGGCCACACCGGTCACGGATCCGGTCGCGAGCCGGTGCCGGCCACGGCCTCGCCCCGGTGACGGAACGCGAGGTCAGGGCTGGTAGCGGTAGCCCATCCCCGGCTCGGTGGTCAGGTGGCGCGGGCGGGTGGGGTCCGGCTCGAGCTTGCGGCGCAGCCGGTTGATGTAGAGGCGCAGCGACGACGTGTCGGCGGCGTAGGCCGGCCCCCAGACCTGGCTGACCAGCGCGCGGCTGCTGACGAGCTTGCCCGGGTTGCGGACGAGCGCCTCCAGCAGCCGCCACTCCGTGGGGGTCAGGTGGACGGCCGACCCGCCCTCGGCCTGGGCTGTCACCGCCTTCGCCGCGAAGTCCACGCGGTAGTCGCCGACGTCCGCGGTGGGCCCGGTCTCGGCGGCCGGGGCCCGGCGGGCGACGGCGCGCATCCGGGCCAGCAGCTCCTCGACGGAGAACGGCTTGGTGATGTAGTCGTCGGCCCCGGCGTCCAGTGAAGCGATCTTCTCCTGCCCGGCCGTCCGCCCGGACAGGACAATGATCGGGACGCCGGTCCACCCGCGCAGGCCGTGGATGACCTCGATGCCGTCCATGTCCGGCAGGCCCAGGTCGAGCAGCACGATGTCGGGCGGGTGGGCGGCGGCCTCCGTCAGCGCGTGCCCGCCGTCGACCGCGGTGCGGACCTCGTAGCCGCGGGCGCGCAGGGTGATCCGCATCGCGCGCAGCAGCTGCGGCTCGTCGTCGACGAACAGCACCCGGCCCCCGGCCCGTGGCGCGGATTCCTCGCTCATGCCCCGCTCCCGTCGCGTGCCATGCCCGTCCCAGCATGGCAGTGCGCCGCGCGGCGCGGGACGCGGTCGGTCATCCGACAGCGGGGCCTGCCGGTCGCCGGACCGGGGGCGACCTAGCATCCGAGATCGACTACGGAGAGTAACCATTGCGATTCTCGGGAGGCGCCCATGACGACCACCACGAGAGCGCGGGGGCGAGCCGAGGCGCTCGCCGCGCTCACCGCCGCCGGCGCGATCGGCGCCGCGGTGGCACTGGCCCCGCCGGCCGCGGCGGCCATCCCCGGGCCCACCTACCACGGTGGCGGGCTGGAACTGATCGCCCTGGACCTGCCGGCGGGGACCGCCACCGGATACGCCCTCGACGTGAACGACGACGGCGTGGTCATCGGGCAGGCCTGGGACAACGCGTTCAACCAGAAGGGGGTCGTGTGGCGCGACGGCGTCCCCACCACGATCCCGGGCGCGATGCCGTGGCAGGTGAACGACAGCGGCCAGGTCGTCGGCTCGCTGTACTCGGACACCGGGCAGAGCCGGGGGTTCGTCTGGGAGAACGGGACGCTGACGACGCTGGAACCGACCGATCCCGGGCCGGACCGCTACAGCTATGCCGGCTCGATCAGCGCCGACGGCACCGTGGTGGGCCTGAGCGGCACGAACACTCCGCTGGCGGACTACGACCCGACCGAGGGCGCCACCAAGCAGGCGCCAGCCGGCGAGGCGGGATCCGAGGAGGCCGACGACGTCTTCCCGGACTACCAGCCCCAGATCCGCGCGACGGTCTGGCGGAACGGGACCGCGGTCGACCTGGGCACGCTCGGCGGCTCGCGGAGCAGCGCCGACCTGATCAACGACCATGGTCAGGTCGCGGGGAGCAGCGCAACCGCGGACGGCTCCGAGCATGCCTTCCTGTCCGGGCCGGGCGGGCTGCGTGACCTCGGAACCCTCGGCGGGCCCTCCAGTACCCCGCTCGACATCAACAACCGCGGCCAGGTCGTCGGGGTCAGCGAGACCGCGGACAGGCACAGCCACGCGTTCCTCTGGGAAAACGGGCGGATGCGCGACCTGGGCACGGCCGCCGGGCTCACCGAGAGCTCGGCTGTCGCGATCAACGAGCGCGGCCAGGTGCTGGTCGAGAGCCACGAGCAGATCTCGTACCCGTTCGAGGGGGAGCCCACGAGCACCGTCGGAATCTTCCCGGCGCACACCGCCTCGACCGCATACATCTGGACCGCTGGCCAGCAGCAGGCGGTGACCGGGCTCGGCGGCAACACCTTCTCCCCCGTCAAACTCGCCGACGACGGCACCGTCATCGGCTCGGCCGTGACGCCGGACGGCGTGGACCGGCCCTGGCTGTGGTCCGGGGGCGTACCCCACGACCTCAGCGGCCCTGCGCCCCTGCAGCCCGGCCAGGCGTCCGGGATCAACCGGTCGGGCCTGGTGGTCGGCCACGCGGGGTCCTTCACCAAGCAGGTCCCGGTGATCTGGCGGCGCACCTGACGCCGGCGGGCTAACCGTGGGAGCGGTGCGCGGCGGACCCGGAACCCGCGCCGGCCAGGGCCCGGCCGGCCGGCCCGGCGGGTGTGGGGGTGCCGGCCGGCGCCGGCCGGCCGCCGGGCCGGGCCGGTTCGCCGCGCCGACGGGCCAGGTACCAGCGCACCGACGAGTCGACCTCACGGCGCAGCCGCCGCACGGCCCCGACCTGCATCGCCCGGTGTGCCTGGTACCGCCACGGCGGCTGGTCGCCCTGCCGGGTGGCCATCGCGTAGGCGAAGGCCACCGGGTCGGGGTCGCCGCCGGTGGCCGGCCTGGCCCGGTCGAGCTGGCCGTCGATCCGCTCGAACCAGGCCATGCTCGTCCGGGCCCGGGCCTGCAGCGGGGCCAGCGCGGCCCGGCCGGCCCGGTCGAACTCGGCCAGCGCCACCGGGACCTCGCCGTGCTCGTAGAGCATCTGGGCGAGCATGACGCCGTCCATCATGGCCAGGGCCGTGCCGGAGCCGAGCGTGAAGTGGGTGGTGTGGGCGGCGTCGCCCAGCAGCACCATGTTGTCCCAGTACCAGCTGCGGTTGCTGACCTGGCCGAACCGCTGCCAGCGGGCGGGCCGGCGCAGCTGGTCGATCAGGCCCTCGCCGGCCAGCGGGCCGGCGAAGATCTTCCCGAGCAGGCGTAGTCCCTCGCCGTCGTCCGTGCCGAGGCCGAGCGCGTCCCAGGTCCGCGGCGCGCACTCGACGATGCAGGTGCTCACCTCCGCCCCGGACGGGTAGGCGTGGAACCAGACCCAGCCGGCCGGGGTCGGCTCGAACGCGAACGTGAAGCGCTCGAAGCGCCGGGGCGTGCCCAGCCAGATGTAGCGGTTGCCACCGGTGTCGACCCGGGTGCCGAACCGGTCCGCGAACATGCTGCGCACCTGACTGTTCGCGCCGTCGGCGGCGATCACAAGGTCGGCGTCGGCGTGCGCGCCGAGGCCGCCGAGGCACCCCAGGTCCGCCAGGTCGGTGAGGTCGGTGAGGTCGGCGACCTCGCGGTCGTGCTCGACCCGCACGCCGAGCTCCTCGGCGCGCCGGGTGAGGATGTCGAGCAGGGCCGCACGCTGCACGCTGAAGCCGTAGCCGGCGAAGTGCGCCGCCCGTTCGCCGCCCAGGCTGATGTCCTGCTCCTGCCAGAGCGTGGACGCGCCGCGGATCTCCCGGGCGCTGTCGGGATCATTGCGGAACAGGACGTCGAGCAGGTTGTCCCAGTAGACGACACCCCAGCCGTAGGTGGCGCCGGGCGGGTCGCGGTCGATGATGGTGATCTCGTGACCGGCGTCCCGGCGCTTGGCGGAGATGGCGAAGTAGAGCCCGGCCGGGCCCCCGCCCACACAGACGATCCTCACGAGACCCCCCTGGTCACGAAATCCTCGTCGGCACCGATCGGGACCGGTGCCCGTAAATGGGGCGAGGCCGCGCAGCGCGGCCCTTGCTCGCCGACCTGCACGACCTCACTTCGCCACTTCGCCACACCGGCGGGCGGCGACGACGGCGGGCTGGCCCGCCGCTGGACTACCGGTCCTGGGAATGCGCGGTCAGGCTGGTCTCACCAGCCCCAGCCGCCCCATCCCCAGCCACCCCAGCCCCAGCCGCCCCAGCCGCCGCTCCAGCCCCAGCCGCCGCCCCAGCCCCAGCCGCCTCCGCGGCCGATGATGATGAAGCCGTGACGGGTGACGTCCCGGAACGAGCCTCGAGCCTGGATGGCAGGCGCCTCGTAGGTAGCCTTCATGACCTGTTCCTCCGTCCGAGTTCACGTTTGGACAGTCCGAGCGCACCTCCGCGGCTCGTGACGAAGACGGGCCGGCCGACCCAGCGGGACGACGGGCGCGCCCGTCCGAATTCCATCGTGCACGGGACGGGTTCAGCGACGGTTCACTCTCGGTTCGTCACCGTCGCCACGGTCGGCGCCCGGCCGGGTCGCCCGGGCACCGGCGGCGGGTCAGCCCTCGAGGTAGGCGAGGACGGCGAGCACCCGCCGGTTGTCGTCTTCGGACGGCATCAGCCCCAGCTTGGTGAAGATGCTGTTGGTGTGCTTGCCGACGGCCTTCTCGGTGATCACCATCGCGGCACCGATCGCCGCGTTGGACCGGCCCTGCGCCATGTGCGAGAGCACCTCGCGCTCGCGCGGGCTGAGGCGGTCCAGCGGCAGGCGACGGCGGCGGCTGTCGAGCAGGCGGGCGACCACCGTGGGGTCGAGGGCCGTCCCGCCGGCGGCGACCCGCCGGACGGCGTCGACGAACTGGCCCACGTCGGAGACCCGGTCCTTCAGGAGGTAGCCGATGCCGCCCCGGCCGTCGGCGAGCAGCTCACGGGCGTAGAGCTGCTCGACGTACTGCGAGAGCACGAGCACCGGCAGCCCGGGGATGCGCTCCCGCGCCTCGAGCGCGGCGCGCAGGCCCTCGTCGGTGTGGCTCGGCGGCAGCCGGACGTCGACGACGGCGACGTCCGGGCGCAGCGTGACGAGCTCGCGCACCAGCTGCGGGGCGTTGTCGACCGCGGCGACGATCTCGAAGCCGTGCGCCTCGAGCAGCCGGATGAGCCCGTCCCGCAGCAGGGCGAGATCCTCGGCGAGCACGACCCGCAGCGGCCGCGCGGGGTCGGCGGGTTCCTCCGGCACGGACGGCACCTCCTCAGTTTCGCTCGGTCCTCAGGTCCTCAGGTCCTCTGGGTCCTCAGGTCTCCGCGCCCGGCAGGACCGGGCACGGCAGGGTGATCGTGATCCTCGTCGGTCCCCCGGACGGGCTGTGCACCGACATCCGGCCGTCGAACGCCTCGAGCCGGCGCACCACCCCGCGCAGGCCCTGGCCGAGCGCGGGATCCGCCCCGCCGAGCCCGTCGTCCGTGACGACCACGCTCAGCATCCTGCCGTCGTGCGCGAACCGCACCGCGCCGTGCGCGGCCCGGCTGTGCTTGACGACGTTGGCCAGGCATTCCGCGGTCGCGAAGTAGACGGCCGACTCGACCGCCGCCGGCAGCCCGGACGGGACGTCGCCGTCGACGCGGACCGGCAGGGACAGGTCGAGCGCGAGCGCGCGGATGCCCCCGGCGAGCCCCCGGTCGGCGAGCACCGAGGGGTGGATGCTGTGCATGACGGCCCGCAGGTCGTCGAGCGCGCCGACCGCGGACAGCCGGGCGTCGCTGAGCAGCTTCGCCGCCGCCGCCGGGTCGCTGTGCAGCAGGGCCTCGGCCATGCCGAGGTTCATCGCCAGCGAGACGATCCGCGCCTGGGCGCCGTCGTGCAGGTCCCGCTCGATCCGCTTGAGCTCGGCGGCCTGCCCGTCGAGCGCGCCGCGGCGGGTGCGGGTGAGCGCGTCGACACGCTCGGTGAGCTCACGCTCCCGTTCGGCGGGCATCAGCGCGACGATCCAGGTGTGGATGGCGAGCCCGATCGTGAGCGCGAGAATCGTCCATACCGGCCAGAAGTAGCCGCCGCCGGACAGCGCCCACACCACCACGTCGACCGGGATGGCCAGGGCAGCCACCGCCCGGGTGGCGGCGAGCCACCGGCGCCGCCCCGGCGGTATCCGCCGGACCCACCCGACGAGGATCGCGGCCCAGAACACGGTGCCGATGCCGAACCACACCCAGCGCGGCCAGAAGTAACCACCGCCGACGGCCGCCCAGATCAGCAGCACGACGGCCCCGGCCGCCAGCCCGATCACGACCGGTGGCGCCACCGGTCCCGGCACCCTGGCCGAGGCCATGGTCGAGACCTTCCCGGAACTCATGTGCTCCAGCCTCGCCGAACCGGACGGCGAACCGGGCCGGTGGGGCGGCGGCAGGCCGGATTATCGAACCGATGCCATCGGAAGGAACGCGCCGATCGCCTCGGACCGCTCATCGTGATCGGACCGCTCGTCGTGAGGAGCACACCGTGAGGAGCACATCATGAGGAACTCCATCACCGTCGCCCGGATGGTCCGTCATGTCGAGGCACGTCGGCTGCGCGGGCAGGACGACGCGGGGCGGCGGCGGCCGCGGGTGGTGGTCGTGGGCAGCGGGTACGCCGGGCTCGGGGTACTGCGCCATCTGGAGGCCCGGCTGCCGGCCGGCGCCGCCGAGCTCGTGCTCGTCTCCCCCACGGACCATCTGCTGTACACCTCGCTGCTGCCCCAGGTCGCCGCCGGCGACATCGAGCCGCGGCACCTGGCGGTGTCCGTCCGCGGTGCGCTGCGGCGGACGGTGCCGCATCTGGGCCATGCCACCGCGGTCGACGCCACGCGCCGTGAGATCACGGTCGTCGGCATGACCGGCGAGCCGTCCACGCTCGCCTGGGACAGGCTGGTGCTCGCGCCCGGCGCACTCACCCGGACATTCGACATCCCAGGACTGGCCGAGCACGGGCTCGGAATGAAGAACCTGGCCGAGGCGGTCTACCTGCGCGACCACGTCCTGCGCCAGCTCGAGTACGCCGACGCCAGCGACTCGGACGCCGAGCGGCGGGCGCGGTGCACGTTCGTCGTGGTCGGCGCCGGATACACCGGAACCGAGCTCGCCGCGCAGATGCGGCGGTTCACCGTCGAGGCGCTGGGGCAGTTCCCGCGGCTCGACGCCGCGCAGATCCGGTGGCTGCTGCTCGACCTCGCGCCCAGGGTGCTGCCCGAGCTCGACGAGCGGCTCGGCGCCGGCGCGGCGAAGGTCCTGCGCGAGCGCGGTGTGGAGGTGCGGCTGGAGACGTCCGTGACCGAGGTGCGCGCGGACGCGGTCACGCTCACCGACGGCGCCGTGATCCCGTCCCACACGCTGGTCTGGTGCGCGGGTGTGACGCCGAATCCGCTGATGAGCCGGCTCGGGACGGAGACGGTCAAGGGGCGGCTGGTCGTCGACGAGAACTTCCAGGTCCCCGGTCTGGACGGCGTGTTCGCGCTCGGTGACGCGGCGGCCGTCCCGGACGTGACGAAGGGCGGCGCTCCCGCCGGGCAGACCGCGCAGCACGCGGTACGGCAGGGCGGGGCGGCGGGGCGGAATGTCGCGGCGTCCCTCGGCTACGGCCGGATGCGCCCGTACCGCCACCGCGACCTGGGCTTCGTCGTCGACCTGGGCGGGGCGGACGCGGTCGCGAACCCGCTGGGCCTGCCGCTGTCCGGGCCGCTGGCGGCGGCGGTGACCCGCGGGTACCACCTGCTGGCGCTCAGCGCCGCGGCCAACCGCGCCTATGTGGGCGCGGACTGGCTGCTCGGCGCCGTGGCCCGGCCGCGGGTCGTGCAGCTCGGGTTCCTCCCCCCGCCGAACGCCACGATCGCGCAGGTCGAGCAGACGGAGCTCTACGGCGCGCCCTGAGCTCAGGGCGCGCGCCGTGGGCTCAGGGCTGTCGGTTATCCCCGCATTTGTGGGTACTCCCCGCTTCGCGGGGAACATCGCCGCTGTGAACATCATCCGCGCGCAGGCGGCCCGGCTCCCGTTGGCCGCCGCGATCCTGGTGCTGATCCTGGTTGGTAGTGGCTTCCTGATAGACGAGGGCCCGGCGGGGATCCGCGACGAGGACACCTCCGCGGTGGGGTGGCTGGCGGGCCACCGCACATCCTGGCTGGTGCGCGCGACCGAAGCCGCCACCTGGCTCGCCGACACCTGGACCGTGATCGCGGCGACCGCGGTGCTGGCCGCCGTCGCCGCCTGGCGGACCAGGGCCTGGTGGCTGCCCGGTGGGATCATCCTGCTGA
Source organism: Parafrankia sp. BMG5.11 (assembly GCF_004337455.1). NCBI lineage: Bacteria > Bacillati > Actinomycetota > Actinomycetes > Frankiales > Frankiaceae > Parafrankia > Parafrankia sp. BMG5.11. The sequence continues at coordinate 15,073 of NZ_SJXI01000091.1, read as the reverse complement.
CCGCCGGCGAGACCGCCATCTACGAGATCTCCAACACCCTGGTGGCGCGCCCGCGGCCCGCGGTGGCACGGCTGGACCCCGGTGACCCGATGGCCAGCTACCCCTCCGGCCACGTCGCCGCCTCGGTCTGCCTCTACGGCGGCCTCGCCCTCCTTCTGCTCCACGTCGCCCGCCGTCACCCCCGTCACAGCCACGGCCGGGGCCACGGCGTGGCACGGGCCGGGGCGGCGGTGGCGGTCGCCGCCGCGGTCGCGGTGCCGCTGATCGTGGCCTTCTGCCGCACGTACCGGGGCATGCACCATCCCAGCGACGTCCTGGCTGGCGCGTTTCTCGGCGCCTGCTGGCTGGCGGCCGTGAACCGCACCGTCCTGGCCCGGGGGTTCGCCGTGGATGACCGGGAACGGCGGTCCGCCGGCCTGCGCCCGGTCGGCGCCGAACCGCGTCCGGCACACCCAATGTGACCGCGCCGGGATGCCGGCCGGGTCGGCGGGCCGGGCCCACACTGATCCGGGCCCCGCCGGGCCACGGATGGAGGGGGACGGGTGAGGGACGCCGACGCCGACACCCACGGAACCGGCCCCGGCCGGGCCGATTCCGCGCGGCGCGACGCCCACGGAACGGTCGTGCCGGTGGTGCCCCGCATCGACCTGTGTGGCGTCGGCAAGCACTACGGCGGCGGCGAGGCCGGGGTGACCGCACTCGAGGACGTCGACCTGCGGGTCGAGGGCAGCGCGTTCGTGGTCGTCCTCGGGCCGTCCGGGTGCGGCAAGACGACCCTGCTGAACCTGGTGGGGGCGCTGGACATCCCGACCGCTGGGACCGTCCGACTCGGCGGGGCCGATCTCACCCGGTCCTCGCAGCGGGAGCGGCGGGAGATCCGGCGGCACACGGTCAGTTTCGTGTTCCAGTCGTTCAACCTGTTCCCGGCGCTCACCGCCCGGGAGAACGTGCGGTTCGGGGCCGACGTCGCGGGCCGGCCGCGGGCCCGGGAGGTCACCGAGGAGGTCCTCGACGGCGTCGGGCTGGCGCCCCGCGGCGACCACTTCCCCCACCAGCTCTCCGGCGGGGAGCAGCAGCGGGTGGCGATCGCCCGCGCGCTCGCCACCGGCAACCCGATCCTGCTCGCGGACGAGCCGACCGGCGAGCTCGACTTCCACACCGGGGTCCAGATCCTCGTCCTGCTGGAGGCGCAGACGGCCGCCGGCCGCACCGTCGTGGTCGTCACCCACAACCGGGAGATCGCCCGCATCGCGGACCGCGTGGTCGAGCTGTCCAGCGGACGGATCGTCACCGACGGCCCGCCGCCCGGCGGCCGCGTGCCCGTCGGCGACCTGCGATGGTGAGCGGCCGATGGTGAACGGCGGCGGACGGCGCGGCGCGGTGCTCGGGGAGACACCCGGCGGTGACGGCCACGCCGCGACACCCGGCAACGGGAACAGCGGCCGTGGCGCGGCGCCCGGCAGCGGCCGGCGCGGCGCGGCATCCGGGGACGACGGCGGGCCGGTCCGGGGCGGCGCGGGGTCGGCGGGGCTGTGGCTGCGGTGGTCGTGGCGCGACCTGCGGGCGCGGCTGCTGCTGGTGGTGGCGCTCGCCGCCGTCATCGGCGAGGGAACCGGCCTGTACGCCGGCCTGACCAGCACGTCGCGGTGGCGCTACGAGTCCTACGACGCCAGCTTCGCCGGGCTGAACGTGCACGACCTGCGGATCAGCGTGGACGCGGGCGCCACGGTGCCGCGGGGGCGGCTGCGCGACGTCGTCGCGGCCCTGCCCGACCCGGCCGCCGTGGATGCGAGCGCCGAGCGCCTGATGTTCCCCACCGAGATCGAGGCGAGCCGACCAGGGCACAAGGAGGTGCTCGTCCGCGGCGAGGTCGTCGGCGTCGACCTGACCGCGCGCCCGCTCGTGGACGGGATCTCGGTCGCCGCCGGCCGCGCGCTCACCACGGCCGACCGGGGACGGCCCGTCGGCGTCCTGGACCACGGGTTCGCCCAGGCCAACGACCTGCCGGCGACGGGCACGGTACGGATCAGCGGGGACCGCGAGATCGGATACGTCGGCGAGGGGCAGTCCCCGGAGTACTTCGTGCTGCCCGGCGAGCAGCCCGGACTGATCACCCAGGCCGGCTTCGGCGTGCTCTACACCTCGCTGGAGACCGCGCAGAACCTCGCCGGCGAACCGGGAGCGGTCAACGACCTGGTCCTCACCGCGCGGCCCGGGACCGACGTCGCGGCCCTCCAGCGGCAGCTCACCGCGGCCGTCGCCGAGCGGCTCCCCGGGGTGAGCACCACGATCACCAACCGTGACGACATCGCGTCCCGGCAGATCATGTACGACTCGATCGAGAGCAACCAGGCGCTGTGGAACGCGCTCGCGCTGCTCGTCCTGGTCGGTGCCATGTTCGCTGCGTTCAACCTGGTGGGACGGGTGGTGGACGCGCAGCGCCGGGAGATCGGCATCGGCATGGCGCTCGGGGTGCCGTCCCGGATGCTGGCGTTGCGCCCGTTGCTGCTGGGGCTGCAGATCGGGATCCTCGGGGTCCTCGCGGGGCTGGCCACGGGGATGATCATCACTGCCGCGATGGGCGCGATGCTGCGCGACGTGTGGCCGCTGCCGGACTGGCGCACCGGCTTCCAGGTCGGGGTGTTCGCCCGCGCCGCGGCGGTCGGCCTGCTGCTGCCGCTGGTCGCGGCGGTCCACCCGGTGTGGCGGGCGGTGCGGGTCGAGCCGGTGCGGGCGATCCACGCGTCGGCCATCTCCGGCTCCACCCGCGCCCGCGCCCGCGGCCGCCCGCGGCGGCGGCGGCGCGGGTTCCCGCTGCCCGGGGGGAGCCTGGCCCGGATGCCGGCGCGCAACCTGGCACGCGCCCCGCGGCGGATGCTGCTCACCGCCCTGGGAATCGCCGCGGCGATCACGGCACAGGTCGTGTTCACCGGCCAGCTCGACACCTTCACCCGGACGACCGACGCCGCCGAGACCGAGCTGACGTCCACCAGCCCCGACCGGCTGCGGGTGACGCTGCCGTCGGTGCAGCCCGTCACCTCGCCCACCGTCACCGCGGTCACCGACTCACCGGCGGTCCGCGGCTCCGACGCCACGCTCGCCCTGCCCACCAGGCTGCTGGGCCCGCCCGGTTCGGCACCGCACGAACCGATCGACACCCTGACCTACATCCTGGACGTCGACAACCGCATCTGGTCACCCTCGATCACCGAGGGCAGTGCGACGGGCGGCCTGCTGCTCGCCGCCAAGGCCGCCCACGACCTGGGCGTGGGCGTCGGCGGGACGGTCCTGCTACGCCATCCGCGCCGGGCCGGCGACGGCTACCAGACGGTCGACACCCCGCTGCGCGTCGCCGGCATCCACAGCTTCCCGGTCCGCTCGGTGGCCTTCCTCGACGCCGCCGACGCCGGCTCGTTCGGCCTCGCCGGCCTGACGAACGTGCTGACCGTCCTGCCCGCGCCCGGCTACGACCAGCTCGACGCGATGCGCACGCTCGCGGCCGTCCCCGGGGTCGGCTCCGTCGTCCCGGCGACGGGGAGCATCGAGGAGATCCGTGCGCTGCTACGCACGTTCGTCGGCATCCTGCGGATTGCCGAGATCGCGGTGCTCCTGCTCGCCCTGCTGATCGCCTACAACGCGATGAGCATCGCGATGGACGAGCGTCGCCGGGAGCAGGCGACGATGCTCGCCTTCGGGCTGGCCCCGCGCCGGGTGCTGGCGCTCGCCGTCGCCGAGAGCGCGCTGATCGGCCTGCTCGGCACGGTGATCGGCCTGGTAGCCGGCTACTGGACGCTGCGCTGGACCGTCGAGGTCCTGCTCGCCGACACCCTGCCCGACCTGGGCATCCGGGCCGTGCTGTCGGTTCCCACCCTGCTGACCACACTGCTGCTGGGAGTCTTCGCGGTCGCCGTCGCCCCGCTGCTGTCCGCCCGGCGGGTACGCCGGATGGACGTCCCGTCCACCCTGCGAGTGATCGAGTAGGACGCCACTCGGCCCCCACTCCCCGGACAGCGCCCCGCGGCCCGCCGCGGAATGAGCGGAATGATCACCGGCTCCCGGCCGTCGGAACCGCCCGGTGAGTTTGAGTATTCGCGCTCAGGCCGTCCCGGGGGCTGATGGGAAGACTGGCTCTCATGCCCACCTCGCCGCCGCCGCGGACGCCGACCTCCACTCTCACGCGAGCCCTCCACGGTGGGGCCGCCATCCTTCTGATCGCGGCCGTGCCGGTCGCGGTCGTGGGACTGCTGGGACAGGACGACTACCGGGGCGTCCCGCGGTCGGAACTCGACTACGCCGTCCGGCCGCTGGACATCCCGGCCGGGTGGATGACGACCATCGGCGTTATCGCTCTGCTCCTGGCGGCAGCCGCCGCGGCGCTCCTGCTGCACGGGGGCCGCCGCGGCGCCACCGACCGGCGCCGGTGGCAGGTGGTGTGTCCGCTCGTCGGAGTCGGCGTGATCCTCGGCTTCGGGTACCACGTCGCGACCGCCGGAGTGATCGGCGCCAACATCGGGTTCGGACTCGTCGTCTTCTTCGGCGTGCCTCTGGTGGTCGTGCTGCTGGTGCTCGCGGCGGCCCGGGAATGGGCGCTGCACGCCGGGGCCGGGCGCCGCGCCCCCTGAAGCGCCGGCCCGCGTCCTCGAACCCGATCAGGCGGGAAGCGTTCGATTCCAGAGAAGACCAAAAACGGTTCAGTCGGGAGGTGCGCCGCCTGGCAGTGTGATCTCGCAGATGAGACCGTCCGAGTCCAGTTTCAGGCGCTGGGTCGCGGTGATCGGGTGGCCGGCTATCCGGGCACCTCAGTGCCCCAGACCGGAGACCGGGAACAGCTCGGTGATTCCTTGCAGGAGTCGATGACGCCCGCTTGAAGATATGTCAGCTGATGACGGGGCCACCGGCGAAGAAGTTCACGCGCTAACTTCCGAAGGCCAAAACGGCGGACTACGGCACCGTTCTGCTGCTCATGGGATGATGGGTTCAGATCAGGCAACCCCGGCGAGCACCAGGCGCACGACCATGTCGGCGTCGTCCGCCGTCGGCGGTGCCTGCCTGCTGAGGACGCGATAAAGCAGGGAGCCGATCAGCACGCCGGCGATCGTCGGGACCGGCACCTGCGACCCGAGCTGACCCGCCGCGCGGGCACTCTCCAGGCGGTCGCGCAGGAGCTGCTCGTGGGGTCCGGTGAAGCGCTCGTAGAGGACATCGGCGACGGCGCGGTCCTCGGCCGTGGCCGCCGTGAGGGCGAGGATGAGGCTCGTGCCCACACCGGAGGCCAGATGCGTGGTCCAGGCCCGCAGCCAGGCGCGCAGATCGGTCTCGATGTCTCCCGTGTCGGGCAGGGGGACGAACGGTGGCGCCAGCCCGCCCTCGAGCACCGCATCGGCGACGACGGCGCCCTTCGACCCCCACCAGCGATAGATCGTCTGCTTTCCGACGCCGGCCTGGGCGGCGACGGCGTCGATCGTCAACCGTTCGTAACCGCGTTCGAGCAGCAGGCCGCGGGCCGCGTCGAGGATCGCCCGCCGCGAGCTCTCACTGCGCCGGCGCCCGCCCGTCATCCACGTGAGTCTAGGAGCGCGACCCGGTCGGGACTGCGAGCGTATAGTCCCTGATCCGAGACCGATCGTCTCGGAATTAGACGTTGGGAGCTTGAGGCATGCCGAACGAGGTACTGGTGGTCATCGGCACGGGCGGCATGGGTGTCGCCGTAACCCGCCGGGTCGGTACGGGCAAGACGGTACTGCTGGCCGACTACAACGAGACGGCGCTGAACGCCGTCACCGAGAACCTCCGCGACGAGGGCCAGCAGGTGACGGCCCAGGTCGTGGACGTGTCGTCCCGGGAGTCCGTGTACGCGCTCGCGCGGGCCGCCGCGGCCCTCGGCCCGGTGCGGCACGTGGTCCACACCGCGGGGCTGTCCCCCACGCAGGCGCCGGTCGACGCGATCCTGAAGGTCGACCTGCTCGGTACCGCGCTGGTGCTCGACGCGTTCGCCGAGGTCGTCACCGTGGGCGGCGCCGGCGTGGTCATCTCGAGCATGTCCGGCTACCTCGCTCCCCCGCCAGCCCGCGAGATCGAGGCTCAGCTGGCCAACACCGCCACCGAGGAGCTGCTGAACCTGCCGTTCACGGCGGTAGACGCGTTCCCGAGCGCGGGTTACGCCTACTCCTTCGCCAAGCGGGCCAACCAGCTGCGGGTGCGTTCGGCCAGCAACGCGTGGGGCGCACGAGGCGCCCGGGTCAACTCGATCAGTCCTGGCGTCATCTCGACGAAGATGGGACAGCAGGAGCTCGCGAGCGAGTCCGGCGCTGGTATGCGCGCCATGGTGGCGGCGTCCGGCACCGGCCGGCTCGGCTCGGCGGACGACATCGCCGCCGCCGTTGACTTCCTCCTGTCGGACAACGCTTCGTTCATCACCGGAATCGACCTGCTCGTCGACGGAGGCGCGGTCGCCGCCGTCTCGACGGGCCGGGTCGACCTGTTCGCCGCGAGGAGCTGAGAGGTCACCCATCCCGGTCACCACGCTCGACCCGAACGCCATGCGCATCGTCGTCGACCTGTCGAAGGGGGCGACGACTTACGAGTTCCCCCGCCTTGGACGTGACGACCGGGCAGTGGGTACCCCTGCCCGGCCCCGCCGTACTGAGGTCGGCCCTCTGCCCGACCTCAGTGGTGGCCCTGCGCGAACCGGCCGCCGCGGTTGCGGTGGCGCTCCCGTCCTGCGCCGGCGTACCGACACAGGTGTTGGACGAGACCGCTGGCACATGGACCCCGCTGCCGTCCTGGGGTACCGGTCTGGCCGGCGTGGCCGGGACAGGCGAGGATCTTCTCGTGCTCTGGAACCCCGCCGGACGGTCGACTCCCGGCGCGACGGCGAGTCTGCGGGTGCTCTCGCCGTCCTGACGGCAAACCGGCGGTCCTCCGGGGCGTCGTCGGGCGCACCCTCAGCGACGGCCGGACCGGACTGCCGCCGCGTCGCCGTGACGCCGCAGCCGTCGGGCGAGCTGTATGCCGGACTTCGCCCATTGTTCCCGCTCGATCGCAAGCACCAGCACATCATGGGCGTGCTGGTACCGGCCCGGCACCGTGGGCAGAACCCCTAGCAACCAGAACATCACCATGTGTGCCTCCGAATCGAGGTCTCGACATGAAACTTCTCGAGCGGCACCGGACGCCCCACCGCCCACCACCCGCCACCCCAGCTCTACCCGCCACCCCAGCCCCACCCGACGCGTCCCGCCCCGTCGCGCGTCCCGTGGCCGTGTCCGCCGGCGACCTCGGGCTGCTGCTCCTACGGATGACCTTCGGCCTGCTGCTCGCCGGGCACGGCGCGCAGAAGCTCTTCGGCCTGTTCGGCGGCGAGGGCCTCACCGCGACCGGCAGCGGGTTCACCCAGCTTGGTTACCACCCCGGCACCTTCTTCGCCGGGCTGGCCGGCGCAGGCGAACTCCTCGGCGGCCTCGGCCTGGCCGCGGGCCTGCTGACTCCGTTGGCGGCCGCGGCCGTGATCGGCGTGATGATCAATGCGATGATCGTGACCGTGCCGCGGGGACTGTGGGCAACCGACGGCGGCATGGAGTATCCGCTGTGTATCGCGGTGGTCGCGACCGCGGTAGCGGCGATCGGCGCGGGGCGGCTCGCACTCGACCGCCTCTTCCGGCGGCGCGACGGTGGGCTGCCCGAGATGGCGTTCGCCGTCGGGCTCGGCAGCCTCGGTGCCGCCGTCGTCCTGGCAGTCAGCTGACATCCCCGGCCAGCGTGGCCAGAGGTCGGGCCAGGCCAGGCGGGCCAGACCAGGCGGCCGATTCCGCCTCCTCGGCTGTGCCGCCTGGCGTCCGTTCACGTTTTCCCGGCGGCGCCGTCCGACGTCCGTTTCCGTCGCCCCGGCGGTGCCGATCGGCGTCCGCCTTACCGGCGCCGACCGCTGTGCGAGTGGAGTCCACACACGTGGCGTACGGATCGTGATCGTCCAGCGACTCGCCGGAGTGGCGGTCCGTGACGTAGAGCGACCACCTCAGTTGTTCGTCGTCGTCGCTTCGTCCGATCCGCCGCTGGTGGCGACGTCCGAATGATTCGGCGGCTGGTCGGCCCCGGTCTCGGCGGCTCGGCCCAGTTCGGCGCGCAACAGGGCGGCGTTGGCGAAGATTGTCAGCGCACACCAGAGCCGTCGGGGACAGGCCAGCGGTCCGGTGATCTCGGCGAGAGTCACGATCTCCTCCGCCGACATCGCCCTGGCCTCCGATGACCCCCGCGCCGTCCAGCAGGTCATCACGCTGTCGCGCGCCAGCTACCGCAAGATGATCCAGAACCTCGCATTCTCCCGAACCCGACACAAGCCCGCGTGGCGAACTCGCAGATCATCGGTCAGTGTGCGTCCCAGACAGGGAAAATTTTACTCTGTCCGTGCACCGCACAACCCGCAGCCTGGACCATCGGTACGGTGAAACCGCAGGTAGGACAGAGGAAGAGTGGGCAGAACCGCACACAATGCGAACCGCCACCCCACCATCCCCGGCCCCACAATTTCCATCCCCAACCGCGAGAACAGGTCATCTACCAGCGGAAACGCGCAGCCACGCCGCCGCACGTCCGTAGACGGCACGCGGGCCCCGACCCCAGAATGACACCGGTGGTCGGGACCAGTAGGCCATGGCCCCGACCAGCAGCCCGGGCCACGGCGGCCTGCCCGAAAACGGGCAGCACCTCACACTTCAACACTCACCGACCCCACCGCTTCCTCAGCCAGCACCCACCCGACTTGCCCCCTGCAGTCGCCCCGCCCCTGGGTCCGCCGTCCGGCGCACCCGCATCCTCGGCGGCATGATCAACGAGTACCGCAACGCGGCCTGACGACCCCCGCAGACGATCACCTCGGCCGCAAAAGACCAGCTCACAGGCCGAAACCCGAATTTTGGAGCCCCGCAAGGTCCACCTCACCCCGCTTCGCGGCCTCGGCGATCAGGCCCTCCAGCAGGGCTTCGAGGACGCCGGCATTCCTCCACTGCCAGAAGCGGTTGTAGACGGTCAGTCAGGCACCGAACTCCCTCGGTATCTCCCGCCACTGCCCGCCCGTCCTGAACCGCCAGACCACGCCCTCGAACTGCAGCCGCAACCGCTCGGGATACGGGCCCTACCTGCCGATCGGCAGGTAGGGCCCGATGAACTCCCACTCCTCGTCCCTCAGTTGCACCCGCGTCATACACGACGATCTACCGGATCAGGCCCCGCCACGAGAGCGAATCCCACCAACAGATCAAGGACTAGCCCCCCGTCAACTATCAGCCGGAACCGAAACGTCAAGAATCAGCTGGGACTGGACAACGGGCCTGGGACCGCGCTGCACGGCCTATCGTGTCGGCGGGTGGACAGCTGATGGATCTGGATCCGGTTGTCCGTTCTTCACCAGCTCGTCCGTTCCCGCTGCCCGGTCAGCTCGCGGGGACCGTTCTCGGTTCCCAGGAGAAGACGCCCGGAGCGGTGGGGTCGACGGTCACCCGCAGCCAGGTGGCGGCGGTGGACCCGAAGGTCTCCAGCCGGGTCAGGTTGGCGACGCCGGCGTACGCCGGCTCCACCTCGTAGACGTGCTCGTCGCCGTGCACCAGGAGGACCGGCTTACCGTAGGCGCGGGTCTGGTCGACGATGCGCTGCCGGATCTCGGCGAAGCCGGGGGTGTCGAGCGGTTCGGCCTGCATCAGGAGCAGCACGCCCGCCGCCCGGGTGCGGTCGGCGGTCTCGAAGGCTCCGTCGATCCAGTCCAGCGCGGCGGCCTTGCGGGCCTCGAACTCGGCCAGCCGAACGGTGGGCTGGTCGCCGCCGGGCAGCTGGGCCCACGGTTCCAGATCGTTCTCGCTGCCGACGACGTGCACCGCCGCGAAGACGACCCGGCCCTCCGTGAAGCGCACGTTCTCGACGTAGGCCGGGTGGGCGGCGTCACGGGCCTGGGTGAACACCGGCATCGGGTGCTGTCCGAGCGTCTTGCCCGGGTCCGGGAAGAAGACCTCGCGCACCGCCTCCAGCCGCTCGGTCGGAAGGTAGCCGCCCGCGGCGGTGCGGTGGCAGTCGGTCCACTCGTTGTCCCCGGGCGTCAGGACGAACGGGTCGTCGAACGTGCCGAACAGCGCGGCCAGGTCGGCGAAGCGGGCGTCGTCGCAGGTCGAGGAGCCGTTCTTGACGTCGCCGGCGTGCAGCACCAGGCGCACGTCCGGGTCTGTGTCGATCGTGTCGACGAGGGCCGGGAAGGCCGCCCGCTGGTCGTCCCCGTAGGGCGTGTCGCCGAGCAGTGCAAAGGTGAAGCCGGGGCCGGTGGGGCCGCTGCCGGGACCAGCGGCCTGTCCGGCACCAGCCGGGAGCAGCCCGGCGGCGAGGGCCGACCCGACGGCGAGGGAAGCCAACATCTTTCGTCGCATGCCGCGACTCTTCACCGCCACGACCACCCGCCGATGACAGCGGTCTTTCCGCCGAGCGACCGCTCGTCAACCAGTCCGGAATGGCCGCGACCATGCGGTTGCTGAGCGCATAGGCGGCGCATAGGTGGTAGATCGGTAGCGTCTCCCAGCCGCGCGTTGTCGGCATCGACGACAGCGCGACGTTGCCCCAGTCGACATCCCACCGCGGGATGCGCTTCAAGATCTCCTCGAGGCTTCCGTCGGATGTCTCACCTGCCGCAAGCCTCACCTCACCTGCCAGCCGCTTAGGTGGCTCTTCAGCAGCCTCATGCGTAGCCGGCGGTCCAGACCCGGTCCGGTGCCGGTGCGGTGAAGTCCCGTCCGGCCAGGTCCGGCGGCAGGTGCGCGTCCCGGTCCCGGCGGGTCAGGCTGACCCTGCGGCGGCGGTGAACACCCTGTAGGCCAGCCTGCCCCAAAGAGCCCAGGCGTGAACAGGAACGGGTCACCTTCAGTCCGGACGGGCTTGACAACGCCCGCCCGAGCCTCCACGGTTAGTTACATGAGTAATGGACCGACGAACCGCGGCGCGCGGTGGTCGGCGTGAAGGACGACGGACGGCCGCTGTTCCTCCAGATCGCCGAGCAGATCGAGAACTCGATCGTCGACGGGAGCCTGGCCGCGGACACGCAGGTGCCCTCCACCAACGAGCTCGCGGCCTTCCACCGGATCAACCCGGCGACCGCGGCCAAGGGCATCAACCAGCTCGTCGCCGACGGGATCCTCTACAAGAGACGAGGCATCGGCATGTTCGTCGCCACGGATGCCCGCGCGCAGCTGCTGGAGCGGCGGCGCGGGGACTTCACGCGGCAGTTCCTCGCCCCGCTGATGGCGGAGGCGGGCAAACTCGGCATGGACGCCGAGGAGATCAAGAAGCTGATCGACGTCTGGGAGCCCGAACGATGAACGTCGTGCGGATGGCCGGGGTGACCAAGCGCTACGGCGACGTCGCCGCGCTCGACGGCGTGAGCCTGGAGCTGGCCGAGAACACGATCCACGGTCTGCTGGGCCGCAACGGGGCCGGGAAGACAACGGTGATGCGGATCCTCACCGGGCAGGCGTTCGAGACCGGCGGGGAGGTGGAGGTCTTCGGGCAGCACCCGTACGAGAACGCCGACGTGCTCTCGCGGGTGTGTTTCATCAGGGAGAGCCAGCACTACCCGGACAAGTTCCGGGTCAGGCACGCGCTGCGGGCCGCCGAACTGCTTTACCCCCACTGGGATCCGGCGTTCGCCGCGGCACTGCTGGCGGACTTCGCGGTACCGGTCGACCGGCTGCTCCGCAAGCTCTCGCGCGGGCAGCTGTCCGCGGTCGGGGTGATCATCGGGCTGGCTTCGCGGGCCCCGCTGACCCTGTTCGACGAGCCCTACCTCGGCCTCGACGCCGTCGCGCGGCAGCTGTTCTACGACCGGCTGCTGGCCGACTACGCCGAGCACCCGCGCACGGTCGTGCTCTCCACACACCTGATCGACGAGGTCAGCGACCTGATCGAGCACGTCGTGCTGCTGGACGCGGGCCGAGTGCTCATCGACGCCGAGGCCGAGACGCTGCGCGGCGAAACCGTCGCGGTCACCGGCCCCGCCGGCGCCGTCGAGCGCTTCGTCGCCGGCTACGACGAGCTGCACCGGGAGCAGGTCGGCGGCTCCCTGCGCGTCACCCTCGCCGGCGCCGGGAACCGGCTCGAACCCGGGCTGGACTTCGAGCCGGTCTCGTTGCAGCAGCTCGTCGTCCGCACCACCCAACGCAACCGCCGGCCGGTCGCCGCCGGGAAGGAGTCCTGATGCCCCGCGTGCTCGACGTCGTCCGGATCCAGCTCGTCCACTGGCCCGCGCTGCTGGGCTACCCGCTGCTCGCGCTGGCCGCGATGCCGCTGCTGGGCTGGGGCATCGACGTCTCGAACGGCGAAACCGCGCGCGGCGCACACGAGATCTACCTGCTGCCGATGCTGTTGGGCGCGATCGCCTCCGCGCACCTGCAGACGATGACGCAGGTGTTCCCCTTCACACTGGGGCTCGGCGTCACCCGCCGGGCGTTCGCCGCGGCCACCGCACTGGTCGTCCTCGGCCAGGCGCTGCTCCTCGGGCTCGGGCTGGTGGCGTTCGACATCGTCGAGCGGCTGACCGGCGGCTGGGGACGGGAGACGCGGATCTTCGGGCTGGACGTGCTGGGCCACGGCAACCCGCTCGCGCTGTGGCTTGTCTACAGTGGACCGCTGGTCGCGGTGTCCGCGATCGGGGTGCTGGCGGGGGTGGTGTTCCAGCGCTGGCGTCATACCGGGATCTACCTCACCATTTTCGGCAGCGTCGTGCTGCTCGTCGCGATGGGTGCCCTGGCGAAGACGCAGAACTGGTGGCCCTCGATCGGGAGCTTCCTCGGTGGCCAGCCCTCGCTCACGCTGTTCACCGCGTATCCGCTGGTGTTCGCGCTGGCGCTCGGCGGCGCGGCGTGGCTGGTGCTGCGGCGCGCGACCGCCTGAGCGGGTCACCGCCAAGTCCCGGGACTTGGCGGTGACCCTGTGGGGCTCCAGAACCCCGATTCGGGCGGTGACCTGCGCGTTTACCCGCCGGACAGGGCCCGCCTCGGGCAGGCTGGATGGTCATGGTGTGGTCGCTGCTCTACGCCCTGACACGCAACGCTCTCGGACTGATGTTGCTCCGCGTGCGTGGCGACACCGCGAAAGACGTGGAGCTCCTCGTCCTACGGCACCAGGTGGCGGTGCTGCGACGACAGGTCCATCGCCCGGCGCTGGAACCGGCGGATCGGCTGATCCTCGCAGCCCTGTCCCGGCTGTTACCCCGGGCTTGCTAGGGTTCGTTCTTCGTCACCCCGGCCACCGTGCTGCGGTGGCACCGGGAACTCCTCGCACGAAAATGGACCTACCCTCGCAAGACCCCTGGGCGGCCCCCGATCCACCGGGAGATCCGCGATCTGGTCCTGCGCCTCGCCCAGGAGAACCCGACCTGGGGCCACCGCCGGATCCAAGGAGAACTGATCGGGCTGGGCTACCCGGTCGGAGTCGCCACCGTCTGGCGGATCCCGCACCGCGCCGGCATCGACCCCGCACCCCGCCGGGCCGACACCTCCTGGCGCACCTTCCTGTCCGCCCAGGCCTCCAGCCTGCTGGCCTGCGACTTCTTCACCGTGGACACCGTGTTCCTGCAACGGATCTACGTGTTCTTCGTCGTCGAACACGCCACCCGCCACGTCCATGTTCTCGGGGTCACCAAGCATCCGACCTCGGCCTGGGTCACCCAACGGGCACGAAACCTGCTGATGGACCTCGAGGAGCGTAGCCACCGGTTCCGGTTCCTCATCCGTGACCGCGACACGAAATTCACGGCTTCCGTCGACGCCGTCTTCACCGCAGCCGGCATCGACGTGATGCACACACCACCACAGTCTCCGAAAGCGAACGCGATCACGGAACGCTGGGTCGGCACCGCCCGCCGCGAATGCACCGACAGACTGCTGATCGTCTCCGAACAGCACCTGACGTCGGTCCTCGCCACGTACGCCGAGCACTTCAACACCCACCGACCCCACCGCTCCCTCGGCCAGCACCCACCCGACCCGCCACCCGCCGTCGCCCCGACCTCGGCCTCCACCGTCCGTCGCACACGCGTCCTCGACGGGCTGATCAACGAATACCGCAACGCCGCCTGACGACCCCCGCAGACGATCACCCGAGCTACAAAAGAGCAGCTCACAGGCCGCACCTGGATTTTGGAGCCCCACACGCTCGGTGCTGACGTCGGCGACTGGGCCGTCGGTCGAACGTACCGTCCACAGACACGCCTGACTCCGCCATAGTCCCGTACGTGTAGGTGGCGAGCGGCGGTTACTCCTCGCCGAGAATCCGTAGACCGTGATGATCCCTGAAGTACATGTAGTCCTTCAGGTTCAAGGTGGCGAGCGGCAGATTGTGGGTGAGGCAGCAGGCCGCGATCCACATGTCGTTGACCGGGCGGGGCTGTCCGGCCCGGGTGGCGGCCGCGGAGAGTTTGCCCCAGGTGGCGGCGACTGCTTCGTCGCCGGGCAGCACAGGGATTCCGGAGAGCCAGTCGGCGAGTTCCTGACGTCGGCGACTGCCCCAGTCTCGCAGGTCGGTCCACTTGGTGAGCTCACCGAAGGTCACGAACGTGATCAGTGGCCGTCGGCCGATCAGGCGGGTTGCCACGGGCCCGCTGAGTCTGCGCTTGTGACTCAGGGAGGCGACGTCGGTGTCAAGGACGACAGGCTGCACGGCGGCGGCTCAGGCGACGTCGCGACGACGCTCGGCGTAGGTGAACGCGAGGAACTCGTCGAGCTCCTCGTCGGAATCGAAGGTGTCGGCGGCCAGGTCGTCGAGGGACCGGATGGGTTGTGTACCTCTCGCGGCCAGGAGCTCCTCGACGGTGACCGCAGGGCGCAGCGGCGGGTACAGCGGATGGCCGATCTCTGGAGTGCTCATGGACGAGGGCCTCCTCGCTGGTGTCTCCGGCTGGCTGCGAACTAGGGCCAGCATACGGCGCGGTGTGCAGGTCGCGACCCGTGAGCGGCTGTAGCCCGAAGAAACCGTCGCCTTGTCGCACACCGGCAGACATCGGACCTCCGGCATCTTCGAGCATTCAGAGCGTGTCTCAGGTGGGGTG
>NZ_SJXI01000090.1:0-7138 GCF_004337455.1 Parafrankia sp. BMG5.11 | reverse complement strand
GAACTAGACCATGCTGCGTTTGACCCGCCTCCTGCCCTTTGCCCTGTTGATGAGCCCCACTGCCGCGTTCGCGCAAGCCGCCGATCCGCAAGGCTCGGGGCCGATCGTCGCCGCGCTCGGCTGGCTGCAGGGCACGCTGCTGGGGAACGTCGCCACCGCTGTCGCGGTCATGGCGGTGGCTGCGGTCGGCTTCATGATGCTGACCGGCCGGCTCAACTGGCGGTTCGGCGCGACCGTGATCATCGGCGTGTTCATCCTGTTCGGCGCCGCTTCGATCGTCGCCGGCATCCAGGGCGCGGCGGCGGGGGCGTAGGGCAGTGGAACTGGCACGTCACCGCGTCCACCGTGCGCTGACCCGGCCGCAGATGTTCGCGGGCGTGACCTACAACTATTTCATCATCAACTTCGCGCTGACCACCGAACTGTTCCTGATCACCGGCAGCTGGTGGACGTTGGCCGCCGCGGCGGGGTTACACCTGGTGGGCTATTTCGCCTGTCTGCGAGAGCCGCGGATTTTCGATTTGTGGCTGACCAAGGTCTCGAAGTGTCCACGGGTGCGCAACTGGTCGCGGTGGGGCTGCAACAGCTATGCCGCGTGAACGAGAGGCCGCGCCGATGAGGGATTGGCCATGACCAAGTGGATCGGCGCCGCCGCGTGGAGTGCAAAGGAAGCGCGCGCAGGCGATCGCCTGCCGTATCTGCGGCTGATCGACGGCAGCACCGTGTTGCTGCGCGACGGCAGCGTCATGACCGCGCTGCAGGTGCCGGGGCTGCTGTTCGAAACCGAGGATTCCGACGCGCTCAACCACCACGCCGCCACCCGCGAGGTGATGCTGCGCTCGACGCTCGACGCCCGGTTCGCGCTGTATCATCACGTCGTGCGTCGGCGGGTGCAGATCGAGCTTGAGGCCGAGTTCCCCGATGCTCTGAGCGCACACATCGACCGGCGCTGGAAGGAGCGGCTGGGCAGCGGCTCATTGTTCGTCAACGACCAGTTCGTCACCCTCATCCGTCGGCCGGCTCGAGGGCGCGCAGGCTTGGCCGAGAAAGCGAGCAAGCTGTGGAGCCGCGCGGGTAAGCGGGGCGGAGGGCAATCCGAGGTGGAAGCTGACCCCAAGGACATCCGCGCGCTCAAGGCGGCGGCCACCGGGCTGGTCGCCTCGCTGCAGGCTTATGGCGCGGCGCTGCTCGGCGATTACCAGGGGCCCAGCGGCGGCACCAACAACGAAATCCTGGAGCTGCTGAGCGCGCTTTACAACGGCGAGATGCGCCCGGTACGCCGGCCCGCGCCGGGGACCGACATCGGCCAGATGCTACCCTATCGGCGAGCGAGCTTCGGGCTCGATGCGATGGAGCTGCGCGGCAGCGGCGAGCCCGATTTTGCCGCGATCCTCAGTCTCAAGGATTATCCGGAGGCGACCAGCCCCGGGCTGCTCGACGCGCTCCTGCGCCAGCCGTTCGAGATGGTCGTGTCCGAAAGCTATGCACCCACCGAGCGGACCACCGCGCGCGAGCGGATGGACTTGGCGATCCGGCGCCTGAAGTCGGCCGACGAGGAAGCGATGGCCGAACGGGCCGATATGCTGGCCGCCCGCGATGCGCTCGGCAACGGCGCGGTGGGGTTCGGGGATCACCACCTGACGGTGCTGGTGCGCGCCCCGCACTTGCCCGCGCTCGACGAGGCGACTGCATCGTGCGCCGCCGCGCTGGCGGACACCGGCGCGATCGTCGTGCGCGAGGACACCAACCTGGAGCCGGCGTTCTGGGGCCAGTTCCCGGGCAACGAGGCGTACATCGCCCGCCGGGCGATGATCTCCAGCGCCAACATGGCGAGCTTTGGTTCCCTGCACGGCATGGCGCTGGGCCAGGCGGAAGGGAATCACTGGGGCGAGGCGGTCACGCTGCTGCAGACCACCAGCCAGACGCCATTCTTCTTCAACTTCCACAACGGCGACTTGGGCAACTTCACCGTCATCGGGCCGTCGGGATCGGGCAAGACGGTGGTGATGAATTTCCTGGCCGCGCAGGCGCAGAAGTTCTCCCCCCGCACGATCCTGTTCGACAAGGACCGCGGCGCCGAATTGTTCATTCGCGGCATCGGGGGGCGCTACGACCGGATTGCCGCGGGCGAACCGACCGGGTTCAATCCGTTGGCGCTGCCCGACACGCCGACCAACCGGGCGTTCCTGCGCGATTGGCTGGGCGTGCTCCTGGCGGCTGAAGGGCCGGAAGAGCTGGCGACCATCGCCGGGGCGGTCGATGCGGCGTATGCCAACGACGCTTCGCTGCGCCGCCTGCGGCATTTCCGCGAGCTGCTGTCGGGCGCCAGGCGCCCGCAGCCGGGCGACCTTGCCGACCGCCTGTCGGCCTGGATCCTTGGCGGGGAGAACGCGTGGCTGTTCGACAACGAACGCGACCGGCTGGACCTGTCCACCCGCGTGCTCGGCTTCGACATGACCGCGCTGCTGGAAAACCCGCGGTTGCGCACGCCGACGATGTTGTACCTGTTCCACCGCATCGACGAGCGGCTCGATGGCAAGTCGACGATGGTCCTAATCGACGAAGGCTGGAAGGCACTGGACGACGCGGTGTTCGCGGCGCGCATCCGCGACTGGCTGAAGACGCTGCGCAAGCGCAACGCGCTGGTCGGGTTCGCCACCCAATCGGCGCGGGACGCGCTGGAAAGCCGGATCGCCACCGCTCTGGTCGAACAGACCGCGACAATGATCTTCATGCCGAACGCCCGCGCCCGGGCAGAGGATTATTGCGACGGGTTCGGCCTAACGAGCCACGAACTGGCCCTGATCCGCAGCCTGCCGGCCCACAGCCGGGCGTTCCTGATCCGCCAGCCGGATGCCAGCGTGGTGGTGCGGCTCGATCTGTCGAATGCGCCTGAGGTGCTGGCGGTGTTGTCAGGCCGCGAAAGCAGCGTGCGGCGGCTCGACCTGCTGCGCGAGGCAGTGGGCGACAATCCGGCCGACTGGTTCGGACCGCTCACCGGCCATGCCTGGCCGGGCGGCGCGCCAGCGTTCGAGGATGGCGGGGACGCCGACCTTCCCCTTCGCCTGGCGGCCGAGTGAGGCGCGGCGGATGAGCGTGGCCTGTGATGCCGCTGCGCAGGAGCTCGGCAACGGCGTGGCGGCCGCGCTGCGGGCGGTGGACTGCGTTGCCGGGGAAACCATGACGGCCGCGTTTGGCCGCATGTTCGCGCCGGGCGGAGCGATGGTGACGGTGCTCACGATCCTGCTCGGGCTGTTCGTTGCCTGGTTCGGCATCAACCTTCTGCTGGGGCGCGCCAACCTCAGCGTCCGGTCACTGACGCCGCGCATGATGACCATGGGCGCGGTTTTGACGCTGGTGACCAGTTGGGTCGCGTATAGCACCCTGGTTTTGAACCTGACCGTCGGCGGGCCTGACTGGATCGCGGGAGTGATTACCGGCAGCCCGGGTTCGGCGACACAGGTGTTTGCGCAGAAGATCGACGTCGTGTTCCAGGCGTTGCAGCAGGCAAGTCCGCAGACCGAAGGCAAGGACGTCGGCGCGTTTTCGCCCGAAGGCATGATGTGGCTGGGCGCGATGCTGTTTCTGCTCGGCACCGTCGGCGTGCTGGTCACCGCGCGCATCGCGCTGGCGGTGCTGGTCGCGGTCGGGCCCATCTTCGTGGTGCTGGCGCTGTTCCAGGGCACGCGGGGCCTGTTCACTGGCTGGCTCAAGGGGCTGGTGATGCTGGCGCTGGTCCCGCTGTTCGCGGTGCTGGGGGGCAGCGTGATGCTGGAACTGGCGGTGCCGGTGCTCGCCGCGCTGGTGCAGACCCCGGGGCAGGTCGACCCCCAGGCAGCGGTCGCGTTTTTCCTTGTCGGCTCGGTGCACATGGCGCTGATGGTGATGGTGCTCAAGGTCACCGGCACGATGGTGTCTGGCTGGCGCGTATTCGGCCTGGTGTCCGAGCAGGGCGCGTCCGAGGGGCGCTCCGCTCCCACGGTGGCCGTGCCTGCCGCGCTGCCCGCCCCGGCTGCGGCGGCACCCGCCGCTGCCTCGGCGGCCGTCGCCGCAGACCGCCGCATTCCGGTGTCCTCGTTCGCGGTCGCTCCGGCGGCGAACGATGCCGGCGCTTCGGCACAGGCGGCAAGCCGCGACACCCGGGTGATCACCCGCGAGGTCGCTTCAGGTTCTACTCAGCTGGCGGCGGCCAGCGGCGAAGCGCTATCGCGCGCCCGCGGCATCGGCAGCCGCTTCCGCGCGCCGCCCCCGCGCCTTTCGGAGAAAGTGAAATGATCCGCGCAGCTTTCGCGCTCGTCCTGACGGCCACCTCGGCCGGCGCACTGGCGGACGACATACGCATCGTGGAGAGGTTCTACGACGCAGGCCAGGTGGTGCGCATCGACGGGCGCACCAAGGTCCAGGCGACGATCCAGTTTGGCGAGGACGAGCACATCGAAAACGTCGCCATAGGCGATTCCCAGGCGTGGCAGGTTACCCCCAACAAGCGCGCCAACCTGCTGTTCGTGAAGCCGTTGGCGACGACCGCCAGCACCAACATGACGGTGGTGACCGACAGACGTACTTACCTGTTCGATCTGGTCGCCAGCGCGAGCGCAAAGCCGCTGTATGTGCTGCGGTTCACCTATCCGGACGAACCTCAGCGAAGCGCCCCGCAGCTCGCATCGGGCGACGAATTCGCCGAGCCGGACATCGCGGCAGCGAACCCGTACGCCATTGTCGACCCTGCAAAGTTGAACTTCGCGTGGCGCACCAAGGGTGACAAGAAGCTTCTGCCCCAACGAGTTTATGACGACGGCACTGCTACCTTCATCACGTGGGCAGATGGTCAGCCGATGCCCGCCATCCTCGTCAAGGATAACAAAGGGCTGGAAGGGCCGGTGAACTTTGCTGCCCGGGACGACATGATCGTCATCGACGGTGTGCCGCGCGAGATTGTGCTGCGGTCCGGCAACGACAGTGCCTCGCTGATCAACTCGGGTCCTGTTCGGACCGCTCCTGTGGGTCCGCAAGCTGCATTGGCTCGATTCACCGATAAAGAAGGATCTCGCTGATGCGCCTTGCCATGCGCCTGCCGGCGAAGAAGCCGGGCGACACGATCGCCAACGACCTTGACCCGCGCGAGGGCGAGACGGCGGAGATCATCGACCTTGCCAGCCGCAATGCGTTTCCTGCGGTTACGCAGCGCAAGGGCAAGTCCGACGGCATGGGCCTGGCTGCTGGCGTGGGCGTGATCGGGCTGCTTGGCGCGATCACCCTGTGGTCGATGAATTCTGCGCGGACTGAGCAGCCGCAACCCGGCGTAGGGGGGCAGCAGGCTGCCCTGCCGCAGACGGTTGTGATCCCGCCGCAAGCCGTCACGACCGTGCCGCAGCCGGGCCAGCCGCAGCCGGAAGGCATGCCGCGTCCCGATCCGGCACCGCAGCCGGTGCTGTCGTCCATGCCGGGATACTCGCCGGGCGTCTCCCAACTGCCGGTCGCCAATCCCTACGCGAACCCGACGGTGGTGTATGATGCAAGCAGCCTGGCGCAAAGCGCATCTGAACCCGGCACCGGTCCTGCGGGTGCCAACCCGGACGCGGTGACGGCGAATGCCAACGACTTCGCCAGCAAGGTCGGCGGGATCGGTGGCGGAACCGCCCAGGCCAAGCCGATGGTCAATCCGCAGACGACTGTCACGCAAGGCACCCTGATCCCTGCGGTATTGGAGACCGCGATCAATACCGACGTGCCGGGCTTCGTGCGGGCGGTGGTGAGCCAGGACGTCCGCAGCTTCGACGGTACCCGTGTGCTGGTCCCGCGCTCCAGCCGCCTGATCGGCCAGTACCAGTCCGGTTTGCAAGGCGGGCAGAAGCGGGCTTACGTGATCTGGACCCGGCTAATCCGGCCCGACGGTGCTTCGGTCAACCTGGCCTCTCCCGCGGTTGGTTTCGACGGCACGACGGGACTGACGGGCACGGTGAACAGCCACTTCTTCAAGCGCTTCGGATCGGCCATGCTGCTGTCGGTCATCGGGGGCCTCGCCACCGGCGGCGCGTCGGTAGTGCTCGGCGGCGGAACGAGCGCGGCCAGCACCGCGCTGCAGCAGGACGGGCAGATCGCGCCGACCGTGCGCGTGCGCCAGGGCGAACCGATCCGCGTATTCACCGCGCGCGACCTCGATTTCAGCCAGGTAGCGGCGGTCAAGTAGTGCGCGCGCGATGACCGCCGACGTCCACCCCTTGCCCGGCGTGGCGCCCGTTGGCGAGCGGAGCGTCTATCTCGACGCCTACCTCGCGCCGTTCGCACAGTGGTTGGCGCGCGATTCCGTCACCGAGATCCTGGTCAACCGGCCGGGCGAGGTGTGGATCGAGGATGCCACGCTTGGCGGAATGCAGCGGATCGCCGCGCCCGAGATCGACGACCGGCTGGTTCAACGGTTGGCGGAGCAGGTCGCGCGCGTCAGCCACCAGGGCATAAACCGCGAGCATCCGTTGCTCGGCGCGACATTGCCCGATGGCGCGCGCGTGCAGTTCTGCGGTCCGCCCGCCTCACGCAAGCACTGGGTGATGGCGATCCGGCGCCATCGGCGGCTGGACCTGCCGCTGGATGCATACGACGCGGGCCCGCTCACCGGTGCGGCGACTGCCTCGCTGCCGGATGCGCAGGCGGAGCCGATCGCGTTCCTGCGCGCCGCCATCGCAGAGCGGCAGACGATCCTGATTTCCGGCGGCACCAGCACCGGCAAGACTACTTTCCTCAACGCCATGCTCGGCGAGATTCCTCGCGACCAGCGAGTGATCCTGGTCGAGGATACGCCGGAGTTGAAGCTACCCGGCGAGAACGGCGTCGGCCTGGTGGCGGTGAAGGGGGAACTCGGCGAGGCCAAGGTCACCGCCAACGAACTGCTGCAGGCTGCGCTGCGGCTGCGTCCCGACCGGATCGTGCTGGGCGAATTGCGCGGGGCGGAGAGCGTCAGCTTCTTGCGCGCGATCAATACCGGCCATCCGGGTAGCTTTTCCACCATCCACGCCAACAGCCTGCGCGGTGCGCTGGACCAGCTTGCACTGATAGTCATGCAGACCGGCATCGGCCTGACGCGGAGCGACACGATCGCCTATGCCGCCAGCGTAATCGACATCATCGTCCAACTTGGCCG
>NZ_SJXI01000089.1:0-1734 GCF_004337455.1 Parafrankia sp. BMG5.11 | reverse complement strand
CAGGGAGTTGCCGGAAAATAACTTCAGGGTTTGATGTTGCTCTTGTCGATCAGAGCGGTGAGGTCTCTCGCGGTCGGCGCGGTGATCGGTGCGGGTGGAACGTGGCGGTCGAGGCCGTCGAGGACGGGGGTCATCTCGTGGATGGCGTCGCTGACGGCTGCTCGGGGTGAGCCCAGCAGTCGGGTGAGTGCCTGGTGTTGGGTTTTCCACCGGTGGTGGATCACGGTGACCAGCAGCCGGTCGGACAGCGACAACGGACCGCGGCGCAGGACGCGGCACCGGGCGTGCTTGTGATGCAAGCTGATCGGTGGGTGGTCGAGCACGTACCGTTCGACAGCAGCCAGCAAAGCGGTGAAGGCGGGGCGTTCCATACCGGTGAGGGTGGGGTGGTGCAGCCACTCGGGGGCGAGGTCCTCGGGCTGGGCGCGGTCGGTGTAACGCGGGACGACGGCCGGTGCCGGCGGTTGTGGCCGCAGGGTGTAGTTCCAGGCGCCGTGCCAGTCGTGCGCGGTCAATGGCAAAGTCGCCATGACCTCGTCGGGCACGGTGACCCCGGTGGGATAGGCGCCGGGGTCGAGCTCGGCGTGCACGGTCAGCCCGGTGCGGGTGGTGGTCGCCCCGATCGTGTGGACGACGACCTCGTGGCTGGTCAGCGGGCGTCCCCGCCAGTTGATGCTGATCCTGGAAAACAACCGGTGCTCGATGCTGTTCCATTTCGACGTTCCCGGCGGGAAATGGCAGACCGTCACCTCCAGACCGCTGCTGTGAGCGAAGTCGGCCAGGTTCTTCTTCCACGCCCGGACCCGGTAGCCGTTCGCCCCGCCGGCATCCGCGGTGATCAGCAGCCGGGTCGCGGTCGGGTAGCGGTACCGGCCCTCCCCGTCCCACCAGCGGCGCACGGTCGCCACCGCGAACGCGGCGGTGTCGCCGTCGCAGCCGACCGCCACCCAGCCGGTGTCGGCGGTCAGGTCGTAGATGCCGTAGGGCACCGCTTTGGGTGCGTCCTTGGCGGGAAAGTCATGAGTTCGTACCGGCACCGGCTGCCCGGTGCGGTGCCATTCCCGGCCGGCGACCGCGTAGTCGCCGAGGACCTCTTTCTTTTTGGTGTCCACGCTGACGACCGGCTGCCCGGCCGCGGTGAATTCCTTGACCCGGTCGTTGATATAGCGGAACTGGCCGTCCCGGTCGGGATGGCGGGCGCCCTCGGTTGTCCGCGAGGTGCCCTGCAGGCTGAACCCCTCGGCTTTGAGCAGGACCGCGACCGTGTCCGCGCTCACCGGATGCCCGGACCGGGTCAGCTCTCCCGCCAGCGCACGGGTCGATTTCACCGTCCACCGCAGCGGCGACTCCGGGTCCCCACGCTGGTCGGGCTCGACCAGCGCCAGCAGCGCGCCCACCAGGCACGGGTCCTTCTCCCGCGCCTGTCTACGCCCGCCACCGGCACGCCGAACCCGCCCGGACGGCGGCTGGCCACCGTCCAACTCCGCCGCCCCACGCGAGACGGTGTCCTGCGAGACCCCCGCCGCCCGCGCCACCAGACGGATCCCGCCATGCCCCAACACCCTGGCGTCCGCCCCCAGCACCAGCCGCCGCCGACGCTCGTCCAGATGCGGCAGCAACACCGCGAACTTCTCCGCCAGGACCTCCTCGGTCCCTTCCACCCCCGGAACCCTACCCCCACAGAGCATGGTCAAAAGCAGAAGTTATTTTCCGGCAACTCCCAGGGCTCCGGCA
>NZ_SJXI01000088.1:0-113735 GCF_004337455.1 Parafrankia sp. BMG5.11 | reverse complement strand
TACGGGTGCATGGAATGCGACCTGTGTCTGGACGGCCGGTACAACCTGTGCCCCACCCACATCCATCGGGCACTGGGCTCCAGCGCGGACGGCGGGATGGCCGAGCAGTTCCGCGTCCCCTCGCAGCGGCTCGTCGCGCTGCCGCCCGGTCTCGACATCCGCGACGCCTCGCTCGTCGAGCCCGCGTCGGTCTCCTGGCACGCCCTCCGGCTGGCCGGCACCGGTCCGGACACCCGGCTGGCTGTCGTGGGAGCAGGTGCGCTCGGCCTGCTCGCCGCCGCCGGCGCGCGCCGCCAGGGTGCTCCCGAGGTGGACCTCGAGGCACGCCATCCGCACCAGGTCGAAGCCGGCGAGCGCCTCGGGGCCAAGGTCGGGACCACGGGCCTGTACGACGTGGTCGTGGAGGCCGCGGGAACGTCGGCCAGCCTCGCCCGCGCCGTCGACCTCGTGGCACCGGGCGGGACGGTGGTCGTCGTCGGCTTCCACATGGGCACGGTGGAGGTCAACTGGTCCCCGCTGTTCCACCGTGAGGCCCGGCTCATCCCCTCGATGAGCTACTGCCGGCACGCGAACGGGCGCGAGATGGAGGACGCGGCGGCCATGCTCGCCGACAGTCCCGAGATCGCCCGCGCGCTGATAACCCATCGGTTCCCGCTTGAGGACGCTGTCGAGGCGTTCCGGGTCGCCGCCGACCGCAAGGCCGGAGCGCTGCGGGTGGTGGTCGAACCGTGACCTCCGTGGGCATCGTGACGGGCGCCGGCCGCCACCCGTACAGGGGCGTGACCGCACCGCCGGCGACGAAGCCGCCGCTATCCTCCGACCTGTGACCGGACGCAACAGGACCCCGGACGGGCAACGCGCCGCGGACGGCGACCTGGACCGCATCGAGATCCGGATCGAGGTTGTCGACTGCTTGATCGAAGACCGTGGGCCTTGACGTTCGTCTATGCAAAGCCTTGACGCACGTCTAGGCTAAGTCGCACTCAGGTTGGAAGTGTCACGTCGGCGTCCGGTCCCGGCGCGCCGACCTGGTGATCAAAAACTGTCGGCTCTTCCCAGTGGTGACGGCCGCGCCAGGCCGTGAGCCGCTCGGCCCACGAGGATCAATCGATGTTCAGACGGCCCCGCTCCGGGGTAACCCGGATGCCTCCCAGGTCTGAAGGCCGGAGCGTCCTCCGGAGGTTCCGGTGACGCCTGCCTTAGGAGGCGCGCGTCTACTCGACAGGCTCGGGCGGATCTCGACCGATCTGCGTGTCTCGCCTACCGACCGGTGCAACCTGAGATGCGCCTACCGCATGCCGGCTGACGGCCTGGAGTGGCTGCCCACCGCGGACACGCTCACTGATGGCGAGGTGGTCCGTCTGGTCGGGATCGCGGTGGGCCAGCTCGGGGTGACCGAGGTCCGGCTCACCGGCGGCGAGCCGACGCTGCGTGCCAGCCTGCCGAAGCTGGTCGGCCGGCCTGGACCGGGTGAACGTCTCCCTCGACACGACCTCGCCGGACCGGTTCCGTGCGATCACCGCAGCTGAGCTGGTGAACCGGTGCCAGAACCAGGAGGGTGACGATGACGGAGATATCGGTTACCGACACGAGGACGGTCCGCAGCTTCTGCCGGATCTGCACGTCCGTGTGCGGCATCCTCGTCGAGACGGCTGGCGACAAGGTAGTTCGGGTACGGGGCGACCGTGACCACCCACTGTCGCGGGGATACACCTGTCCGAAGGGCCGGTCACTCCCACAGATGCACCATCATCCGGATCGCATCGAGCGTCCGCTGATGAAGGTCGACGGGGAGCTGCGGCCGACGACGTGGGAGGAGTGCCTGGACGATCTCGGCGCCCGGCTGCGAAACATCATCGAGCGGTACGGGCCCGAGTCGGTCGGTGTCTTTTTCGGGAGCGGCATCGGCATGGACGCCGCCGGTTACCGGATGGCGCAGGCCCTGCATGCCGCGATCGGCACGCCGGCGAAGTTCAGTCCCATGACCATCGACGGAACGGCCAAGGTGCTGACCGCGGATCTGGTGGGCGGTTCACCGGCTCTCAGCGGCCGGCCCGACTACGACAACGCCTCGTTCGTCCTCTTCGTCGGCAGCAACCCGGTGGTGTCCCACGGGCACACCGTCGCGATGCCGAACCCCACGGGCACCTTACGGGCGCTGCGGGAGCGGGCGGAGGTGTGGGTCATCGACCCCCGTCACACCGAGACCGCCCGCCTGGCCGGCCACCATCTCGCGCCGCGTCCCGGCACCGACTACGCGGTCCTCGCCTACCTTGTCCGTGAGATCCTCCGCGACGGCGCCGACCGCGAGGTGCTCTCCCGTCACACCCAGGGTGGCGAGATCCTGGCTGCCGCCGTTGAGCCGTTCACTCTGGAGCACGCCGCCCGAATCGCCGATGTCTCCGCCGACGAGCTGGCCGCGCTCCTCGCCGGCGTGCGACGAGCGGGGCGCGTCGCGATCGAAACCGGAACCGGCGTCACCATGGCGTCCAGCGCGAACGTCACGCAGTGGCTCGCCTGGTCACTAATGATCATCACTGGGTCGATGAACCAGCCCGGCGGCGCATGGTTCCACCCCGGCTTCAAAAACCAGCTGGAGGCCTTCAAGCTGCCGATCTCGCCGCCCGAAGGCTCGTTCGGGCCGGGCCCGCGCAGCCGCCCGGAGACACAGTCCTTTCTCGGCGAGTGGCCCTGTGCCGTTCTGGCCGACGAGATCCGCGCGGGCAACATCCGGGCGGTCCTCAATCTCGGCGGCCATCTCGTCGCGGCCTTCCCCGACACCGAGACGCTGGTTCCCGCGCTGCGGGACCTGGAGCTGTTCGCCACCATCGAGATCATCGGCAACGAGACGACGGCCCTGTCCACCCACGTCCTGCCGACCAAGGACCAGCTGGAGCGGGCCGACGTGAGCCTGTGGGACTTCCTGATACAGCGCGTCGCCGTCCAGCACACCCCTGCCGTCGTCGAACCGGTCGGGGACCGGCGTTCCGTGTGGTGGGTGCTCGCGGAACTCGGACAGCGCCTCGGTTACCAGCTCGCCGACAGCAGATCCGGGCAGGTCACCGACGACACCCTGCTCGCCGAGATCACCGCCCACGCCCGGCGCCCGTTCGGTGAGGTCGTCTCCGAAGGCTGGGTCGAGGTACCCCGCGAGATTCCCGCGCCGTGGGTGGACGGGCACGTCGAGCGGATGGGGGGATGGCGCCTCGCCCCCCGGCTGCTCGTCGACCAGCTGGCCGCGCTCCAGCCGCCCGCCCCGCTCGTCCTCACACCACGACGCCAGAAGCGCCATCTGAACTCCCAGTTCGACTACCTCGGAGAACAGCCCGAGATCATCCTGCATCCCGACGACGCGACAGCGGCCGGCGTGGTCGACAGCCAGCCGGTGACCGTCCGCTCGACCAGCGGCGAGATCACCGGGATCGCGAAGGTCGACGGCACCATCCGCCGTGGAGCGGTCTCGATACCCCATGGCCACCAGTCGGCGAACGTCAACCGGCTGACGGACAGGAGCCAGGTCGACATCGTCACCGGCATGGTCCGCTACTGCGGCATCCCGGTGAGTGTCCACCCGGCATAGGAGGTCCGGGTGCGGCCTCGCGCTCGGGTGATGGAATTCGGACAGCGGCCGCACGAGTCCGGCCGCTGTCCGCCATGGGCGAGATGATCCCGCCAGGGGGAAGGTGGTGTTTTTCGCGCCGGCAAAGGCTGCCCACGCTCGGCGCGGCCATGCGAACCGCGGACGCCGATGTGCCCTCAGACCTGGGTGCGGATGGCGCGTAGGCCCAGCATGCGGCGCGCCGTGTTCAACAGCTGGCGCCGAAGGACGTCCTTGTCGAGGTCGGCCAGCCGCGGATCCGTCGTCGCGGCCATCAGACCTCCGCTGACCATCACAGTGGTCACGAGCGCCTCGACATCCGGGTCCGGGCCGGCCAGGATCCGGTCCAGCCTGGCCACGAGATCCCGCAGAATCGGGTCCTCCCGGGTCAGGCGGCTCACGGCGGGATCAGCCCACACGACCGCGTTCAGCCGGCTGTTATTGATGATCATATCCACCACGCCCGTCAGCGCGGTGGACAACTGATCAGCCGGCCGGCGGCGGGCCTCGGCTGCCTCGGTCACCCTCCGCATCTCCTCGAGAGCCGGAGCGACCACCGCCCGGAGCAACTCCTCCTTGGCGTTGAACTGGAAGTAGACGGCCGCCTTGGTCACACCCAGCTCATCGGCGATCATCTGAATCGACGTACCGCTGACTCCGTTCCGGGCGAACAGTTCCAACGCAACGGCCAGCACTCGCTCCCGCGCCGCCCCCGCCCGCCGTTGAACTGTCACGAAACCGCCACGCCCCGCCAATCAGGTATCACGAGGCTGATGGTCAGCCCAACCAGTGAAAGCCTATCTTCCACCCGCCAAAGCCACACCGGCTCCGCGCCCTCGCGTGAACCGGAATACCGCTCAGAACATGCCATCCGCGCCCGCCCGGATCCGCTCCTCTGCCAGCGAGGCAATCAGGGCCTCGTCAGGCTGCCCATGGTGGGCGCGACCGGTGCGCGACGATTGCGCCACGTCCTCTGGACGGCTGTACCGAGGATCGTGAGGGCCGGCATGCTCACGGAATACCAGTTGACGCGGCCGTCCACCAGTAGTATTACGACACCGGCGAGGGTGCTGCCAACGAGCGAGAACCAGAGAGCACTGATCATCTCTCTGGCGATGCTGCGGTCCCGCTGTCGCTGCACCGATCGATGCAAAACACCCGTTGCCGCGTAGTTCGCCGTCCGTTCCGCTCTTCTCCGGCGGCTGCGGTGAGTAGCGGCCGTCCCGACCCAACTCGCGTACAGCTGGCGCGTCTCGTCCGATTGCAGGGCCCACTGCTCCCGGGCTTCGGCGGTGGCGTCGAGCGCGTGGGCCAGCTCGGCCGGTAGGGCGACAGCCTGGCACGGGGTGGTCACGTCACCATTTTCACCCATTCACTCTCACGTGACCTTGCGAGAGACGGATTCGGCCGCGCGGAACGTCGACCGAACTGACGGCGTGCTCCGACGATGACTGCTCAGAGCGCGCCCTCGCTCAGGACATCCGCCGGGACCAGATTTCTGGGCAGCATTCGAAGAGATACCATGGATTTGCCCCCTGGCTGCGCGCCTCTCCGAGACACGCCCCCCGCAGGCCCTTTGGCCCGGCCGGCGGATCATAGCCACCGGTGTCCCTCAAGGCCAGATCCGGTAGGTGTGTCCGTTGTCGGGTCCGACCGGGGGTCCGTGTCGCGGCTCAGGAGCCGGGCGGGCTTGTCCGTTCGAAGCGCGCGAAGATCCCGGCGCTGATGGAACCGCCCTCGGGGACGTCGAAGGTGGAGAATCGCCTTCTCCGTGACCCCTGGCCCAGCAGGAAACCGGTGATCGTCACCCGGTACTCGACGTCGTCGACGTACACCAGGTCGTTCTCGTGGACCTTCGGGAGCTGGACCACGTCGTTCGGGTGCGCGCCCTGGTTCGGTGTCTCCTCGTGGCGGAAACGCAGGGTGAAGTCGTGCTCCATCTCCTCGTCCTCGAAGTACACGTTGACCGTGAGGTACACCCAGAACTGCCAGTGGGTCGGTAGCTGGATTGTCTGGTTGTGGTGGGTGAGCCTGCCCAGCAGGAAGTCCGTGCCATCGAGGAGCGCATCGGTGGTGTAACCCTCGAAGTCATAGCCGCTCTTGCTGCCGCCGTCGAGGGGTTCGCCCCAGCGGACCTCGCTCTTGCTGTCACTCTCCTGGCTGAACGTCAGGCCCGGCAGATCGTCCACGCTGACGCGCGTCCAGGTGCCATTGGTCATGACTGTGCCCACAGTAGAACTACTCCGTTCCCCCGGCTGCACCGAACGAGTGCCCTGTCGTGCGGGGAGTCGAATTCGGGAGCGTATCCCTCCGCGCGACCACAAGAGCATTGCACAGAGGAAGGGGTCGGGTGCGGAGAATATCAATAGTGCCAGGTGAACGGCATGGCTGGTGCGTTAAGTAGCGGCTGACCTGCTATTCGGTGTTGATCTGGCGGTCGAGGTCGTGGCCGGGTTCATGGCGATGTGGCGCGTGCTGCTGGAACGGTCATGCTTCGGCGCAGGCTGCTCGGTGCTGGCGGTGACGGTGTCCGCCGACTGACCGTCCCGACCCCTACAGCCGAGGGGTTGTTCCCCCACGCCGGCCAAGGTGACACTCGACGTCCGGGCCGTATACGCCGGAGCCGTATCGAGAACGTCGGGTCCGGCCACTGCGAGTCCTACTGGGAACGTGAGTGCCGGGTGGAGGACCTGCTGCTGTTCCGGGACGTCGCCCGGTCGGAGGCGGGCGCGGCCACGTTGTAAGCGGTCACCGACGACCAGCCCGCACGCAGCACCCGGTGGCGCGAGTTCATCGCCCCGCAGGGCTACGGCGACGAGCTGCGGGCCGCCTTCCGCCTCGGCGGAACGACCTGGGGTGTCGTCGACCTGATGCGCGATCGCAGCCGGGCGCCGTTCACGCCCGCGAAGGTCAAGTTCGTCCGCGCGATCGCACCGGCCGTCGGAGCCGCGTTGCGGGCGCTCGCCACCCGCGAGGCGGCCATGAGCTCCAGTCGCCTCGCGGACGGCGGGCCGGGAATCGCGCTGTACGACGACGCGGGCACGCTGCTCTCCCTCGACGGGCAGGCGGAACTGCTGTTCGCCGAGCACTACGGCCCCGTCGTCCACGCTCCCGATGCCCCGGTCGCCCACGTCGAGTACTGACCCGGTCACGCAGGCGCACCATCTTTCGTATAGCTGCCATGCCGGATTCTGTCGCGAGGAGGGATTCGCGCGGCTGAAATGCTGCGGCGGGCTTCTTCGAGATCATCCGCGCAGGCGATCCCCGATCGCACCGGCGCTTCGTCGCTCGCGGCCGGGGTCGATCAATCATCAGACGTTATCGTGGCTAGGACAGTCATCCCGGCGTCCGTTCGCCTCACCGGCGCGTCGACCGCATCCGTGGACATGACCCCATCTGCGTCTTTGGAATAGTGCTGATCATCAAGGCTGGAACCACCGTGAAATAGCCTAACTTTTCACACTGCTTGATCATGGGCGCTGCTGGCGCGAAACGCCGACGGTGATCGGTCGTCGGCAGGTGCCTGGAGGAAAGCCACGTCACAAGTCCACTGTCGGATGATCGGAGAACCTGAACCCCCAACGCATATAACGTGTGCTGGCTACTTCGAGAAGGCGGGTGTCAGTGCAGGTCGATGTCCAGAGTCAGGGCGGTTCGCCGGGGCCTGTTCCCGACCGGTTCCTCACGTCGAGCGAACAGATCCTGGCCGCCTCCGATCGGCCAGATGCGCCGCTGACCTGCGGTTTTCTCGTGCAGTTCGAAGGCAAGCTGGATGCGGCGCGGCTTCGGTGCGCCGTGCGTGAGGCGAGTCGCCGGCATCCCATGATGCGGGCGGCCCTCTATGGCGCGCGCCAGTACGCGTGGCGGTTCGGCACCGAACCGCCGGCAGGCTCCGTCGGGCTGGTCGAAGACGGAAGTAGCGGCTGGGACGTCCATGAGATGATGGTGTCGGGCCGCTTCGACCTGCATGCCCATCCACCGCTGCGGATCGCGTTGGTCCGTGGACCGGACGGCGACCAGCTTTCCCTCGTCGCGCACCACCTCGCGGTCGACGGCATGGGTCTTACCGCGATTTTGTCCGACATCATTGCCGAGTACCGGCTGGTGGAAGCGGCCACGGTCACCGCGGGGCCTGTCGACACCCATGTCGGGCTGCCCGCCGGGGTGCCACCGGGCGCGAAGGCGGCCGTGGCCGGCTGGACCGCCTTCACCCGACGCTCCGGCCGGCACATCACGCCCATGGGGACCGGGCGGGACACCGGTTACGGCTATCAGCCGTTGACCCTGCCGGTGCCCGGCCGAGTGCTGCTCGGCTCCGGGCGGCGAATCACCGTGAATGATCTTCTGATGGCCGCGACCCACCTCACCATCGACCGGTGGAATCGTCAACGCGGCGGGGAATCCGGAACGCTGCGCATCAGGATGCCGATCAGTCTGGGAAACGCGGCCGAGGTGGGTGGCAACAACACCGGTCAGGCGTTGGTGGTCACCGAACCGGCGGACCGGGCGGATCTGGCGAGGCTGGCCGCCCGCGTCGTGGACCAGACGGAACGCGCGAAGCAGGCGGCGGCCGCCCCTCCCATCGCGGGTGTGGCGGGCAAGGTCGGTATGGTCGCGACCGAGTTGATTCCCGGCCCATGGCGAGTCCCGTTGCTGCGGTGGGGGGTGCGGGCGGCGCGCCCGCTCATCACGCCCGCTGCCGCCGTCAGTAACATCGGCTCGCTTTCCAGCCTGGGCTCCGACGAGCCGAAGATATCCTCGGTCTATTTCACCGGTACCGTCGGCATGCCCCAGGGGCTGCTTATCTGCGTGGCCGGTTACGGTAACAACATCCACGTTACTTTCGGGTATCACCGGCACCTCTTCGGGCGCGAAGCCGCCTCGGCGTTCGCGAATCTTTTCCGGACGGCCTTCGGTGAGCTGACCCGCATCGGGTCGGCCATATAAGACGAGAGCTGCACCGACCACGCGGCGGAATCTGCACCCCGCGGTGTGCGTGCGCGCGGGGCAGCTCTGGATCGGGGCGACGGAGGGCGGGTTCTGGCGTTGCGCCGACCTGGACGGGTCGGGACCGAGCCCACTGGCATGGTGGCCGGCCTGGGGTGCCCAGCTGGTCCGCGTCGGCCTACGCGCGGCGATATGGCGTGGGTGGGGTCCTACCGACTCTGAGCCGGGGGTGTTACCTGACGCGAGGACGTCTCCCCGCGGCTGATCATGGCCTTGCTTTCGGCGATGACCTCCGCTGCGTGGCGCTCGATGGCCTCCGCGTCCAGTCCGAGCGCCTTGCCGATGTGCACCGACCACACCTCGGAGCGGAGGTTGGTCTCGAAGTCGAGATCAGCCCGGATGTCCTCCCGCGCGGCCTGCCGGTTCTGGCTGATCATCACGAACGTCGACAGGAAGATCGCTTCGAGGCTGACGATCATCGTGAGCAGGCCGAACGGGTAGGGGTCGAAGACGGCCGCGTCCCCGAACGCCCCCTTGTTCAGGAGGATCCAGATCATGAACCACGCGGCGTGCAGGTAGACGAAGGGCATTGACCCGGCGAATGCCGTGATCGCGTCCGAGACCCTGTCCTGGGACGTCCGTGCGCGAGCGGCCAGGGCCCGCTCGTTGCGGACCCGGGGATGTGGGCGCGGCCGAGGATGCGGCGGCTGCGGGAGGGCTGTGGGCCGGGGAGCTGCGGGCTGGTCGGGAAGGGTGCTCACGCCCCAATCCTGCGCCTGCGGTGCCGCTGCCCTCGGCGTCTCATCTCCGAGGACTGTCCGGACGGCACGAACTCATCGGTGTGCGCCCTCGGCCGGGGTGCGCCTGTCCGACCTCGGTTCTCGCCGAGGTACCCGATCCAAGGTCCTATGGCCTGAATTCCGGAAGGCGGCCGCGGCGTCCATCCCTGGTGTCTAAGGTGCGAAGTGGAAGTTCTACGACTCGTAGTAGATGAGGTCTGGGGTGGAGACGTGGCGCACATCCTCGGGGACGAACTGACGATGCGTCGATGGGCATGGCGGCTGGTGCCGCCGGCGGTTGCGCTGGTGGCCGGCCTGGGAGCGAGCGGGTGCTCGATCGGTGCCGACGCGGCGGACGGCTCGGCGGAGGGCCGCTGGGCGGTGCGGTCGGCCGACGATCAGGACCTCACTCCACCAGGTGAGCGCAAGCCGTCGCCCGTGATGACCGGCCAGACGCTCACCGGCGAGAACCTGGAGCTGTCATCGCTGCGTGGCCGGATCGTCGTGGTCAACTTCTGGGCGTCCTGGTGCCCGCAGTGCCGGGCCGAGACACCGGCCCTGGTCATGCTTGCGGGGAGGTATCCGCAGGTCGCCTTCGTCGGCGTGAACGAGAAGGAGCCGGCCACCGTGGCGCAGGGCTTCGTGCGCCACAACGAGGTCGCCTACCCCAACATCATCGACCGCTACGGCACACTGGCCGCGCGCTGGCCGGGGGTGCCCGGCCTGCCCACGACGTTCGTGCTCGACGCCAGGGGACGGATCGCCACCCGTGTCGTCGGCGGAGTGACCGCCGAGTCCCTGGGTGGTCTCCTCGATCGGCTGGCTGTCGAGAGGTAGCCGCGCCCCGGGTGTCCGGCGGTCAGAGCCTGTGCCTGGTGCCGCACCACTGCTGCCTGCCGTCGGGACCGGGAATGACCTCGTAGCCCGTTCCCGTCGCGTTCACCTCGGCGAAGGTCAGGCAGGTGGACGGACTTCCCCGGTTGGTGCTGAGGTCGAGGCCACCGGGCATGAGCCCGGCCGCATCGTAATCTGTGACAGACCGGAGCCTCGAGTGGAACCCGGCCCTGGTCGGGCATGGGCCCGCGACGGCCAGGCCGCGCAGCAGCATGTCTGCCGCCACGTAGGAGTTGAGGACCGTGACCTGGTCCGGATCCGAGGTCTGCGATGCGTATCGCAACATCGTCTCGCGGAAACGCGCCAGGTCGGGAGAGTCCGAATCCCAGGATATGTGGTCGAAGAACGCCGTCGCGCCGGCCAGTTCCACTCCCGCGTCGGCGAGAAGGCTCTTGTCGTATGCAACCGCGGACAGAACCACCTTGTAGGCGACGTGGGCCGCTCGGGACGCGCGCAGGATCTCGCGCAGGCCGTCGATCGGTGTCTGGACGACGAGAACGTCGGCCTGGCTCTCCGCGATCCTGGCGACCACCTGCTCGGAGGAGCTCTGGCCCACGGTGTAGGAGAGGCGCGCCACCGGCGTGACGCCCCGAGTGGTCATGCTCGAGATCACCTGGTCGCTGAGCGCCTCCGAGGACGCCGACAGGGACTGTTCCACCACGGCCACCCGGGTTCCCCCCTGGGCTCGGGCGAACTCGCCCAGGGTGGTCACGAAGCCGCCGGAGGAAAAGAGGTAGTCGGGTGCGAACATGTTGTCGAAGTCGTTCCACACCGCCTCGGCGGCGAGGCCGACGACCGGGACATCCGCACCCGCCAGGTAGCGGGCCGAGCCCGAGGCGGCCGTCGTGAGCTCGGCGACGGCGAAGACGCCGTCACGCTCCACGAGCCTGCGTGCGACGACCTCGTTCGTCGCAGGGTTACCTCCGTCGTCGACCCAGACGATCTTGATCATGCGGCCGTGCACACCGCCGGCAGCGTTCGCCAGAGCGACGCGAGCCTCGAATCCACTGCGGGCGGCCATGAACACCGAGCTCAGCGGGCCGGTGTCGGGATAGATCAGACCGATTCGCACCTGACTGTCGGTGACTCCCGGCGTCGCACAGGGCACGGAGGCGGCGTCCGGGGCGCGACCGGAGTCGCATCCGGCGCCCGCCAGCAGCAGGACCGCCGCCGCTGTCGCCGCGGCGGCGCGACGGTGCCGTCGGCGGACGGCAGACGGCCGGCTCACGTGCCTAAGATCTCTAACCGCACCGAGCGCGGCCGCCTCGAGACCTGGAACCCAGGCCTACCGCCAGGATGAGCATTACCTGCGGGACGCTGATCACAACCGAAAACGGTCGTGCTCGAAATTGTTCTACACCGCATAGTGCCAGTTCCTTTCTGAATCAACGGACTTGACTCAGACCAGGCCCGGCATCTGGCCCCCGCGGCGGACGAGCTATGTGTCGCTGTCGGTCCGCTCCGGCCCCTGCTCGACCAGGTCTTCGATCTGTCGTCTGATGAAATCGTCGACAACTTCGCCGTCAGACTCGACGCCCAGCTCCGCGTCGATCGCCATGATCTGGGTGATGCCGATCATGACCAGTCGGGCCACCAGCGGCGGGCAACGTTCCGGCGGGACGCCGAGGTCCGCCAGGGCGGCCGTGAATGCCGCGAGCTGCACCTCGCGGTAGCTCCGGTAGTACTCGGTGAGGACTACCCGGATCGCCTTGCGGTGGTTGGCCAGCGCCATGAACTCGAGATTGAACCTGGGCGTCGTCATGCCCGTGTCGCGTAGGTCCCACAGCTGCCGCAGCGTGGGCCGGCTCTGGAGCGCCGCTCGGAAGAGCTCCAGGCCGACGTCCGCGCGGCGGCGGAAGACCTCCAGAAAAAGATCGTCCATTGTGCGGAAGTAATAGTGCACCAGCTGGGGTGTGAGCCCGGCCCGGGCGCCGACGCGACGTGAGGTGACCGCGGCGTAGCCCTCCTCCAGCATCAGTTGCTCCGCCGCGTCGAGCAGCTGGTCGCGGGTGCTCGACGTAGCTGAACCAGCTTGGCG
This sequence comes from Parafrankia sp. BMG5.11, assembly GCF_004337455.1. Taxonomy (NCBI): domain Bacteria; kingdom Bacillati; phylum Actinomycetota; class Actinomycetes; order Frankiales; family Frankiaceae; genus Parafrankia; species Parafrankia sp. BMG5.11. The sequence continues at coordinate 101,479 of NZ_SJXI01000088.1, read as the reverse complement.
TTGGCTGACCATCTCCCTGTCATATCCCACCCGGGGCCGCTGGTCGCGAACCCGGCCTGTCGACATTTTAGATCAAATATACATTCCACCGTTCACGCCGATGACCTGACCGGTGATGTAGTCGGCCCCCTCGGAGCACAGGAACGAACAGGCCGCCGCGATGTCCTGGGGGGTGCCGGCACGGCCGAGCGGCACCATGGTCGCGACCACGTCGATGCCGGGGATGTCGCCGTTGGCTTCCCCCTGCCGGGCCATCGGAGTGTCGACGAGGGTCGGCGGGATGGTGTTGGCGGTGATGCCGTGGCCGGCGAGCTCGACAGCCAGGGATTTCGTGAGGGCGATGACGCCACCCTTGGACGCGGTGTAGTGCGCCAGGTTCGGCGCGCCGGACTGGGCGCTCGACGAGGAGATCGTGACGATACGGCCCCAGCCCGCGGCGATCATGTCGGGTACGGCGGCCTGCACGCAGCTGAACGTCCCGGTGAGATTGACGGCGATGATGCGGTTCCAGACGTCCGCGGTGATGCTGAGCAGCGGATTGAAGGACTCGATGCCGGCGCTCGTGACCAGGATCTCCACGGGCCCGAGCTGGGCGCGGACCTGCTCGAAGGCGGCATCGACGGATTCGCGGTCGGCGACGTCGGCCTCGACGGCCAACACTTTTCCTATGGCGGCGAGCTCGGTGGCCGCCGCCCGGGCCGCCCGGCCGTCGCGGTCCAGGACGGCGACGCGGTGGCCGTCGGCGAGGAACAGTCGGGCCACACCGAGACCGATACCGGACGCCCCGCCGGTGACGACGGCGACGCGGGTCATCGGGCCGACTCGACGGAGGTGAACTCCAGGTGCAGGTTGGTCAGGCCGCGCAGGATCCAGGTCGGTTCGTAGTCGAAGCGCCGTGCGTCCGGCGGGCCGTGGTGCTCCTCGGAGATCCGGATGTCCCTGGTCCGGTCGAGGATCCGCTCCAGGCTGATGCGACCCTCGACGCGGGCGAGGGGGCCGCCGGGGCAGGAGTGGATTCCGCGTCCGAAGGCGATGTGCTGGCGGACGTTGCGGCGGGAGATGCGGAACTCCGCCGGGCATTCGAACTGGCGCGGATCCCGATTGGCCGCGCCGTTGAGGAGCATGACCGGGGTGCCCGCCGGCACCTCGACGTCACCGATGGTCGTCGTCCGCCTGGCCAGGCGGAAGTCGGCTTTCACCGGGCTTTCGACCCGCAGCGTCTCCTCGATGAGGTCCGGGATGCGCTCGCGGTGCTCCCGGATCTCCTCCTGGAGGCCCGGGTTCTCCGCGATGAACTTCAGCGCGGCGCCGAGCAGGCGCGCCGTCGTCTCCTGCCCGGCGGCGAACAGGAAGGTGGCCGCCCGCACCACGGAGATCACCTCGGGCGTCGTCCCGTCCGGGTAGGTTGCCGCCGCCATCTGGGTCAGCACGTCGTTGCGCGGCTCGTGCCGCCTGCTCTCGATGTAGCGGGCGAACCAGGCGTCGAGCCAGCCGAGCGCGTTCAGCTCGCCGTCGGTCTGTTCGCCGGCGCCGATCTGGCCGGGGCTGACGGTCAGCCCGAATCCCTCGCGGAACCGCTGGTGGTCGGACTCCGGAACGCCCAGGACGTCGGCCACCGCCAGCATGGAGAAGGGCTGTGCGTACGCCCGGATGAACTCGCACCGGCCGTCCGCGATGAACTCGTCGAGCTGCTGGTCGGCCAGACGCCAGATGAACGCCTCGTTCTCCTGGAGACGTTTCGGGGTGAGCATGCGCATGACCAGTGCCCGCTCGCGGGTGTGCATGGGGGGGTCCATCGTGACCATGTGCTCGTTCATCGGCAGCTGGTCGCGGTGGCGGTCGATGATGGCCCCGACCTCGTCGCCCTCCAACGGGACCGGGAATGTCGCGAACGGGCCCACGACCGAGTTGCACGACGAGAACGTTTCGACGTCGCGGTAAACTTCGTGCGCCTCGTCGTAACCGGTGACCGCCACCACTCCGAGATGCGGTAAAGGCAGCACCGGGCACACCGAGCGCAGCTCGTCGAAATAGGGGTACGGGTTCTCGGCGAGTGACTCGTCATTGAAGAAGTCGGTCGTCGTCCAGTCGGTCAACCTGCGTCCCTTCCAAAGGGTGGGAGCGGACGGCACACGGCGTATTTGGCAGTCGCTCAAACGTCTTGGGCAGATGTCTAACACACGCCGGTCGGCGGCGGCAAGTGTGTATCCGTGGAAGGCTCGGCCCAGCGCTGAAGTCGCAGGTCCGGCGGAATGCCGGATCGGGCGTTCACCTGGGGCGAGTCGGTGCCGAGGAGAGCGCCGCGGCGGCCCGCGATCAGCGGGGGCGGACGTCCAGGGGCAGGCTGTTGAAGCTGACCATCGCCCACGGGTCGCGGTGCTCGACGGGGACGTCGGCGGCGACCGCGATGTCGGGGTACCGGTCGAGCAGGATGCCCAGCGCCGTCCTCGCCTCCAGTCTCGCCAGCGGGGCGCCGAGACAGAAGTGGATGCCCTGCCCGAAGGCGATGTGCGGGTTCGGCGCGCGGCGCGGGTCGAACCGGTCGGGCTCGGCGAAGACCCGCTCGTCGCGGTTCGCCGCCGTGAGCCAGACCGTCACCACCGCGCCGGCCGGGATGACCTCATCACCCACCCGGGTGTCGGCGACGGCCCGCCGCACCAGCCGCGGGAACGGGGTCCGCAGCCGCAGGACCTCCTCGATCGTCGCCGGCAGCAGCTCCGGCTCGGCACGCAGCTCGGCCGCCGCGCCGGGATGCTCGTCCAGGGCCAGGACGGCGTTGCCGAGGGTCGCCGTGGTCGTGATGTGCCCGGCCAGCAGCAGCAGGCCCACGAAACCGACGATCTCCTCGTCGGCCAGCCGCTGGCCGTCGACCTCGACCTGGACCAGGCGGCCGGTGAGATCGTCGCCCGGGTGGGCGCGGCAGGCCCGGATACGGTCCAGCAGGTAGGCGTTCATCTCGCGCAGCACGGGCACGGCGGCTCGGGTGCTCGCCGCGGCGAGCTCGGTCAACGGCTGTTCCGGGTCCGCGACCTCCCGGTCGAACAGGGCGTCGGCCCAGCGCCGGAACATCGGGCGGTCGGCGGCGGGGAGGCCGAGCAGCTCGGCGATCACGATGACCGGCAGCGGGTAGGCGAGATCGTCGATCAGTTCGAGGCGGGTCCGCCCGCCGGTCGCGTCGAGCAGCTCGGTGGTCACCTCGGCGATGCGCGGGGCCAGCCCGGCGACCGTTCTCGGGGTGAACGCCCGGCTGGCCAGGCGGCGCAGCCGGTGATGCTCGGGCGGGTCGAGCCGGACGAAGTTGCCTCGTTGGAACAGCTCCACGTCCTCCTGAAAGCTGCCCTCCCGCAGGTCGTACTCCGGCATGTCCTCCTGCCGCGGCAGCAGGCCGCGCAGGTCCGAGGAGAACGAGTGGTGGTCCGCGAGGACGGCGCCCGCCTCGGGATGGCCGAGCACGTGCCAGCACCGCTGCCGGTCGTCGCGGTGGACCTGGCCGCGCCGGCGCAGCTCGTCGAGCCAGCGCAGCAGATCGGGCAGCGAGCGGCGCGCCGCGTTCGGCTGTGTCGTCAGCTGGGACACGCCTTTGCGGTTCCCGGGCGGCCCGCTCCGCACACCTCGGACGGCCGGTTGGTGGCCAGCGACCTGTGGGCTCCGCTCGGGCCGCCGGTCCCGCCATCGGCGCGATCATCGCCGCGGTGCTCCACGGCGTGCCGCGCCCGCCTCACCCGGCCCGGTCGTCCGCGGCCGGGCCGGTGGGGACGTTCAGCGGTGCGGTGATCGGGTTGGTCACGGCGGTCGGGTTGGGTGCGGCCGGCAGCGACAGCACCATGGTGAGCCCGCCGCCGGGCGTCTCGTCGGGGGTGAGGGCGCCGCCCATGGCCTCGGCCAGACCGCGGGAGAGCGCGAGGCCGAGGCCGACCCCGGTGGTGTTGTCCCGGTCGCCGAGGCGCTGGAACGGCTGGAAGACGTTGTCGCGCTGGCGCACCGGGATGCCGGGCCCGCTGTCGACGACGCGCAGCTCGACGCGGTCCCCGAGCGCGCTGGCGGTGATCACCGGCGGGGTGTCGGCGGGGGCGTACCGCAGTGCGTTGGTGACGAGGTTGACGATGACCCGCTCGAGCAGCACCGGGTCGGCCCGGACGTCCGGCAGGTCGTCGGGGACCCGCACGCCGATCCGGTTCGCGGCCGGGCCGATCTCGTCGAGCGCCGGGGGGACGATGTCGTCGAGTCCGACGGCGCGGGGGAAGACGCTCAGGGCACCGGCCTGCAGGCGGGACATGTCGAGCAGGTTCTCGACCAGGCGGGTCAGCTTGTCGAGGGACTCGTCGGCGGTGGCGAGCAGCTCGGCCTCCTCGTCGTCGGTGAGGGTGATGTCGTACCCGCGCAGGCAGCTGACCGCGGCCTTCGCCGCGGCCAGCGGGGTCCGCAGGTCGTGGCTGACGGCGGTGAGCAGCGCGGTGCGGACCTTGTCCGCCGCCGCGATCGGTGCGGCCTCGGCCGCCGCCTCGCGCAGCCGGTGCTGGTCGAGGGCGACGGCGGCCTGGGCGGCGAAGGCGGTGAGGATCCGCCGGTCGGCGGCGGGCAGCGACCGCCCGGTCAGCACCAGCCGCAGATCGTCCCGTACCGGTATGTCGACGATCTCACTGCCGTCGCCGTCGCCCGCCTGGGAGGCCCCCGGCCCGGCACCGCTCGCGCTGTCGGAACCTGTGCCGGCGATGGTCGCGACCGGGCTCCATCCCCCGCCGACCTGGTCGTCGTCGGTGCGCTCGAGCAACGTCACCGAGGTCATCCCGAACGTCTCCCGGGCCCGGGCGAGCAGGGCGGGCAGCGCGTCCTCGCCGCGCAGGACACTGCCGGCCAGCACGGAGAGGGTCGCGGCCTCGGCGGAGGCACGCACGGCCTGCTCGTAGCGGCGGGCGGAGGTGGACACCACCCGGCTGACCAGGCTGGCGACGAGCACGAACCCGAGCAGCGCCAGCACGTTGTCGCCGTCGGCGATGGTCCATTCGGTCACCGGCGCGGTGAAGTAGTAGTTGAGCAGCAGCGAGCTCGCGACGGCGCAGAGCAGCGCGGGCCCGAACCCGCCGACCAGCGCCACCGTGACCACGATCAGCAGGTAGGCGAGCATCTCCGTGGTCAGGTTGAACGTGCCGCGGCTCGCGGCGAGCCCGGCGGTGAGCGCCGGGACGAGCGCCAGCGTGAGCCCCGCGGCGATGATCCGCCGGCGGGGTTCCAGGGCCGTCCGACCGCGGGGGAGCCGCCAGCCGGGCCAGCCAGGCCGGGCGGGCCGGTGCGCCGCCGCGTCCGCACCGCCCGCCGGGGCCGGCCGGTGCCCCCACGCCTCGGAGTGGGTGACCATGTGGACGTCGATCGGGCCGGACAGGCTTGTGGTGGTCGTGCCGATGCCGGGGCTGAGGATGCGGGCGAGGCGGCCGCGGCGGCTGGCGCCGAGCACCAGTTGGGTGGCGTTCTCGGCCCGGGCGAACTCGAGCAGCGCGGTGGGGACGTCGTCGCCGATCACCTGGTGGTAACTGCCGCCGAGGCTCTCGACCAGCGCCCGCTGGCGGGCCAGCGCGGACGGGTCGGCGCCGGTGAGGCCGTCGGAGCGGGCGACGTGCACCGCGAGCAGGTCGGCGCCCTTGCCCCGGGCGGCGATCCGGCAGGCCCGGCGGATCAGCGTGTCGCCCTCCGGGCCGCCGGTGAGGGCGACCACGACGCGCTCGCGGGTCTCCCACGTCCCGCCGATGCCGTGGTCGGCGCGGTAGCGGTCGAGCTGGTCGTCGACCTTGCCGGCCAGCCAGAGCAGGGCGAGCTCGCGCAGCGCGGTGAGGTTGCCGACGCGGAAGTAGTTGGCCAGCGCCGCGTCCACCTTCTCGGGCCCGTAGACGTTGCCGTGCGCCATCCGGCGGCGCAGCGCCTCCGGGGCCATGTCGACGAGCTCGACCTGGTCGGCGCGGCGGACGACGTCGTCGGGCACGGTCTCGCGCTGCGGGACGCCGGTGATGGTCCCGACGACGTCGTTGAGCGACTCCAGGTGCTGGACGTTGACGGTGGAGATGACGTCGATGCCGGCGGCGAGCAGCTCCTGGACGTCGTGCCACCGCTTGGCATGGCGGCTGCCCGGGACGTTGGTGTGTGCCAGCTCGTCGACGAAGGCGACCTTGGGGTGTCGGGCGAGGACGGCGTCGAGGTCCATCTCGGTGAACGAGCCGCCCCGGTAGGCCAGCGTCCGGCGGGGGACGATCTCCAGGTCGTGGAGCATCGCGGCCGTGCGCGGGCGGCCGTGCGTCTCGACGAAGCCGATGACGACGTCGGTGCCCCGTTCGGAGCGGCGGTGGGCCTCGTCGAGCGCGGCGTAGGTCTTGCCGACGCCCGGCGCGGCGCCCAGGTAGATCCGCAGGGTTCCTCGTGGCACCCACCCATGGTGCGGCCGGCGCGGGGGTCGGCGAAAGGCTCCGGCGCGGCCCCGCCCGGCGTTTCTCATGATCGCCGTTACTGTCCTGTTAGAAAGCGCCGCGTCGCCGTTAGAAACCTGTGAGAGATCGTCAATCTGACCATTGGTAACGCTTTACTGACGTCGCTCGCCCCGCGCCACGAGTTCTGGACGCCAGTGGCAGGAGGGACGGCGGGGCCGTCGATGCTCTGAGGAGGAACCGTGCTCGACGTCGTGTACGTCGCGCTGACAGTCGCCTGTTTCGCGCTGTTGGCGCTTGTTCTGCGGGGGGTTGAGCGGCTGTGACCGCGGAGAACGTCGCCGGTTTGGCGCTGGCGATCGTCCTGGGAGTTCTCATGGTCGCGGCCCTGCTGTTCCCGGAGCGCTTCTAGTGTCCATGACGGTGGCCGGAATACTGGTGGCGCTGCTGCTGGTCGGCGCCCTCGCCATGACTTATCGGCCGTTCGGCGACTACATGTTCCGGGTGTACACCAGCGAGAAGCACCTTCCTGTCGAGCGGGCGATATACCGGCTGACGGGGGTGAATCCGAACGCGGGCCAGCGGTGGACGGTGTACGCCCGCAGCGTTCTTGCGTTCTCCGCCGTGTCCGTGCTGTTCCTGTACCTGTTGCAGCGGGTCCAGGACCATCTGCCCTGGGATCTGGGCTTCTCCGGGGTGTCACCCGCGCTGGCCTGGAACACCGCCGTGAGCTTCACGACGAACACGAACTGGCAGGCGTACTCGGGTGAGTCGACGATGTCGCACTTCACGCAGATGGCCGGCCTGGCGGTGCAGAACTTCGCCTCGGCCGCGGTCGGCATCTCGGTGGCGATCGCCGTCGTGCGGGGCTTCGCCCGCCGGCGCGCGCCGGTCGCGGCGGGTCCGGGCAGCATGGATGGTGTCGTGGGAACCGGCGACGAGATCGGCAACTTCTGGGTCGATCTGACGCGGACGATCGTGCGGGTCCTGCTGCCGATCTGCGTCCTCGGCGCGATCGTGCTGATCGCCGGTGGGGCGATCCAGAACCTGCACGGCAACCACGTGGTGACGACCGTGGCCGGCGGCCGGCAGGCGATCACCGGGGGGCCGGTGGCCAGCCAGGAGGTCATCAAGGAGCTCGGTACCAACGGCGGCGGCTTCTACAACGTCAACTCCGCGCATCCGTTCGAGAACCCGGCGGCGTGGACGAACCTGTTCGAGATCTACCTCCTGCTCATGATCGCCTTCTCGCTGCCGCGCACCTTCGGCCGGATGGTCGGGGACAGGCGGCAGGGTCTGGCGATCGTCGCGGCTATGGCGCTGATCGCGCTGGGCAGCCTCACGGTGAACATGGCCTTCCAGGTCGCGCACCACGGCACTGTTCCCGAGGCCGTCGGCGCGGCCACCGAGGGGACGGACGCCCGGTTCGGCGTCGCGAACTCGGCGCTTTTCGCCACCGCCACGACCCTGACATCGTCCGGCGCGGTGAACTCGTTCCACGATTCCTACACGAGCCTCGGAGGCGCGACCCTGCTGTTCAACATGATGCTGGGCGAGGTGGCGCCAGGAGGCGTCGGCTCGGGCCTGTACGGAATGCTGGTCCTTGCCGTGGTGACGGTGTTCGTCGCCGGGCTGATGATCGGGCGGACCCCGGAGTACGTCGGGAAGAAGATCGGCGCGCGGGAGATGAAGTTCGCGTCGCTGTACTTCCTGACCACGCCGATCATCGTGCTGCTCGGCACCGGGGCCGCGATGGCGCTGCCCGGCCAGCGGGCGGGCATGCTCAACTCCGGCGCGCACGGCCTGTCCGAGGTTCTCTACGCGTTCACCTCCGCGGGGAACAACAACGGGTCGGCGTTCGCCGGGATCACGGTGAACACCACCTGGTACAACACCGCGCTCGGGCTGGCGATGATGTTCGGCCGGTTCCTCCCGATGATTTTCGTGCTCGGCCTGGCGGGCTCGCTGGCCCGGCAGGCGCCGGTACCCGTCACCGCCGGAACGCTGCCGACGCACCGGCCCCAGTTCGTCGGGATGCTCACCGGCGTCACGTTGATCATCGTGGCGCTCACCTTCTTTCCCGCGCTGGCTCTCGGGCCCTTCGCGGAAGGGATTCACTGACCGATGAGTACCACCACCATCGCCGCGCACCAGGACAGCGCCAGCGCCGTCGGCCGGGAAACGCCGCCGGCCCAGCCGCGGCGGGTCGGGGGCGGCCTGCTCGACCCGAAGCAGCTCTGGACGTCCCTGCCCAGCGCGGTGCGCAAGCTCGACCCGCGGACCCTGTGGCACAACCCGGTCATGCTGATCGTCGAGGTCGGCGCGGCGTACACCACCGTCCTCGCGATCACCGACCCGTCGGCGTTCGGCTGGCTGATCACCGTGTGGCTGTGGCTCACCGTGATCTTCGCCAACCTCGCCGAGGCCGTCGCGGAGGGGCGCGGCAAGGCGCAGGCCGCCGCCCTGCGCCGGGCCAGGACCGACACCGTCGCCCGCCGGCTCGTCGGCTGGCAGATCGGGCAAGCTGTCGAGGCCGCGACCGTGGAGAACGTTCCCGCGCCGCGCCTCGCCCAGCACGACCTGGTCGTCGTGGACGCGGGGGAGTTCATCCCCGGGGACGGTGACATCGTCGAGGGCATCGCCAGCGTCGACGAGTCGGCGATCACGGGCGAGTCGGCGCCGGTGATCCGGGAGTCCGGTGGTGACCGGTCCTCGGTCACCGGTGGGACGAGGGTGCTCTCCGACCGGATCGTCGTCCGGATCACCCAGAAGCCCGGGGAGAGCTTCATCGACCGGATGATCGCCCTGGTCGAGGGCGCGAACCGGCGGAAGACCCCGAACGAGATCGCGCTCAACATCCTGCTGGCCGCGTTGACCGTCATCTTCCTGTTGGCCGTCGCCACGTTGCAGCCGCTGGCGATCTACTCGAAGGCGCAGCAGCCGGCGCTGCCGGACAGCTCCACCCTGACCGGTGACGGGATCACCGGGATCGTGCTCGCGTCCCTGCTGGTCTGCCTGATCCCGACCACGATCGGTGCGCTGCTCTCCGCGATCGGCATCGCCGGGATGGACCGGCTCGTCCAGCGCAACGTGCTCGCGATGAGCGGCCGGGCGGTGGAGGCCGCCGGCGACGTCAACACCCTGCTGCTCGACAAGACCGGCACCATCACCCTGGGGAACCGGCAGGCCAGCGCGTTCCTCGCCGTCGGCGGCGTGAGTGAGGCCGAGCTCGCGGACGCCGCCCAGCTCTCCTCGCTCGCCGACGAGACCCCCGAGGGCCGCTCGGTCGTCGTGTTCGCCAAGGAGCACCACGGCCTGCGCGAACGCACCCCGGGCGAGCTGCGGCACGCGACGTTCGTGCACTTCACCGCCCAGACCAGGATGTCCGGCGTCGACCTGACCGCCGAGCCCACGGACGGCGCAGTGCCCGGCGCCGCGGCGGGGGAGCGGCGGGTTCGTAAGGGTGCCGCCAGCGCGGTCACCCGGTGGGTACGGGAGAACGGCGGCCAGGTGCCGGCCCAGGTCGGGGAGATCGTGGACGGCATCTCCGCCTCGGGTGGTACCCCCCTCGTCGTCGGCGAGATCACCGACGGCCCGTCCGGCCCGGCCGCGCGGGTGCTCGGCGTCATCCAGCTCAAGGACGTCGTGAAGTCCGGCATGCGGGAGCGCTTCGACGCCATGCGCCGGATGGGTATCCGCACCGTGATGATCACCGGGGACAACCCGCTCACCGCGAAGGCGATCGCCGACGAGGCGGGTGTCGACGACTTCCTCGCCGAGGCGACTCCGGAGGACAAACTCGCGCTGATCCGCAGGGAGCAGGCGGGCGGCAAGCTCGTCGCGATGACCGGCGACGGCACCAACGACGCGCCCGCGCTCGCGCAGGCCGACGTCGGGGTGGCCATGAACACCGGCACGTCGGCCGCGAAGGAGGCCGGCAACATGGTCGACCTCGACAGCAACCCGACGAAGCTCATCGAGATCGTCGAGATCGGCAAGCAGCTGCTCATCACCCGCGGGGCGCTGACGACCTTCTCCATCGCCAACGACGTCGCCAAGTACTTCGCGATCATCCCGGCGATGTTCGCCGGCGTCTACACCGGCCTGGACAGGCTCAACGTCATGCGGCTGGCCAGCCCCGAGTCGGCGATCCTCTCCGCGGTCATCTTCAACGCCCTCGTCATCGTCGCGCTGATCCCGCTCGCGCTGCGCGGTGTGCGCTACACCCCCGCCAGCGCGTCGAAGCTGCTCAGCCGCAACCTCTACGTCTACGGCCTCGGCGGGATCGTCGTCCCGTTCGCCGGCATCAAGGTCATCGATCTTCTCGTCCAGTTCATCCCGGGAGTGGGCTGAACCATGTCAACTCGGCTTCCGTCCTGGCTGCGCCAGCACCTCGCGGCGCTGCGCGCCCTGCTCGTCCTCACCGTCCTGCTCGGGCTGGCCTACCCGCTGGCGATCCTGGCGATCGCCCAGCTCCCCGGCCTGAAAGACAGGGCGGACGGGTCCTTCGTCACCAACGCCGCCGGCCAGCGGGTCGGTTCCTCCCTGATCGGCCAGTCGTTCACCGACAGCGACGGCAACGCGCTGCCCGCGTACTTCCAGAGCCGGCCGTCCGCCGCGGGCGACGGCTACGACCCGACCGCCACGTCGGCGTCCAACCTCGGGCCCGAGGATGTCGTCGACACCCCCGACGACCTGGCCACCCCCGAGGACGAGAGCGGGCAGAGCCTGCTCACCCAGGTCTGCGAACGCAGCCTGGCGATCGGTGAGCGGGAGGGGGTCGACGGCGGCCGGAAGTACTGCACCGCCTCCGGCGTCGGGGCCGTCCTCGCCGTCTACCACGCCGGCCCCGGTCCCGCCGGCCCGATCATCCGGGTGGTGAGCGCCAACGAGCCCTGCCCCACCACCTCGTTCCTCGCCACCTACCAGGGAGTCGCGGTCGCCTGCCGCGCCCCCGGCGACGACATCGCCGCGGGTGAGCGGGTCCTCGTCCGCGGCGACGCTCCCGAGACCCCGGCCGTGCCCGCCGACGCGGTGACCGCCAGCGGCAGCGGCCTCGACCCCGGCATCAGCCCGGCCTACGCCGAGCTGCAGATCCCGCGGGTCGCCCGCGAGCGTGGCCTGCCCGCCGGCAAGGTCCGTGACCTCGTCAACGAGAACACCACCGGCCGGGCCCTGGGCTTCATCGGCGAGCGCAGCGTCGACGTCCTCGAGCTGAACCTCGATCTCGACGCGCTCGCGCCGGCCGCCGCCGCCGCCCGCAGCTGACGGAACGGTTCGCCGCGCCGGGTCCCCGGTTGCGCAGGATCCCCGGTTGCGGTGGGTCCTCCCTTGCGCTGAGTCCGCCGTCACATGCTGGTCCGCGTCCTTGAACCGGAAGGATTTCCTCCGCTTGTGTTAGCTTAACCGGAAGAGATCCTTCCGTTAATGACCTAGGTCGTGCGGCCGGTCGCAGCGGCGCAGGGCCAGGCCGACGCGACCCACGAAGGGCCGAACATGACCGATCTGTCCACGCAGACGAAGCCACGCTCGGCGCAGGCCCGCGCCCGCACCTCACCGGGGCGGGCGCGGGCCGAGCTCGTCGTCGTCGGATTCGGCGCGCTCGTGGTGTCCATGTCGCAGTCCCTGCTCGTGCCGGTGCTGCCGACGCTGCCCGCCGAGCTGAACGCCTCGGCCAGCGAGGTCGAGTGGCTGCTGACCTCGACGCTGCTCGTCGCCGCCATCGCGGTGCCGGTGTTCGGGCGGCTGGGTGACATGTTCGGCAAGCGCCGGCTGCTGCTGGTCGCCCTCGCCATGCTCGTCGTCGGCTCGCTGCTCGCCGCCCTGACCGACAACATCGCGCTGCTGATCGTCGGCCGTTCGATGCAGGGCGTGTCGACGGCGGTCATCCCGCTCGGGATCAGCCTGCTCAGCGCGTTGCTGCCGCGCGAGCGTGCCGGTTCGGCCATCGCCCTGATCAGCGCGATGCTCGGGGTGGGAGCCGCGGTGAGCCTGCCGATGGCCGGCCTGCTCGCCGACCACTTCGACTTCCACATCCTGTTCTGGATCACCTTCGCTGGCGGCGCCGTCGCGCTCGCCGGCGTGTTCGCGATCGTGCCCGAGGCGCCCAACCGCCGCGGCGGCCGGATCGACTTCGTGGGGGCCGTGCTGCTGAGCGCGGCGCTGGTGGCGCTGCTGCTCCCGCTCGCCGAGTCCGCCAACTGGGGCTGGGGCTCCGCCCGGGTGATCGGCCTGCTCGCGCTGGCCGTCGTGCTGCTGGTGGCGCTGGGGCTGGCCGAGCTGCGCATCCGCGAGCCGCTGGTGGACATGCGGACCCTGCGCCGGCGCCCGCTCGTCCTGACGAACCTCGCCTCGCTGCTGTTCGGCTTCGCGCTGTTCGCGCTGCTGATCGGGACGTCGTCCTACGTGCAGGCACCCGAGACGAGTGGGTACGGCTTCGGCTCCTCCATGGTCGTCGGCGGCCTCGTCCTGCTGCCCGGCGCCCTGGGGATGCTGTTCCTCGCCCCGGTCTCCGCGCGGCTGGTGGCGATGCGCGGCGCCGGGCAGACCCTCGCCCTGGGCGCGGTCATCGTCGCCGTCGGATGGCTGGCGCGGATCACCTTCACCGGGTCCATGCCGGAGATCATCGCGGGTACGACGGTGGTCGGCGTCGGGACGGGCATCGGCTACGCGGCGATGCCGTCACTGATCAACGCGCACACCCCGCCGGAGGAGATCGCCGCGGCCAACGGCCTGAACACGCTGTTCCGGGCGATCGGCAGCTCGCTGGCCAGCGCCATCGGCGGGAGCATCCTGGTGGCGGAGACGATGACCGTCGGCGCGGCCGAGCTGCCCTCCCTCACCGGCTACCGGGAGCTGTTCGGCCTGTGCGCCGGGGCAGCGGTGGCGGCGGCGGTCGCCGCGCTGGCGATCCCGCGCCACCGGGCGGCCACGCCCGCCAGCTGAGATCCGTCCCGAACGGAAGCGGCGGTCCCGCGGGAGTCGACTCCCGCGGGACCGCCGCCTGCTCGTCGGTCGAGGTCCCGGCTGAACGGCCGACCGTCCAGCCGGGTGGCCGGCTGGTCAGGAACTGGAGCCGTCGGCGCAGAGCCGTCGGTAGGCCACCTCGAACGCGGCGCCGGCCTGGTTGATCCGGACGAACGCGTTGCACTGCAGCGGCTGGGTGGCGTTGGTGCCGAGGTTCACCGGTTCGATCAGGCCACCGGCGTCGTAGTTGGTCACCTTCCGCAGCCCGCTGATGAAGGCCTCGCGGGTGGGGCAGTCACCGGCGATCTCGAGCCCGCGCAGGAACAGGTCGGTGTACAGGTAGGCGTACATCGCGAACTGCTGCTCGGGAACGACGGTCTCGGGCGCGAAGCGGGTCATGGCGTCGCGGTAGCGCTGGACGGGGGCGTCACCCATCTCGAACGGCTTGAAGTTCACCCCGAACGAGACCCCGGCGAGGGACGGCCCGAGCTGGTGCAGGACGTTGCGGTCGTACCCGGTGAGCGAGAGGCTGCTGACGATCCGCACGTTGGCGGCGCGGGCGGCCCCCAGCACGTCGGCGAGGTCCTCGGGAGTCGAGAAGCCGATCAACGCGTCGGCGCCCATGCCGGACAGCTGCTGCGCCACCTGGGCCGGGCTGTCGGTGCTCCGCGCGAAGGAGATGGTGTCGCCCGTCGCGAGCCCGACCCTGCCGAAGGCGGCCTTGTACCGCTCGATCGTCTGCAGCGTGAAGGCCCCCGATCCGGTGATCAGGAAGGCGACCTTCTTCGCGCCGCTGAGCTGGAGGTATCGCCCGGCGGTCTCGGGCGCGACCTCGTACATGAACGAGAAGAGGTTCGGGTAGTTGGCCCAGGCCGGCTGGATGAGGCCCGAGACGGGGATCTTCTGCGCTGCGAGGCTGTCCACCGAGCCGCTGAGGAACGCCGTGGCCGTCACCAGTCCGAAGACCGAGCGGTCGCGGACGAGCTCCGTCGTGGCACGGGCGTCCTCCGTCGCGGACGAGCCGTCGTCGCGCCACTCGTAGGCGATGCGGCGGCCGTGTACCCCGCCCTCCTGGTTGGCCAGCCCGATCCGGGCGTCGAGACCGGCGCGGGCCGAGGAGAGCGCGCTGCTCCCGGTGCCCGAGTCGGAGTACACGAAGCCGATCTTCACCTGGTCGGGCGTCACTCCGGGGCTGTTGCAGGCGGCCGGCGAATCGCCACCGCCGCCCGTGCTCGAGCACCCGGTCACGGCGACAGCGAGGGCCGCGACCGCCGCCACGCTGAGCCGTCTTGTCAATCCGCCTAAGCGCACCAGTAACCCCACAGAAGATAAACAGCGACTTGACGGGGAGGCGCGTGGCGGTCCGCCTCCGGCCCGCGCCCAGGTCGGCGCTCCCCGTCCAAACCTTCATCGTTTATGAATCGTCTGGATGTTAGCAGGGCGGAGATAGCGGCAGTCGCGGCGGGTCCGCCATGCCGCGCGATGCTCGGGCCGCCTTGCGCCAAATCGCGGAAGGGGCCGGAAGTACCCTCCAGAAACGGATCTGGTAAGGCGCCGGATTCATGATTTCCGTCACTGCAGGACGGCGTTCTCTCGATTCCTTCCGGGGCGCCCGGGCCATGGTGGCCGTCGGGGATGAATCGGATCGGGCCGAATGTGATGGATTCGGCCGATGGTGTTGGCCGCGGGCGTGCTTCCGGGCGCCCCAGGTCGACTGGACGGCGGCCGGCCGGAGCGTGGATTCGGCGGAATCGGGTGGTTTAGCGGGAATCGTTCCGGCGGGCCGTGTCCGTGACGCCTGCCGGTCTGCCTGGACTGCCCGGCGCGGGCCGTGACGTGTGCTCGCGAAACGTACGCGGGTGAATAGGGGTGCCAGGTGCGGCCGGCGGAAGGCGGTGGGCCGCCCGTGGGTTCGGCGGCGCGCCTCCCTTGGGCGAATGTCCGGCCTGGGAGCTGGGACGTCACCCCCTGTGGTGATTGGACGGTCGTGGGTGCGCGGCCTGCGTGGAACCGGCTCGGGAGCCGCCGGTCGACGGGCCCCACGGCTGCCCCGGGCCGCGGGTGGCGCGGCTCGTCGTACTTGCGCCAGGTGCTGGGATTTATGTAGTTAAGCGGCCGTAAATGTCCCATATGTGAGCGCGGGTGATGTGTGACCCTGCACACTTCGCGGCTGGCGGGTCGGTGCGCATCTCCTGCGGGTCATCAACGCTGCTGGACGGAACGCGTCCGAGCGGTGGCCGGCCCGATCCTGGTGTCGTCGCCGCAAAGGATCGCCTGACGGTGCGCCGAGCCGGTGTCGGTCTTTCTGTTCCTGGCGGGGCTGGAGCGCCTCTTTCGTCGGTGACGGTCGGTTCTGAGTGTCTTTTGTGGGACGGGCGTCGTCAGCGGATTTCGGGGTATCTAGAACCTGGTTTCATGGAAATATGAAAGCTTTAAGACAACGGACTCCTTTCGTGGATGATGTTTTTGTGGCATGTTTGCGGGTCGGCGTTCCCGCTCAAGAGAACGGGGTTTTTAGAATTTGTCCGCCGGAAGTAAATGGCCTGGGAAAGCGATCTGAGGCGGCGTGGAGCCCGTCCGGAGCGGTGCCGCTTGTGATCCCGGCGCCGGGTTTTTACGCGGCGAAAATGATGATTTCTCTCGATTGTGGCTGCGGGCGCGGCAGGCCCGTGGTTGCGGTGCGTCCCGCGGCGGATGACCGGACCGCCGTGCCCGTTCCGGGGCGGGCACGGCGAGGGCGCCCGACACCGGGGCCGGTGGCCGTGGTCCGCGCCGTCGCCCGCGTGCGCGGACGCCAGTGCGCTCATCGGTGAGACATGTCTCGGTTCCCCGCAGGCGTTGACAGGGGGCGGGGTCTTGCCCCACCCGGCCCGGGGTCAGCCGGGGTCGGGGATCAGCAGTTGTTCGCCTGGAGCCGGAGGTCCACCGCCGCGGACGTGCCCTGACTGGTCCCGGGCGCCGGCGACTGTGTGACGACCGTGCCGAGGCTCGCCGCGCCCAAGCACTCGTACAGGTACGGGATGTTGGTGAACCCGAGCTGCCGCAGCGTGGTCGCGGCGTCGTCCAGCGACATCCCGCGGACGTCCGGCACGGTCGCGCAGTTCTGCGCCTGCAGGTAGAGGTGCACCGGGGCCGTGGGGGCCAGCCGGGCGCCGGCCGCCGGCTCCTGCCGGACCACGTTGCCCGTGTTCGCCGATCCGTAGCAGTCGTACAGGTACGGGATGTTGGAGAAGCCGGCCGCCTTCAGCGCGGAAGAGGCATCGGCGAGAACCATGTTCAGCACCCCCGGCACGGCCACAAGCCCATCACCGGGTGGCTGCTCGGTGACCGCTGATCCACCGGTCGGCTCGTCGCCCTGCCGGGGCGCCGGCTGCTCGCCGGTCGAGGCGGTCGAGCCACCCGCGGCCGCTGACCCGGCCGCCGGTGATCCGGCGGCCTGGACGGGAGCGGCCGGGGCCGGGCCCGCGGTCGTGCCCGGGCCGGTCGCCGCCGGCGCGGACCCGACCGGGGCGGCCGGGTCCGCCGGGTCCGCCGGCGCGGTGGCCGATGCCGACGAGGCCACGGCCGGCGCGGACGTCCTGATGGCGGCCCGTACCTCGGCGAGTTCCTGGGCCGTGCCGGAACCGCCCCCGCCCCCGACGGCGTCGGCGAGCGCCCACGACCCGGCGGCGAGGACGACGGCGGTGGCGACGGCGGCAGCGGCCCAGGGCAGCCAGCGTGGCCGGGCCCGCCGCCCGGGCCGCCCGGTTTCCGGGGACGATCCGAGCAGGTCGTCGGCGGTACCGGCGGTACCGGCGGTCCCGGCCGCGGCAGCCGTGGTGGTCTCGACATGCGCGGTGGTCGTGGCATGCGCGGTGGCCGGGTCGGGGGAGCGTGCCGGCACGGGGGACACGGGGGAGAGGTCGCCCGGCAGGGGAGACAACAGGGTCTCGTGCGCGTGGTCTCCCGCGGCGGGCTCCGCCGCATTCCCGGGCTGGCCTTCCAGGCGGACCCCGACCGGTGACAGGGACATCCCGGGCCGTGGTGAGATGACCGTGTCGCCGGGAGCGCCGGGAGCGCCGGGAGCATCGGAAACACCGGGAGCGCCGGAAACGCCGGCGGGGTCGGCCTCGTGGGGTCCGGCGGGGGCGGTGTCGGGACGGCGGTCCGCGATCACGGCGCCTGGGCCGCCACCCGGGACGCTGATCATTGTCGCCTCGGGTGCGTCCAGGCCCGCCTCGGCGAGGTTCGCTTCACCGAGGGCCGCGTCGGTGCCCGCCAGCGCCGCCGTCAGCTCGGCGCGGGCGTGGCCGGCCGTGGCCGGGCGATCGCCGGGGGACTTTGCGAGCAGGCGGGCTATGACGGCCCACAGCGTTCCGGGCAGGGCCTCGAGGGGAGCGGGCGTCTGTTCCAGATGCGCCCGCAGCATGGCGATCGGATGTTCGGCGTTGAACGGCGGCCGGCCGGCCAGCAGCTCGTAGACGACGATCCCGATGCTGTAGAGGTCGGCGGCCGGCGTGGCCCGGGTCCCCTCGGACAACTCCGGGGCCATGTACCTCGGCGTCCCGATCAGCCCGGTGAGCCGGGTCATCGACGGGCCGTGGGCGATCCGCGCGATCCCGAAGTCGGTCAGCATCGCCCGCGGGTGCTCGGGGTCCGTGGTGTCGATCAGGATGTTGTCCGGCTTGATGTCCCGGTGGACCACACCCGTCCGGTGCACGGCGGCGAGCGCGTCCAGCACCTGGCTGACGAGGAGCACGGCCTCCCGCGGCGCCAGCACCTCTCGCGCGCGCAGGTACTTGCGCAGGTCGACACCGTCGACCAGGTCCATCACGATCGCGAGAGTGCCGCCCTCGACGACGAGGTCCCGGACCTTGACCAGGTGCGGGTGGTCGAAGCCCAGCAGGAGCTCACGTTCCCGCAGGAACCGCTCGACGACGTCGCTGTCGTCCGCGAGCTCGGCGCGAAGGATCTTGGCCGCCACCGGCGTGGCGTCAGCCTCGCGCTCGCCCCGCCACACCTCGCCCATGGCGCCGCGACCGAGTGGTGCATGCAGAACGTACTGCGAACCGAGTCGGCGCATCGCCGGCGTACCCCCCCGCCGTAAGCCATGTGGCGGAGAGTGAGTCTAATCCGCCCAGGTCAGCGGATCAGCCGCTCCGGATCAGGTGGCAGGGAAGGTCGAGGCGAGTCAACGGCGCCAGCCCTGCTCGTCGCGTTCGGCGACGGCGACTGCCGCGGATGGAGCGCCCGTAGCGCCCGTAGCGCCCGGAGCGGGCGGGGTGGATGAGGGGGACGGGGTGGGCATGGGCACTCCTCGGGTGAGGTGCTCCCGCCTTTGCCGATGGGGGCGCGCCATCCGTGGTGCGTTCGCCATGATGTCGCCATGACGGTGGAGACGGTCAGCCTGCGCCTCGGCCGCGGCGGGAACGGGGTCGGGAACGAGAACCGGGGCTGCGCGGACGCCCCTGGCGGCACCGTTCCGGTGAGCGTCGCGGCGCCCGCTTCGGCAGTGTCGCCGCGTGGCGGGGTCATCGTCATCCCCGACGCACGCGGAATCACGAACTATGTGCTCTCGGTGTGCGAGCAGCTGTGCGCCGAAGGCTGGCTCGCGCTGACGCCGCACCTCTACCACCGGGACGGCCTGACCGAGGTGCCGGTGGCCGAGGGTTCGTCGAAGATGCTGACGCTGACCGCGGCCGGCATCGCCGCCGACGTGGACGCCTGCCTGGAACACCTGGCCACGGTGGGGCTCCCGCCGTCCCGGGCCGCGATCATCGGGTTCTGCATGGGCGGCACGGCGGCGTTCCTCACCTCCGTGCGGCACCGCCTCGGCGCCGCGGTCTCCTTCTACGGCGGCGCGGTCAGCACCCCGTACTGGACGGGCGCCCCGCCGCTGCTGGACGTCGCGGACCAGCTGCGCACGCCGTGGCTGGGGCTGTACGGGGAGAACGACACCTGGGTCACGCCGGACGAGATCCGGTCGCTGCGCGCCGCTGCCGCACGGGCGCCGGTGCCGACCGAGCTGATCAGCTATCCAGGCGCCCAGCACGCCTTCCACACACCCGAGCGGCCCTCCACCCACAACCCGGTGGCCGCCCGCGACGCATGGGCCCGGATGCTCCGCTGGCTGGAAACCCACGTAGCCACAACCTGAGCCACGCCGCCGGCGCCCTGCCGGGGGTGCCGGGCGGTGGGGTCAGAGCGGTGGCGTCAGAGTGGTGGGGTCAGGCCGTCGAGGAGCTCGAGGGCGACGAGGTCGTCGTAGGTCTCGCGGCGGCGGATGAGATCCGCCCGGCCGCCGCGGACGAGAACCTCGGCCGGCCGGAGCTGGCTGTTGTAGTTACTCGTCATAGTCATTCCGTAGGCACCCGCACTGAAGATCGCGATGAGATCCCCGGAAACCATCGCCGGCAGGGCCCGGCCTTTTGCCAGATAGTCGCTCGACTCGCAGATCGGGCCGACCACGTCGTAGTCGACGAGGTCATCGATCGACTGCTGGTCCCGTGAGCGGGGAACGGTGCCGTTCACCGGAGTCACCGGCCACATGAAGTGGTAGCTGTCGTACATCGCCGCGCGGACTATATGGGTCATCCCGGCGTCGATCACGACGAGCTCGCGGTCGCCCGCGCGCTTGCGGTAACGGACGGTGGCGAGCAGGATGCCGGCGTTGGCCGCGATCGTCCGGCCCGGTTCGAAGACGACCTGCCCGCCGCGGTCGACGAAGCCCTGCAGCCGGGGGCAGATCGCCTCCGCGAAGTCGTCCCAGCCCGGGGCGCTGCCCTCGGTGTACTCGGCGGGGAAGCCGCCGCCCACGTTGAGGGTGGTGACGCTGTGCCCGTCGGCCTCGAGACCGGCGGTGAGCGCCAGGATGCGGTCGAGCGCCGTCGCGTAGACCCCCGGGTCGAAGATGGGGCTGCCGATGTGCACGTGGAAGCCCTCGGCGCGCAGGAATTCGTCGGTGGAGGCGGCCCGGAACAGCGCCGCGGCCCGTTCGATGTCGACCCCGAACTTGGCGCCGCGGATGGCGGTGGTGGTCCGGGCGGGGGTGCGCATGTCCGGCGCGATGTCGGGGTTCACCCGGATCGCCAGGCGCGGCCGGCGGTCCTCCTCGCGCGCGACGCGCGCCAGCAGCTCGACCTCGGCCTCGGACTCGACGTTGATGCAGCGGATGTCGTGGCGGACCGCGGCGCGCAGCTCGTCGACGGACTTGCCCACCCCGGCCAGCACGATCCGCTCCGGGTCGACCCCGGCGACCAGCGCGCGGTGCAGCTCCCCGCCACTCACCGTGTCGATGCCGGCGCCCTGCCCGGCGAGCAGCCGGAGCAGGTGAACATTGCTCAGCGCTTTCGCGGAGAAACAGATGAGCGGGTTGATCGACTCGAACGCCTTCGCGAACCGCACATAGTGATCGACGAGGGTCGCCGCAGAGTAGACATAGGTCGGCGTACCGAATTTTTCGGCCACCTCGCGTAGCTCTGTCTGCTCACACCACAACGTGCCGTCGCGATAGGAGAACTCGTCCATCTGCATCCTCACCGTGATGGCCAGCGCCAGCCTGCCCGGCCCTTATCACCGGTCTCGGTGGTAAAGGCTCATTGAAGGCTACGGTACAGACCGCTCGCTTCCCCCTCGTGGATCTGCCGGTAGTGCCTGTGGACCTTCCGGCAGCGCTCGGCGGGCTCCGGTGTGCCGCCGTCGATCCGGCGGCGGGCGGGCCGACGGCTGTCCGCCGCCGGCCCGTCGCCGGGTGTGGGACGCCCGGCGCGGGAGGCCGGGCGTCGGGGTCGGCTGCGCGACCGGCGTGTTCCCAAGGTCGAACTCGTGCTGAACGTGAGTTTTCCGGTGTTCGCCCGCTGCGCGAACAGTTCGTGACGCCGGCCCGGCTGCTTCGCCGGCGGGGGCGAAACGCCCTGGTAGGGCGATATGAAGAGGCGCGTGCAGTCCACGGGCGGCAGGTCCGGGGGACTCCGGACGGCGCAGGGGAGATCTCGTGGGGCAAGTGGGACGTTCGGATCGCCGTCGGCGGACTGCTCGGGCGTCGGCCGCGGTCGTGACCGCGGCCCCGGCGGAGCCGTCGCCCGCCGCGAAGTAGTCCCGCCGACAAGCGGGCCCGCCGCAAACCGGCAGACCACCGGCCAGCCGGGATTCATCGGCGGGCCATTGCGGCCACCTGACGTCCGATTCCGGCCGCGTGGGCGGCTGGAACTCCACAACAGAGCAGAAAGGGGTACCGATGTCGGGTACTGGGGGGAAGACCGCGGCGCGCAGAGCGACCCGCGTGTCGGCGGTCGTGGGTTCGGCGGTCATGGGCATCGCGCTGGCGGTGCCGTTCGCGGTCGCCGTCGGACCGGCGGTGTCGGCGGCGGCACCGGCGGTGTCCGCGGGCGGGGACGCGGCCAGGGGGGCCGGGCCGGCCGGATCGGCCGTGCCGACGGTGCTGTCCACCGCGACGCTGCCCGACATCCCGTTGGCCGACTTCTCCAACGGGCTGATCCGAGGATCGGTCGACACCGACCGCGGGGTCGACCTCGGCGGGATCGGCAGCGACCTGTTCCCGGCCGGCCGCCCGAACGAGTTCTGGACGATCACTGACCGGGGCCCGAACGGGCAGATCAAGATCGACGGCAAGAACCGGCGGACCTTCCCGGTGCCCGGCTTCGACCCGGCCATCGTGCGGGTCCGGGCCGACGGCTCGACGATCAAGGTGCTGGACGCGCTGCCGATCACCACCGCGCACGGCAGGCCGGTCACCGGGCTGTCGAACATCAACGGCTTCGACGAGACCCCGTACACCTGGGACGCTCAGACCCCGCTCCCGTTCAACCCGAACGGTCTGGACACCGAGGGCCTGATCCGCACCCGGTCCGGTGAGTTCTGGCTGGTGGACGAGTACAGCCCGTCGCTGCTGCGGGTGAGCGCGCGCGGCCAGGTCCTGGCCCGCTACATCCCCGCCGGCGTCAGTCTGACCGGGGCTGACTACCCGGTCGTCGCCTCGCTGCCGGGCGTCCTCGGCGGGCGCAAGATCAACCGTGGCTTCGAGGGCATCGCGCTGGCTCCGGACGGGCGCACGCTGTACCTCGCAGTGCAGAGCCCGCTGCAGCTGCCCGACGCCGACACCGGAAACGCCTCGCGCAACGTGCGGATCTTCCGGTTCGACACCGCCAGCCGCAAGGTGACCGGCGAGTACGTCTACCGCTTCGAGGACGTCGCCACCTTCGACCCGGACGCCGACGGTGACCCGTCCGAGATGAAGATCTCCTCGCTCGCCGCCGTGGACGGTAACACCCTGCTGGTCAACGAGCGGACCGACGCCGTCTCCCGGCTCTACAGCGTCGACCTGCGCCGGGCGACGAACATCCTCGGCAGCCGGTGGGACCGCACGGCGACCGCTCCGTCCCTCGAGTCGCTCGCCGACCCGGCGACGGCCGGCGTCACCGTGTTGCCGAAGCGTCTCGCTGTCGATCTCGAAGGCGTTGCGGGCATGCCGGACAAAATTGAGGGCATTGCGATCGTTGATCGACGGACGATCGCCGTCGCGAACGACAACGACTTCGGGCTCGGATCGTTCAACGAGGCCGGCCAGCTCGTGGATTCGGGTGTCGAGAGCAAGATTCTCCAGCTGCGGCTGAACCGACCGCTCGGCTGATTCCGGGCCTCGCCCGAGGCTCCGTTTCCGGGCCTGCTCCCAGCTCCGACCCGTTCGCCGCCCGTCGGTAGGTGGTCCTCGGCCGTAACACGCCGGCTACCTTTCATGCCCGACTGGCAGACGCTCCACCCGCTCCCACGGAAGCCTCTACGGTTCCACTATCCCAGTCGGGGGCGGGCGGCGACGAGGTCGGCGGCTCCTGGCGCCCCGCCCGTCGGCACACCTGCCCTGTGCGCCGGCGTGAATGCGGTAGATCCAGTACAGCGCAGGCCATCTAGCGAAACGGAGCGGTCATCGATGGGTGGAGAAGACGGCACCGTCTGCCCCCGGACAGGCGCGGCCACCGTGTCTGCGGCCGGCTCGGCCGAGGTCCTCACATCAACGCGATCCCAATGGGAGATGGCCGGCACTCTCCCGGGCTTCTCCGCTCGCCGCGGGTCCCGCGAATCATGAGCGGCCGGCACAGCGCCCGGCGCCGGGCCACCCGACGTCCCCACGTGCGCCGCGTCGACCGGGCCTACCGCGTCTACCGGGCCCACGTCGCCGACCGGGCATATCTCGCCGAGCGCGCGGACGTCGCCGACCGCAGGTCGGCGTTCCTCGCCACCACCGCGAGCCTGGCCGTGATCGTCGCCGCCTTCGGAATGCTGGGCCTGATGGCCCTCGGTACCGCGGCGTGACCGGCCCCCTGCCCGCGGGCCGGTGCGCCGGCGGCGTCGCGCCGCGGCGGCTGGAACGACCCAGGGAATCCCCCCGCCCGCGTCCGCGAATCCGGGCGAGCGTGCCGCTTACCCGCGGCTGCCTGATGCCGTCGGGGGTTCCCGCCCGACGTCGCGGGGGTGGTGCCCGCGAGATCTGAACCGTACTGCCCACGATCCAGCGGGGTGATGATCGGCGTAGTGCGGATCATCACCCCGCCGGGTGAGTGGCTCAGGCTTTGGCGGGCAGCTCGACCTCGTCCGGGAGGAGATCCGCGGCGTTCTTCGCCGCGATGCTCCGCACGGCGTCGACGTCCCGCGGGAGCACGTACCCGCCGTCGACCGTGCGGTCGAGCGCTCCCGTTCCTACGAGTAACCAGCCCGGGACCGCCGCACGGACTGTTTCCGGTGCGGGTGCGGGTGCGGGTGTCAGCGGGCGGCGCCGGTGTTCGCGGTGGGGACGGCTTCGTCGCGGGCGGCCACCATCGCGCCGCGGTTGACCTTCGTCGCCTCGCTGCGGGGGATGGCGTCCACCAGCTCGACCGTCTTGGGGACCTTGTAGGGGGCGAGCCGGCTCTTCGCGTAGCTGATGACCTCGCTCGCGGTGGGCGGCGCCGCGGGGTCGGCCGGTTCGATCACGGCGTGCACCCGGCGGCCCCACTCGGGGTCGCGCAGGCCGATGACCACGACGTCGGCGATCTTGGGATGGTCGATGAGTGCGGCCTCGACCTCGGCGGGGAAGACGTTGGCGCCGCCACTGATGATCATATCGACGCGGCGGTCCACCAGGTGGAGGTAGCCGTTGCCGTCGAGGTAGCCGAGGTCGCCGGCGCTCTGGAAACCGTCCGCGGTCCGGTGCAGCTTCGGGGCGGCGCCGAGATAGTGGGAGCTGGTGTCGGAGCCCGGTGTCCGCAGGTAGATCTCGCCGATCTCGCCGGTGGGCAGCTCCTTGTCGTCGGCGTCGAGGATGCGCACCTCGGTTCCCCGGATCCCGCGGCCCACGCTGCCCTGGTGCTCCATCCACTCGTCGCCGCGCAGCGCGGTGAGGCCGAGGCCCTCGGTCATGCCGTAGACCATGTGGATCTTCTCGGCGCCGACCAGGCCGGCCCAGCGGTGCACCAGCGACGGCGGCATCGGCGCCGCGCCCTGCGTGAACCACCGGATGCTCGACAGGTCACGCCCGTCCACGCCGGGCAGGTCGGCGATGCGTTGCAGCATCGTCGGCGTGGCGGTGAAGGTGGTGATCCGGTGGCGCTCGATGACGTCGACGACGCGGGCCGCGTCGAACTTCTCCATCACCACCAGGTGGTCGCCACCGAGCAGGTTGTAGAGCGTGGTCAGCCCGTTGGCGTGGTACATCGGGGCCAGCACGAGCACCGTCTGCGGGCGCGGTACGGGGCCCCAGCTCTCAGCGAGCGGCGTGGCCATCCGCGCGACGTAGACGGACGGCCGGTCACTCACGATGACCTTGGGTGTGCCGGTGGAGCCGCTGCTGCAGATGCCGTGGATCTGCGGCGAGGTCGCGTCGGGCAGGTCGGGCACGTCGAGGCGCTCGGTCGAGTCGATCCACGCGAGGTCCTCGCCGCCGAGATAGACCCGGGGTTCGATGACCTCCTTGAGCCGGCCCAGCTCCCACTCCGGCACGTCCCAGCGCACCGGTATCGGCACCGCGCCGAGCTTCCACGCCGCGAACACGGCCAGAACGAACTGCGGCGAGTTGCGCAGTCCGAGCCCGAGGTGCTCGCCGAAGCCCAGGCCGCGCTCGGCCAGCGCACCGGCGAGCTGGCTGGAGCGTCGGTCGAGCTCGCGCCAGGTGAAGGCGGGCTCCCCGCCGTCGAGCGCGATGTGGCGCAGGGCCAGATCGTCGGGGCGCTCGGCGGCTAACTGCCGGATGCGCCGAGCACTGCTGACCTGTTCTTCCACGGCATGCTCCTCTGACCGGTCCTGGCAGCGGCGTGTCACGGGGGGACGTCGGTGGGACGTCGGATGGGGAGAGCCCCCGGCGCGTTCGCCGGCCCGGGGCATGGCGGCGCGCTGAGAGAGTTCAGCTGGTTCACGCGGGGGGTCGGAGCGTCGCACGGAGACCGCCGGGGGCCGCTCGGGGCACCGGGCCATGGCTGTCTCAGGCACGGCATTTGGCGGGTGAATGCATGCTTGCAACCCAGATGTGCGAAGTCAACCTCTAGTTTTTCGACACCGATGGACTTCCCAAAGACGAGAGTGTCGTTCTACAGTGACGCCGGACACGGTGGCGACGGAGCCGGCGCGACGGAGATGGGGTGGCCGATGGAGGACAGCGCTTCGGAGGGCGCGTTCAAGGGCGTGCGGGTCGTCGAGCTCGCCCAGTGGGTCTTCGTGCCCGTGGCCGGCGCGCTCCTGGCTGACTGGGGCGCGGACGTCATCAGGGTCGAGCGCCCGGAGGGCGACCCGTACCGGGCGCTGGCGACCCAGGGGATCGGGACCGACGGCGGCGGGGTGAACCTCTCGGTCGCCCTGGCCAACCGGGGCAAGCGCTCGGTCGCGCTCGACCTGCGCGGCGAGCAGGGCAAGGCGATCCTCCACAAGATGCTGGAGACGGCGGACGTCTTCCTCACCAACTTCCGGCCGGGCGCGCTGCGCCGGCTGGGGCTCGACGCCGACGAGCTCACCCGCCGGTACCCCCGGTTGGTCTACGCCCGCGGGCACGGCTTCGGCGCCCGCGGGCCTGACGCCGACCATCCCGGCTACGACTCCTCGGCGTTCTGGGCCCGCGGCGGGATGGGGTACACGCTGACCCCCGAGGAGCGGGAGTACCCGATCAGCCAGCGGGGCGCGATGGGCGACCGCAACGGCGCGATGGCGCTGGCCTTCGGCATCGCCGCCGCCCTGCTGGGGCGCACCCGCACCGGGCGGGGCACGGTCGTCGACGTCTCCCTGCTCGCGACGGCCATGTGGACGCTGTCCTCCGACCTCCTCGTCGCGCTGACCGGGCAGGCCCCGCGCATCTCCAGCGGCCCCGGTGACGGCCCGAACCCGCTCGTGGGCGCCTACCGGACGAAGGACGGCCGGCACATCCAGCTGGTGTTCCTCGAGTCCGACCGCTACTGGGCGCCGTTCTGCGAGCTGATCGGGCGCGGTGACCTCGTCGCCGACCCGCGGTTCGCCGACCTGCGGGCCCGCGGCGAGAACCGGGTCGCCTGCCGGGCCGAGCTCGAGGCGGCGTTCGCGACCCGGACCTTCGAGGAGTGGAAGGACCTGCTCGCGGGCATCGACGCGCCGTGGGCCCCGGTGCAGTCCGTCCTGGAGCTGGTAGACGACCCGCAGGTGGTGGCGAACGGCTACGTCGGCGAGGTGCAGCTCGACGGCGGCGGCTCCTACCGATTACCAACTGTCCCCGTCCAGTTCGACTCCCAGCCCCCCGTGCCCCGGCGGGCCCCGGAGCACGGCGAGCACACCGAGTCCGTACTGCTCGAGCTCGGCTACACCTGGGAAGAGATAGCCGCCCTCACCGAGGCCGGAGCGATCCCGTGACGGCCGGCCCCGCGGCGGCGTCCGCACCGGCCGGCCCGGCGGCGGCGTCCGGCTCGGCGGCGGCGCCCGAGCCGACGCGGCCGGTACCGGCGCCGGACGAGCGTTCGGCGCCGTACTGGGCGGCCGCGGCGCGGCACGTCCTCACTGTCGCCCGCTGCGCCCGCTGCTCCACCTACGTCGTGCCGCCGGACCACACCTGCCCGCACTGCGGCAGCACCGATCCCGGGTTCGCCTTCGAGCCGGTGAGCGGCAGGGGCACCGTGCGCTCCTGGACCGTGGTCCGCCAGTCGTTCCTGCCCGGCTTCCGCGGCGAAGTGCCCTTCCTCCTCGTCGACGTCGAGCTCGCGGAACAGCCTGAGCTGCGCGTCATCGGCCGGCTCCTGGACGGCCCCGACACCACCCTGCGCATCGGCGCACCGGTGGCGGTGGCCTTCGAGGACGTCGCCGACGGCGTCTCCGTCCCCGCGTTCGCCCTGGCCGAGCCGAGCGCCACTGGCCCCGGCGAGGTGCGGTCGTGAGCGCGCGGCCGGGCTCCAAGGGCCGGGTGGCAATCGTCGGCTACGCGCACAGCGACGTCACCCGGCACGCGGGACGTCCGCTCGGCGCGCTCGCCGTCGACACGGCACGTGCGGCGATCGCCGACGCCGGTCTCACCGCCGGGCAGGTCGACGGGTTCGTCACCTCGGCGCTGTTCCCGACCGCCGGCGCGCACGCGGCCGAGGACGGGGTCAGCCTGGTCTCCGCCGACTGGCTGGCCCAGCGTCTCGGCGGCTCGCCGCGGTACGTGGCCGGCTTCCAGGGCATCGGCCAGATCCCCGGCTCGGTGGCGCTGGCGGTGAACGCCGTGGCGAGCGGCGCGGCCGACTACGTGGTGATGCACCGCGCGCTGCACAACCCGAAGGGGAGCTACCACGCCAACCCGATGCGGACCGCCGGCGGCGCGCAGCAGTGGACGGTGCCGCAGGGCTTCTTCGGCCCGCTGTCGATGATCGCCCTGCCCTACAACGAGTACCTCCAGCGTTACGGTGCCAGCCGGGAGACGACGGCGGCCGTGGTCGCCGAGGCGCGCAAGAACGGCGCGCGCATCCCGTGGTCGTACTGGCACGACCGGCCGCTGACGACCGAGGAGTACCTGGCCGCGCCGCTGCTGAGCGACCCGATCTGCCGCTACGACTGCGACATCCCGGTCGACGGCGTCGCCGCCTTCGTCTTCACCTCGGCCGAGCGGGCCCGTGACCTGCCGCACCGCCCGGTGTACGTCGCCGGCCAGGCCTCCTCGGCGCCTCCTCGGCGCCGCCTGCCGCTGCACTGGCCGCTCGACGACATCATGGCCGGCGGCACCGCGCTGGCGAAGCGACTGTGGGAACAGTCCGGGGTGAGCCCCGCGGACGTCGACCTGCCGCAGGTCTACGACGGCTTCTCGCCGTTCGTCTACTTCTGGCTCGAGGTCCTCGGCCTGTGCCCGGTCGGTGAGGCGCACCGCTTCGTGCTGGACGGCGGGATCGACAGCGACCGCCCCGGCGCGCTGCCGGCGCTCTCCGGCGGCGGGGCCCTGGGCAACGGGCGGATGCATGGCATCCCGCAGATGCTCGAGTGCTACCTGCAGCTCGCCGGCCGGGCCGGGGAGCGCCAGCGCGAACGGGCGACCGTGGGCGTCGCCTGCGCGTCCTCGCCGCACTTCGGTGGCGCGGTCGTCTACAGCACCGCGCCCCGCTGACCCTGGCCTGCTGGCCCGGCCTGCTGACCCCGGCCTGCCGCACCTGAACCAGTCACCCGACGCCCCGTGTGGGCATGTGCACCGAGAAGGGAACGAGCCCGTGGCAGCGATCATCGCGGAGCGCCGCTCGTACGTGGCCGGCACCTGGGTCGAGGGCGACGAGGTCTTCGCCGTCGAGAACCCGGCCGACGAGACCTCGGTGGCCGACGTGGCGGCCACCCCCCTGCCCGAGATCGAGCGCGCGATCACCGAGGCCCGCCGCTCCTTCGACGAGGGCGTGTGGGCGGACCGCCCGCCGGCCGAGCGGGCGAAGGTGCTGGGCGCGTTCCTCGACTACTTCCAGTCCGCGCGGGCCGAGCTCGTCGCCACCATGGTCGCCGAGGCGGGCCAGCCCACCGGGTTCGCCGAGCGGGCGCAGTTCGGCGCCGGCCTCGGCCTGGCCCGCGGCACCATCGACCTCTACCTGTCGATGTCGCACGAGGAGGCCAACCCGGTACCGCTGGACGACCTCGTCCGGGCCGGGGCGAGCCTGAGCTTCCGCCGGCACGAGCCCGTCGGCGTCGTCACCGCGATCACCCCCTACAACGGGGCGATCATCATGGCGATGCAGAAGATCATCCCAGCGCTGATCGCCGGGAACTCGGTGATCCTGCGGCCCAGCCCGCTCACCCCGCTGTCGTCGCTGGTCTTCGGCGCGGCGGCGGAGGCGGCCGGGCTGCCGCCGGGCGTGCTCAGCGTGGTGGTGGAGGCCGGCGCCGCCGGTGCCGAGCTGCTGACCACCCACCGGGCCGTCGACATGGTCTCGTTCACCGGCTCGACCGTGGTCGGCCGGCAGATCCTCGCCCAGGCCGCCCCGACGGTGAAGCGGGTCGCCCTCGAACTGGGCGGCAAGTCGGCCCAGATCTACCTGCCCGACGCCGTCGGGAGGGCCACCGCCGGGGCCGTCGCGGTCGTCGCCGCCACCGCCGGCCAGGCGTGCGTCGCCGCCACCCGGATGCTGGTGCCGCGCGAGCGCAAGGACGAGGTCCTCGACGCGGTGTCGCGAGCCTACGGCGCCCTCACCGTCGGCCCGCCCACAGACCCGTCGGCGAAGCTCGGGCCGGTCATCAGCGCCGGCCAGCGCGACCGGTGCGAGCGCTTCGTCCGGCTGGCCGAGGAGAACGGCGGGAAGGTCGTCACCGGCGGCGGGCGGCCCGCCGGGCTGGAGCGCGGCTACTACTTCGAGCCGACCGTGCTCGACCTCCCCGACAACGCCAACCCGGCGGCCCAGGAGGAGATCTTCGGGCCGGTGATCAGTGTCCTGGGCTACCGGGACCTCGACGACGCCGTGCGGATCGCCAACGACAGCGACTACGGGCTGTCCGGCCAGGTCTACGGCGCCGACGTCGCCGCGGCGGTGGGCGTCGCCCGCCGGCTGCGGACCGGGGCGGTCAACGTCAACACCGCCGTGTTCAGCGCCTACGCGCCGGGCGGCGGCTACAAGCACAGCGGCCTCGGCCGCGAGCGCGGGCCGGACGGCATCCGCGCCTTCCAGGAAGTCAAGCACCTCGCCATCGGCGAGCTCCGCTGAGCTCGCTCCCGGACCGGAGGGAACCACTGATGACGTCATCACTGCCGCTGGACTGGCTGATCTCCGTCGACGACCACGTCCTGGAGCCGCCGAACCTGTGGACCGACCGGCTCCCCGCCAAGGACCACGACCGGGCCCCCCACATGGTGATCGACGACAAGGGAATGGACTGCTGGGTCTACGACGGCAAGCGTTTCCCGAGCTCCGGGCTGAGCGCCGTCGCCGGCAAGGAGAAGGAGGAGTTCAGCCCCGAGCCCCTCTCCTACGCCGAGATGCGGCCCGGCTGTTACGACGCGCGGGCCCGCCTGGAGGACATGGACCGGGCCGGCATCCTGGCCTCGCTGTGCTTCCCGACGGTGACCCGGTTCTGCGGGCAGATGTTCTCCGAGGCGAGCGACCGCGAGTTCGGCCTGGTGTGCCTGAAGATCTACAACGACTGGATGATCGAGGAGTGGTGCGGCAGCGCTCCCGGCCGCTACATCCCGCTCACCCTCATCCCGCTGTGGGACCCGCAGCTCGCGGTGAAGGAGCTGGAGCGCTGCGCGGCGAAGGGGTCCACCACCTTCGCCTTCTCGGAGAACCCGGCCCCGCTGGGCCTGCCGACCATCCACGACCGCGACGGGTACTGGGAGCCGGTGATGGCTGCCGCGAACGACCTGGAGATGGTCGCGTCGATGCACGTCGGCTCCTCGTCGCAGGTGCCGAAGATCGCTCCCGACGCGCCGTTCATGGCGAACCTGACCTGGGGCGCGATGCGTACCTCGGGCGCCATGCTCTCCTGGCTGTTCAGCGGGATGTTCCAGCGGTACCCGAAGCTGAAGATCGCGCTCTCCGAGGGCGAGATCGGCTGGATGCCGTACTACCTGGAGCGCGCCGAGCAGGTGATCGACAAGCAGCGCCACTGGGTCAAGCGTGGTGTCCGCTTCAACGAGCACGCCGGGGCGGACGCCCTGGACCTGGACACCCTCGACATCCGCGCCAGCTTCCGTGAGCACGTGTTCGGCTGCTTCATCGACGACGCGCACGGCATCGCCAGCATCGACGAGATCGGCGAGGACAACATCATGTGCGAGACGGACTACCCGCACTCCGACTCGACCTGGCCGAACTGCATCGACGTCGTGAAGAACCGGATCGGCCACCTGTCAGAGGAGGTCCAGTACAAGATCCTGCGCGGCAACGCCGAGCGGCTGTACCGGTTCACGCCGGCCGAGCCGCCTGTGCTCGCGAAGGCCTGACATGGCAGGGCGGGCACCGCTCGCGGTCGTCGACCGCGAGCGGTGCATCGGCAGCGGCATGTGCGTGGACTACGCGCCGGGCACCTTCACCCAGGACGAGCAGGCCAAGGCGGTCGTCCTCGCCGAGGCCGACGACCCGGCCGACGTGGTGGGCATCGCCGTCGAGTCGTGCCCGACCGGCGCGCTGCGCCTGGCGCACGACGCGGGCCTGGCGCAGGACACAGGCCTGGCGCAGGACGGAACAGGAGCGTGACGAGCATGATGCTCGACGGCAAGATCGCCGTGGTGATGGGTGCCGGCTCAGGGGTCGGCCGCGCCTCGGCACTGCGGTTCGCCGAGGAGGGCGCCCGGGTGCTGTGCGCCGACATCCGGCCCGAGGGGATCAAGGAGACGGCGGCCGCGATCGAGGCGGCCGGCGGCACCGCGGCGGCAGCCGAGTGCGACGTCTCGAAGGAGGCCGACGTGGCCGCCGCGATCGAGGCGGCCGTGGCGCAGTTCGGCCGGATCGACATCGTCTTCAACAACGTCGGCGTCCCGACCCCGCGGCTGGGCGCGAAGCTGGAGGACCACACCGCCGAGGATTTCCAGCGGCTGGTCGCGGTCAACTTCGGGGGCGTGTTCAACGGCTGCAAGCAGGCCGTCCTGCAGTTCAAGCGGCAGGGCGGGGGCGGGGCGATCCTCAACACCGGGTCGGTCGCCGGCCTCGTCGCCTGGGGCGGCTCCGTCTACGGCGCCACCAAGGGCGCGGTGCACCAGCTGACCCGCGCGGTGGCCATCGAGGGCGCGCCGTTCGGCATCCGGGCGAACGCGATCTGCCCGGCCGGGATGCCGCACACCAACTTCATGGCCGCCGGCGGGCTCACCATCTCGGGGGACGCCCGGGAGAAAATGGTGGAGAACGTCGGGGCCACCCATCCGCTCGGCCGCCCGATCACGGCCGAGGACTGCGCCGAGGCCGCCGTCTACCTGGTCTCCGACCGCGCGCTCAACATCACCGGTGTGCTGCTGCCGGTCGACGGCGGATACGTGGCCAGGTGACCCGATGAGCACGACGGCCACTCTCGACCGCGAGCGGGTCCGGCAGCTGTTCGACCTGCGCAGCAGCTACAACGTGCACATGGGCGGCGGCTACCGGGAGGACCCGTACCCGGTCTGGCACCGGCTGCGCGAGCAGGCCCCGGTGCACCCGGGGATCGTCCACGAGCTGACCGGCTTCGACGGCCCGGCGATGTTCTCCGGTCTGCCGTACCCCGACCGCCCGCACTTCTCCGCCTTCAGCTACGCCGCGTGCGACGCCGCCTACCGCGATCCCGAGGTGTTCGCGTCGGCGGCCGGGCCGGTGGATCCCAACAACGGCCCGTACGGCGCGACGAACAGCATGCTGTCGATGGGCGGGAGGCAGCACCGCCGGTACCGGGGGCTCGTACAGCCCTCGTTCGTGCCGGGCAAGGCGAAATGGTGGATCAGTAACTGGATCGAGGAGACCGTCGACCTGCTCATCGACGGGTTCGTCGACGCGGGGCGGGCCGAGCTGAACGTGGACTTCTGCGCGGCCATCCCGGTGCTCACGATCACCAGCAGCTTCGGCGTGCCCGTCGACCAGGCGCTCGACATCCGTGCCGCGCTGACCAGGCCCGACGAGATCGTGCGGATGCTCGAGCCGATCGTCGCCGCCCGGCGTGCGGACCCGCAGGACGACCTGATCAGCATCCTCGTGCAGGCCGAGATGACCGACGAGAACGGGGTCACGCACCGGCTCACCGACGCCGAGATCTACTCCTTCTCGGTGCTGCTGCTGACCGCCGGCTCCGGCACCACCTGGAAGCAGATGGGCATCACGCTCACCGCGCTGCTGCAGCACCCCGAGGCGCTGGCCGCGGTGCGCGCCGACCGCTCGCTGCTCCGGCTGGCGATCGAGGAGTCGCTGCGGTGGTCACCCACCGACCCGATGTTCTCCCGCTGGGTGACCGAGGACGTCGACTTCTTCGGCGTGCACATGCCGGCCGGGTCGGTGCTGCACCTGTGCATCGGCGCGGCCAACCGCGACCCGGCCCGCTGGGACCGCCCGGACGAGTACGACATCACCCGCGCCCTGCGGCCGTCCTTCGCCTTCGGCGGGGGCGCCCACGTCTGCCTGGGCATGCACGTGGCCCGCGCCGAGATGCGGGTCGGGATCGGGGCGCTGCTCGACCGGCTCCCCGACCTGCGCCTCGACCCCGACCGCGAGGCACCCCGCTTCATCGGCATGTACGAGCGAGGCGCGACCGAGATCCCCGTCGTCTTCGGGTGACCCCGAGACCTCGGGGGTGAGGAGACATCCCATGAGCGAGACCGGCTACACCGCCCCGGACCTGAGTCTGCGCGGGGCCGAGCACATCGCGCGTTACCGGGAGACCGACGGTGAGGTCGGCTACCTCTGGAACGGTGTGCCGACCCTGCTGCTGACCACGGTCGGCCGGCAGTCAGGCGAGAAGCGCACCTCCGCCCTGATCTTCGCGCGGGACGGGGACGACTACCTCGTCGTGGCGTCCACCGGCGGAGCGCCGAAACACCCGGCCTGGTACTGGAACCTGACGGCGCATCCCGAGGCCGAGATCCAGGTCCGTGGCCTGCACCTGCCGGTGGTGGGCCGGACGGCGTCCGAGGACGAGAAGCCTCGGCTCTGGAAGATCGTGACCGCGAGCTGGCCCAACTACGACGTGTACCAGACCCGCACGGACCGGGTCATCCCGGTCGTCGTCCTCACCCCGTCCTGAGAAGCCGGCCTGCTGCCGCGATCGCGATGAAAGGAGCAGTACGGATGAGCGTCGCACCGGTCTTCTCCAAGGGCCGCGACCTCGACGCCACGGTCGAGGTCCTGCGCCCGTGGCTCGCGGCCCGATTAGGCGTCGACGACGTCACGCTGGGCGAGCTGACCTATCCGACCGGGGCCGGGGTCTCCAACGAGACGATCCTGCTCGAAGCCCGCTCGGCGGGCCGCGTCGACGACCTGGTCCTGCGGATCGGGCCCAGGCCCGAACACCAGATGTTCCTCGACCCCCGGTTCCGGATGCAGTACGACCTGCTGGCCGCCCTGCGCCGCAACGGCTCGGTGCGCGTCCCGGAGACGCTGTGGTTCGAGGACGACGCCGCGCTGCTCGGGCAGCCGTTCTTCGTGATGCGCCGGATGCGCGGCCGGGTGCCGGTCAGCATGCCGGTCTACAACAAGACGGGGTGGCTGACGGAGGCGACACCCGCCCAGCGGCGGACCCTGTGGGAGAGCGCGATGCACCAGTTCGCCGCCATCCACATGATGCCTGTGGACGAGGTGGGCTTCGTCGACCTCGCCGAGCTGGGCAGCACCGGCCCCGAGCAGCAGCTCACCTACTGGAACCGCTTCGCGGCGTGGGCGCTCGAGGACGAGGTGCCCGATGCCGTGCGCACCCTGTTCGAGTGGCTGGCCGCGAACCGGCCCGCCGAGCCCGTGCCGGGCCTGTCCTGGGGCGACGCCCGGATCGGCAACATGATGTTCGGCGACGACTTCGAGGTCGTCGGCGTCATGGACTGGGAACAGGCGTCGCTGGCCGGCCCGATGGCCGATCTCGGCTGGTGGCTGCACTTCGACGAGATCCACAGCTCCTTCCAGGGCGTGCCGCGCCTCGACGGCCTCGGCACCCGGCAGGAGACCATCGACCTCTGGGAGGAGCTGACCGGCCGGCGGGTCGAGAACCTGCTCTGGCACGAGGTCTTCGCCTGCGTCAAAACGGCCCTGCTCGGCCTGCACACCCGTCGGTCGATGCGGCTCCCGCTGGCGGGCAGGTCGGAGCGCGGCCCCTACCTGGAACGCGCCTACCGCCTGCTCGACCTCGACCCGGAGGAACTGTCATGAGCATCCCGGGCGGCCCCGCGCCATGGGACGAGGAGGTCGTGCGATCGCCCGAGTGGCTCACCGCGGTACTGGGTGAGTCGTGGCCCGGGGCGGTCGTCACCGGCACGACGGTGACGCAGCGGCTGCAGACCGTCGCGACGAAGGTGCGCTTCCAGGTCGAGTACGCGCAGGCGGTCGACGGCGCGCCGGCGGCGCTGTGCGCCAAGGGGTACTTCAACCCCGCCGTGCGCGGGCGAGGCACCCGCGTCGAGGCCGACTTCTACCGGCAGTGGGCCTCCACCCTGCCGGTGCGGACCCCGCCGTGCGTGCACGCCGCGGTCGACGAGGAGACGAACCACGCGCTCGTCCTGATGGAGGACCTGGTCGAGGCCGGTGCCACCTTCCTCGACCCGCTCGTGGGCTACGACGCCGAACAGGCCACCGGCACGCTCGACCAGCTCGCGGCGCTGCACGCGGCGACCTGGCAGGACAAGGGCGAGCTGACGGCCGCGTTCCCGCCCCGGCTCGCGTCGCTCGCCCGGGTCCTGGCGCCCGAGCAGCTCCAGAGCCAGCTCGACGACGGCCGGGTGCCGGCGGTGCCGGATGACGTCCGCCGCGCGGACCGGCTGCTGGCGGCGATGGGCAGACTGGCCGGGATCAGTGACCAGCCGCGCTGTCTCGTCCACGGAGACCTGCACACCGGCAACGTCTACGAGCTGGCCGACGGTTCCCCGGGGCTCATCGACTGGCAGGTCGCCCAGCACGGCGTGTGGGCGTTGGACGTCGGCTACCACCTGGCGGCGGTCCTGGACCCCGATGAGCGGGCCCGCTCGGAGCGTGACCTGCTCGACCACTACCTCGGCCGGCTGGCCGCACACGGCGTCACCCCGCCCGCGCGCGACGACGCCTGGTGGGCGTACCGGGCTCACCTGCCGTACGGCTTCTACCTGTGGGCGATCACCCGGGCGGTGGACCGCCCGATCGTCGAGCACCTGACCGCCCGACTCGGCCTCGCCGTGGCCCAGCACGGGAGCCTGGACCTGCTCGGAGTCTGACAGCCGCCCGTCTCCGGCGCCCATCCGTGGCTGCTGGAGACGGGCGTGCCCGCGTTCGGGGCCGGGCTGTGGGGCTGGTGTCTACCGCGCGGCCTGTGGCAGCGGTCGCTTCCGCGCGGCCGCGGGAGCCTGCTGCGGCAGGACAGTCTGAACGGCGGGAGTCGCCGATTCCGGCGGCGGATGCGTCCGGGCCGGCTCGGCGGGCTGCTCCGCCTCCGGGCTGCCGCCGAGGGCTGCCAGGCAGAAGGACCACAGGTAGTCGCCGATCGACTCGGCCGTCTCGTCCGTTCTGGCGAACGCATAGTGGTGGTAGACGGAGGTCACCAGTCGGGCGACCACCGTGGCGTCGCGCTCGATGTGCCGCGGGGCGAGCAGGCCGGCCTCCTGCGCCGCGGTCAGCTCACGAGCGACCAGGTCGGCGAACGGCCGGGTCGCGTGCGCCAGCTCCTCCGGGTACAGCTGGTGCAGGCGCCAGTGCTCGGTGGGGATGAACCGGGCCCCGGCACCCTCCCAGCCCGGCGCGTTCAGCGACGACACCGCGGACCGCACGTAGTGGCGCAGCCGGGCGACCGGGCCCGGCAGGTGCTGCGCGGACGCCTCGTAGCGCGCGGTCTGGTTGGCGATGATGTCCTCGATGACGGCCAGCAGCAGCTGATCCTTGCCGGTGAAATGCCGGTAGAAGGTCTGCGTCGCGATGCCGGCTTCCTTCACGAGCTCCTGCGTCGTGAAGCGGGCGCCGTTGAGCAGGATGAGCCGCTCGGCGGCCTCGACGATGACCTTCGCCTGCCGCATGCTGCGCGATCTCGAACGCTGGACCGACGGCGAGCGGTCGGCGGCGCGTTCGGCCCAGGACACTCTCCGACGTTACCAGTGTCGGCGTTCACACCGTTCGTCCCCGAGGGATCTCCGTGCGCACCGCACCTGTATTCCCGCCCGCCCGGTCCGCCCCTGTCGCGACCGGACCGCAGCCGGAGCGCGACCGACCACGACCGGGCCGGACTCGGGGCCATGGTGGCGCAGGTCACACCGGTATTCGTCGTTTGTGTGGGCTTGGCCGGGTGACTAAGACTGTCTTCTGGAAAGTGCCAGTGGACGCCGTGCCTGTGAACGCGACGAGGAGATCTACGACAGTGGCCGAATTATACTGGGATCCCTTCGACGAGGTGATCGACGTCAATCCGTACCCGCTCTGGAAGCGGATGCGTGACGAGGAGCCCGTCTACCGCAACGACAAGTTCGACTTCTACGCGCTTTCCCGGCACGCCGACATCGACGCCGCCCACGTCAACGCGGACACCTACAGCTCCGCGCACGGCACGATCCTGGAGATCATGACGCCGGAGCCGATGCCGCCCGGCTTCATGATTTTCACGGATGCCCCGGCCCACCACCTGCTGCGGTCGCTGGTGTCCCGCGCCTTCACCCCGCGCCGGATCGCCGCGCTCGAGGAGCACATCCGCGTCCTGTGCGCGGAGATGCTCGACCCGCAGATCGGCGCGGGCGGGTTCGACTACATCAGTGACTTCGCCGCGCAGCTCCCCTCGAAGGTGATCTCCCAGCTGATCGGGGTCGACCCGGCAGACCGGGAGGAGGTCCGCAGGACCATCGACCTGACCTTCCACATCGAGGAGGGCGTCGGGATGGTCAACGAGACCTCCCACGCCGCCACGATCAAGCTGCGCACCTACTTCGCCGGGCTGATCGAGGACCGCCGCAGGTCGCCGCGTGACGACATGATCACCGGTCTCGCCGAGGCCGAGGTCACCGACGGGAACGGCGAGCGCCGCAGGCTGACCACGCCGGAGGCGGCGTCGGTCACGAACGAGATCGTCAGCGCCGGGACGGAGACCGTCGCCCGGCTGCTCGGCTGGGCGTGTGTGCTGCTCGAGGCCCATCCCGACCAGCGGGCCGAGCTGGCCGCCGACCCGTCGCTGTTGTCGAACGCCGTCGAGGAGACGTTGCGGTACGAGGCGCCGTCCCCGGTGCAGGGCCGCATGCTCAAGAACGACGTCGAGCTGCACGGGACGACGATCCCGACGGGCGCGAAGGTTCTGCTGCTCACCGGATCGGCCGGCCGGGACGGGCGCAAGTACACCGACCCGGACCGTTACGACATCCACCGTAAGTTCGACGGCCACGTGGCGTTCGGCCGCGGCGCCCACTTCTGCCTGGGCGCGGCGCTGGCCCGGATGGAGGGCCGGATCGGGATCGAGGAGACCCTGCGCCGCTTCCCGAACTACCAGGTCGACCACGACAGCGCGGTGCGGCTGCACACCAGCACCGTGCGCGGGTACGAGCACCTGCCGCTCGTCGTCTGAGCGTCGTCCCGGTCCGGGAGGCCACGTCAGGGATCCTCCCGGACCGGGGTGGAGCCGGCGGGCTCAGGTGACGGGCTCAGGCGGGTGGTGGCGGCGGCTGGCTGAAGCCGGCGATGAGAGCGGTGATGTCCTCGGTGACGACGTCGGCGAACGACCGCGGCGCGTAAGCGCCGGCCGCCCAGTGGCGGGCGCCCTCGCTGACCAGCGACTGCGCCAGCCGAGCCAGCCGCGCCGCGTCGACGTGACCGGGCAGCGCGCCGTCCGCCACCGCGCGGTCGAACAGGTCACCGAAGATCAGCGGGGCCGGCTCCGGGGGCACCTCGCCGGCCAGCGCCCGGAGCTCGTGTCGGTAGCTCTCGAGGATGGTCTCGATGATCAGCTCGGGCGGGTTGCGCCGCATCGACCGCTCGAGGCCGCCCAGCGTCGCCGCGACGACGGCGGTGACGTCGTACGGCCCGCGCAGCAGCTCGTGCGCGGTGCGGCGGGCGCCGCGGGTGGAGAGCACACCGATCTCAAGGAGGACGTCCTCCTTGCGCGGGAAGTAGAAGTAGAACAGCCCCTTGGAGACCCCGGCCGCCCGGCAGATGTCGGCGACCGTGGTCGCCGTGTAGCCGTTCGCGCGCCACAGCGCCACAGCCGCCTGCACCAGGGCACGTTTCGTCTCGTGCGAGCGCGCCTGCTGGTAGGAGGCCCGGCGCTGACTGCGGTCAGCGCCCGTGCCGGCTGCTCCGGTGGGCACAGATCAATTCTACCGGCCCAGTTCCAGCGGCGATGAGAACAGATGAGAACAGTTGACGCATTTCCGCCGGCACGGCTAGCGTTCCCCCGCGTCGCGGGACTGGCCGCTGTTGCGGAGCTCGGTCCCGGTCAACCCAAGCCCGCGGGTCCGGCCGGAGCCGCGTCAGACCCGAGGAGCGGACCGTGACCACCTCGCCCACCACCCCGCCCACCGCCGTCAACCCGGACGTCCTGCCCGGCGTTGCGCGCCAGATCGGCTACATCGTCCGCGACCTCGACGAGGCGATCGCCTCCTGGCTGAGCCTGGGCGTCGGCCCCTGGTACGTGCTGCGGGAGCACCCGCAGGCGGGGCTCTTCCGCGGCAAGGACTGCGAGGTGACCATGTCGGTCGCCTTCTCCAACACCGGCGACATGCAGGTCGAGCTGATCCAGCAGCACGGTGACGCGCCCAGCATCTACACCGAGTTCCTCGAGTCCGGGAAGGAGGGCTTCCACCAGCTCGCCTGGTGGGCCCCGGACTTCGACGCCACCATGAGCTCGATCGAGGCCGCGGGCTGGCCGATCGTCTGGACCGGCGGCGGTGACGGCGCGACCCGTTACGCCTACTTCGAGCCGCCCGCCGGCCCGGCCACCATCATCGAGATCATGGAGCTGAA
Source organism: Parafrankia sp. BMG5.11 (assembly GCF_004337455.1). Lineage (NCBI taxonomy): Bacteria > Bacillati > Actinomycetota > Actinomycetes > Frankiales > Frankiaceae > Parafrankia > Parafrankia sp. BMG5.11. The sequence continues at coordinate 61,128 of NZ_SJXI01000088.1, read as the reverse complement.
CCCGGCCACGGAGGGCATGGCCAAGTTCGTCCGCGCCGCCACCGAGGGCTGGGACGGCACCGACCCCGTCCGCACCCTCGGCGTCTGAACACATCCCGAGTGGGAGATCATCGTCCCGGTGCGGCGATCTCCCACTGGCCGTGGTGAGGGTGGTGCCCGGGGTCCGAACTGTCCCGAGCGGGAGATCACTTCACCAGGGTGGCGATCTTCCGCTGGGCCGCGGTGAGGGTGGTGCCGGGGTCGGCTCCTGTCATGATTGCGACCACCTCGTCGTTCAGCGCGTCGTGGACCTCGCCGCCGCGCTCACCGCCCCAGGTCGGCGCCTGGACGAGATCCGGAATCAGCGCGTCGAACTGGGTCAGCTCCGGGAACTCCCGGTAGAACGGCGCGAGCTGCCTGCGGGCCTCGGTGTCGACCGGCAGGAAGCTGAACGCCTCGGTGCCGGCGGCGATCACGTCCGGGGCGAGCAGCGCGACGACCAGCTCGGTGGCCATCTCCCGCTGGCAGCGGTCCGTCGACAGTACGGACAGCCCGTTGCCGCCCGCGACGGGGTGCTGAGTGCCCCCGGGCAGGGTCGGGAACGGGGCGACACCCACCTTGAAGCCCTGCGCGCCCTGATCATGGACGTAGCGCAGCCCCGCGGCCAGCGACGGCAGGGTGACCGCGCTGATCGCCGTCTCTTGCCGGATGCCGAAGCGCAACAGGCCCTGCGTGGTCGGGTCGCTCGACTGTGTTCCGTAGGTGCCCACCTTGGCCAGGAACGCGGCGGCCTCGCGGACGGCCGGGCTGGTCAGGTCGGGCTGGCCGTCCGCCTTCATCGCGGGGGTGTTCTTCGAGCTGGCCAGCGTGGTCAGGTACCACTGGGCGAACCCGCCCGTCGGCAGGTCGATCGGCTGGATCTGCTGACCGGAGTTCCTGATCCGCTCGGCCGCGGCGAGCACCCCCGTGGTCGTGCCCAGCGTCTTCGGGTCGACCCCGGCCTTCGCCAGGACGTCCGCGTTGTAGACGAGTGCGAGCGTGGACACCTGCTGCGGCACCGCGACGAGCCGGCCGCCGTACTCGCCGAGCGGCAGGAACCGCTGGTCGTAGGACGCCCGCAGCAACCGGGGTGACAGCGGCTGCGCGCCGAGCTTGTCGGCGAAGGTCGGCAGCAGGTCGAAGCCGGCGACCGCGACGTCCGCCGGGCGCCCGGCGGCCCGGTCCGCGCTGATCTGCTGGACGAGCTGGGGGTAGCCGGTCGCGTCGGCCGTGAGCTCGACGGTCAGGCCGGGATGGGCCTTCTCCATGTACGCCTTGCCCGACTTCGCCGCGTCGTTGAGCGACCCCAGGGCGAACATCCGCAGCGTCTTCACCGCGGCGGCGCACTCCGGCGACGCCTTCGCGCCGGCGACGTCGTCCACGTTCGCGGTCGCCGGCCGTGCCGTCGGGCGCAGGCTCTCGGCCGGATCGGTGGCCGCGCCGGAGCCGCCGCCGCAGCCCGCGAGCAGGCCGACCGTGACCGTCCCGGCGAGCAGCGCGCCCAGCGGCCCGGCGCGGCGTGGGGACGAGCCGGCCCGGCGGGTGCCCGGGCCGCGCGGGTCCAGGTGCCGTGGGCGGGGTTCTGACACGTTCCCGAGCATCGTCGCTCCCTTCGGTGGGCATGCCCTCGGTCCGCTGCGGGTGCCCGGTTTCCGTCGGTGACAGCATCGCCCCGGACCGGGCCGAAAGCCCAGGCCGCCACCCGACAGGGGTGCCCCTACCGGCGCGCTCAGCCGGGGAGGACCCGCAGCCCGCAGGGCGGCTCGGCGAGGTAGACCTGGTCGGGGCCGCCGGCGTCCAGGGTGATTACCGGGTTGTCCGGGCTGGCGGTGCCGAAGTTGAGCAGCCGGCCGTCGGTGGCCGAGTGGAGCTCGAGGGCGCAGTCCTCGCTGCCGCTGAAGTCGACGACCTTGACGGTGACCGTGCCCTCGGTGTGAAAGGCCTCGGTGTCACCGGTGTACGAGGTTGTCGCGAACGGCAGCGACGCGTCACCCGCGGTCTCCAGGCCCTGGACCACACAGCCCGGGTTGTTCACCCCGAGGCGGAACGTCCCGACCTGCGAGACCTGGTAGATCTTCTCCCCGTAGACGTCGGTGATCGAGCGGCTGTCGCCCGTCGCGGTGTCGGTGACGGTGATCGTGCAGCCGGTGTCGTCGCCGCCCTGGATCTCGTCGGAGATCCGCAGCCGCCATGGCGCGTCGGCGGTGAAGTCGGCGGTGAGGGTGGTGTCGGACGTGCCGTCGTCGCCGCCGGAGGTCAGCAGGACGGCCGCCGTCCCGCCCGCGGCCAGCACGACCACGCCCGCCGCGAGCGCGATGACCAACCGGCGCCGCCTGCGCCGTCCCGGCTGTGGCTGCTGCGGCGTCGACTGGCCGGGCCGTGCCTGGTCGGACGTCGCCTGGCCTGGCGTTGGCTGACCAGGCGTCGGCTGACCGGGTGCCGGGTCGTCCTCGTCGCCTGTCGGCGGGATGGTCGCCGACCACGGCGGTGTCGTCGCCACCACCGGCCGGGTCTGCAGGAACCGGGTGGCCGAGCCGTCGGCGCCGTCGGGCAGCGAACCCACCAGCTCGGTGAACAGGGCCTCGGCGGTGGGCCGGTCCGCCGGCTCGCGGGCCAGCGCGCTGGATACGAGCTGGCGTAGCCCCGGCGTGATCCGTCCGAGGCCGGTGGACGGCTCGGCCGCCAGCACCCGGTGCAGCACCGCCGCGCCGGGCCCGGTGCCGAACGGCGCCTCGCCGGTCGCGGCGAAGCACAGCAGCGCGCCCCAGGCGAAGATGTCGGCGGCGGGGGTCGCCTCCGTGCCGGAGACCTGCTCCGGGGCGTGCCAGCCGGGAGTGCCGACGAACTGTCCGCGGAGGGTGATCGCCGTGGCGTCGGCCGCCGCGGCGATGCCGAAGTCGATGACCTTCGGCCCGTGCGCCGTCCACAGGACGTTCGACGGCTTGAGATCCCGGTGGATCATCCCGGCCGCGTGGATCGAGACCAGTGCGTCGGCGAGCCCGGCCGCGAGCACCGTCTGCTCGTCCGGGCCGAGCGGGCCGTGTAACCGGACGTGGGCCGACAGGCTCGGCGCGTCGACGAGCTCGGTCGCCAGCCAGGGCCGGTCGGCGTCCAGCTCGAAGTCGACCAGGCGGACGGTGTGCGCGCCGCCCACCCGGAAGCAGGCCTGGACCTCGCGCTGGAACCGGCGGCGGAAGTCCGGGTCGTCCGCGAGCTCCTCACGGACGAGCTTCACCGCGACCCGGCCGAACGGGCCCTCGGCCAGGTAGACCACGCCCATGCCACCGGCACCGAGACGGCCGAGCACCCTGTGCCGTCCCAGCGAGACGGGGTCACTCGATCGCGGTGGCTGAACCTCGACGCCGTTTGTGCTCACGGTCCGCGTACCCCCCAAAGCCCAGACCAGGCCACCGTCCGGATTCCCGGCACGATTCGAGCGAATCGTACTGCGACACATATATCCGCAGGTGGGACGGCATTGATTTTCGTAGGACGCGGCCCACACTGCGGATATCGCCCTGTTCCCGCACGTCCGCCCGGAGGCCCTCGTGGAGCGCTCTCTCACCCCCCACCGCCTCAGTCCGCACCGCCTCGGCCCCCGCTGTCGCTCGCGGCGTGTCATCCGTCCCGGGACGGGCGGGGCCGCCGTGCTGGCGGTCCTGCTGGGTGCCGCCCTCACCACGCTCGCCGCGTGCGGCGACGGCACGGGCGGATCGGGGCCGGACGGGGCGCCGGCACCGCGCACCAGCGCGGCGGTCTCGTCCGGCCCGGCCGGCACGTCCCCGTCAGCCGGCCCCGCCGGCACCCCCGGATCGGGCGGTCCGTCCGGATCGGTCGGGGCGGAGGGGCCGGCGGCGGCCCCGTCGACCTGGACGACCCGCGAGGTGCGCGCTGAGCACCAGGTCACGCCGCCGGCGCGGCTGGTCGCGCTGCGCGCCGCGCGCAACGTGCAGGGGGGCGCCGCCTACAACCGGCTCGTGCTCGAGTTCGCCGGCGGCCTACCCGGCTACACAGCGGGCTATGTCGACCAGGTGTTCCGTCCCGGCTCGGGGGCGCCGCTGCCGCTGCGCGGCCCGGTCACCTTCGAGATCGTCGTCACCCCGGCCGTGGCGCACGGCGACGCGGGGGAGTCCACGCTGACCACCCCCCAGTTCGGGGGTGAGCTGTCCGGCCCGATCAGCTACGCGCTCGCCGGTGACTACGAGGGCTACGTGCACATCGGCGTGGGGCTCGGCTCCCGGGTCGGCTTCCGCGTCGTCGAGCTGCGTGACCCCGCCCGGCTGGCGATCGACTTCGCGGGCTGATCACCCGAGGTCGGTCCCGGGCGGTGTGGTGGTCGGCCGGGGCACGACGGTCGGGGAGGGGAGCGGCGGCGGCGTGCCGTCCGGCGGTGCCGTCCGCGGTGGTCCGGTCGGTGGTGGCCCGGTCGGCGGGGGTGGAGTGGGTGGCGGCACGAGGGTCGGCTCGGGCGTGGTCCGTCCGGGCGGGGTGGGCGGCCCGGTGGAGGTGGTCCGCGGCGCGGCCGTCCCCGTCGGCGCGGCTGGTGCGGTCGGCGTGGCCGGCCCCGGATCGCGGGCCGGGCCGGGCGCCGACGGCCGCCTTGCCGTCGGCAGCGGCGGCGCAGGCGGGAGCGGGCGGGCCGCCTCGGTGGCCAGACCGGCGAGATCCGGCGGCTGCTTGGCGATCGCCGTCCGCCCCCGGCCGTCGATGAGGACGGCGTTCGGCCCGGCCAGGTCGTTGATCCACACCAGGTCGCCGTCGACGGCCACCGTGAGCCGCGGTTGGTCGGCGGGCGCGGCGACCGGCACCGGATCGCCGAAGCCGCCGCGGGCGATGTCGTAGTCGAGCACCACGCCGAGCGCGGAGTCCGGCACGTACCCGTGACCGGCATGGACCACCGGTGTGCCGAGCTGGCCCGATCCGGGGATGTCCGGGATGGCCACCGTGGTCACCAAGCCCTGATCGACGTCCACGAGGAACAGGCGGCGGGTGGCCGGGTCGAGGAGGGGCACGGGGCCGCCGTCCGTGCGCGGCGGCGCCAGCAGGCCGGGGAGCGGTCCGCTGGTCGGGCCGGCGGGCGGCAGGGCGATCACGCGGCCCGTGTCGGGGGCGGTGACGGTGGCGGCGGTGGTGTCCACGGCGAGCGGGTGCCCGCCCGCGAGGACCACGTCGACGGCGTTGCCGGGCGGGGCGACCGGGTGCGGCGGCTCGGCGGCGCCGTCCCGCAGGGCGACGACTGTGCCCGCGGACCGGACCGGCACCCACAGGGTTCCGTCGTCGGTCAGCGCCGCGCGCCCCAGCGGCGGCGGGAGCTCCAGGACGGGGCCGGCGCCGGCGAGGTCGTCGCGGGTGAGCCGCCGGACCCGCCCGGACGCCGGGTCGACCGCGTAGGCCGCCGTCGCCGAGGTGACGATCGTCACCCCGGGTCCCAGATCCGCCGAGCGGACGGAGGCCAGCCGGGCAGGGTCGACCAGGTGCACCTGGCCCGAACCGGGGTCGGCCACGAGGACCGCCGCGCCGGTGCGGGCGACAGTCAGGTCACGTCCGACGGCGCCGGGCACGGTGACCGCGGCGTCGGCCCGCCCGGCTGGTCCGCTCAGGTGGGTGAGGGTGCCCGTGCTGGTGGTGGCCAGCCACACGCCGCCGTCGGTGAGCTCGAGCTCGGTGGGTGCGGCCCCGCGACCGGTCGCGACGAGGGCCGCCGCGGCGCAGAGGAACAGCACGCCCAGCCCGGCGCGGGCACGCCCACCGCGTGCCGGCCTGAGGAACCGCCACGCGAACTGCCGAGAGGGCCGCCACGGGAGGCGCCGCCAACTGCCGGGAATCGTGGACCTCCAGGGGCGTCGCGGCTCCGCGGGCGGTTCGCCGCGGGCGGATCTTCCCGGGCGGCGAACCGCCCGGTCCGGGCGGTTCGGGCTCGGGGCGTGGCTGGTTGGTGCGTCGGGGCTGCGATCGGGGCTGCCGAGGCCTCCGCCCGGCTGGAGGGTGACCGGGCGGAGGCCGGCGACGGGTCGCCAGGCACGACCAGAAGACACAATCAGACACAACTGATGGTTGTTGTCGAATTGTGTTTCCGTCGTGACATGGATCGGGCGTGCGTAGCCCCCGGAGGCCCGCGGCCCTCGAGGTGACCCGTCAACAGGTCTGACGCGCTGCAGCCTCGACTGGTTGCGACAGGATTTGGTCGAAGCGTGACATCTGTCGCCGGATGTGGCCGGATCGTTCCTCGGTGACCTGCGGGTGTGCGCCCGCGCGCGCGAGGGCGACGTAACCCTCGTCACGATTCCCACAATAGTTTCCGGACGGAGGACAACGAATCAGGCGACTCGGTCGTCTACTGCATCGGAACGGTTCGCTCCGTGGCAGCGACGCCGCGGTAAAGGTCGCCAGCGGCACCGCCAGGTGGTGCTGGCCGGTGGTGCCGGTGGGCACTGGCGGCCAATCGCGGGAGGCGCGCCAGGAGCCGAGCCGTTCCCGGGCGGCACCCCCCGCCGCCCGCGGCGGGCCGCGCCGGTCGCTCCCCCTCGACCAGCGCGGCCCGCCACATCACGCAGGCCTCACCAGCAGGAGGTTCGGCATGACGGTCGAGGCGGATCGGGGCATCCCGTTCGCGGTCGCGTTCGACGACGTGGTGGCGAACGTCGAGCGGGTGATCCGCGGCAAGCGCACCGCTGTCGAGCTCGCGGTGATCTGCCTGTTCGCCGAGGGCCACCTGCTGGTCGAGGACGTCCCCGGCCTGGGCAAGACGACGCTCGCCCGCAGCCTCGCCGCCTCGGTGAACGCGGGCTGCCACCGCATCCAGTTCACCCCCGACCTGCTGCCCGCGGACATCACCGGGACCAACGTCTTCAACCAGCGGGCCGCCGAGTTCGCGTTCCGCCCGGGCCCCGTCTTCGCGAACCTCGTCATCGCCGACGAGATCAACCGCGCGTCGCCGAAGACCCAGTCCGCCCTGCTCGAGGTCATGGAGGAGCAGCGCGTCACCGTCGACGGGACCCGCTACCCCGTCCCGCTGCCCTTCATGGTCATCGCCACCCAGAACCCGGTCGACATGGACGGCACGTACGCCCTCCCCGAGGCGCAGCTCGACCGCTTCCTGATGCGGCTGCGCATCGGCTACCCCACGCTCGACGCCGAGCTGGAGATCCTCGAGGGGCGCCAGGTCGGCCGTCGCGTCGAGGACCTCCGCCCGGTGATGCGCGCCGAGGACGTCGTCGCCCACGCCGAGCGCACCCTGGCCGTGCACGTGGCCTCGGCGGTGCGCCGCTACGTCGTGCAGGTTGTCGCCGCCACCCGGACCAGGCACGACGTACTGCGGCTGGGCGCGAGCCCGCGCGGCAGCGTGGCGCTGCTGCGCGCGGTCCAGGTCCGCGCCGCCTCGGCTGGGCGTGCCTTCGCCACCCCCGACGATGTCAAGGCGCTCGCCGGTCCGGTGCTCGCCCACCGGCTCGTGCTCAGTCCGGAGGCCGAGCTGCGCCGGGTCACCGCCGAGGACGTCGTCGCCGAGGTCCTGGACGCGGTCCCCTCGCCCCGTCGCCTCGTGGGCGCGTGAGCGAGCCGACCCCCCGGACGCTGCCGGGGTTCACGCCCGCCGCCTGGGGACTGCTCGCCGTGACGGCCGCCTGTGCCCTCGGGGCGGTGCTCCTGCGCTACGCGGAGCTCGCCGCCTTCGCCGGTGCCGGCGCGGCGGCGCTGTTCACCGCGGTGGCAGCGGTGGCCCGTCCGCCGCGGGTCACCGTCACGACACGGGTCACCCCTGCCGCGGTCACCCGCGGGGACGACGCCGCCCTGGTCATCTCGATCGTGAACCACTCCCGCTGGACGTCTCCCCCGTTCGCCCTACGCCTGCCAGCCGAGCCGGCCCAGCCGGGCGAGGTGCCCGCCGAGCCCGCCGAGCCCGCCGAGCCCGGCGGGTCTGTCGGGTCCGGCGGGCCCGAGATCGCCGTGGACATCCGCCCGTTGCGCGGTGGCGCCAGCCGGGAGATCGTCCTGCCGCTCGACACCGCGGCTCGGGGAGTCCGCCGGATCGGGCCCCCGCAGGTGCACCGGTCTGATCCGTTCGGGCTGGCCCACCGCCACCAGTACCTCGGCACGAGCCTCACCCTGCGGGTCCGCCCCCGCGCATACCCGCTGGTCCCACCGCCGGCCGCCCCGGCCCGTGACCCCGACGGGCAGAGCGGACGTGGCGCGTCCGGGGGGCTGATGTTCCACACCCTGCGCGAGTACACCCCCGGGGAGGACCTGCGCCTGGTGCACTGGGCCGCCAGTGCGCGCACGGGCACGCTGATGGTCCGAACGCACCTGGACCCCAGTGAGCCCGCCTCCACCGTCGTGCTGGACACCCGCCGGCGGGCCTACCCGCCCGGCCCGGTCGGGGCGGCCGTCTTCGAGGACGCCGTCGACGTCGCCGCTTCCGCGGTGCTCGCCTGCGCCCGCAACTCCTACGGCGTCCGCCTGGTCACCTCGGGCGGGGTGCGGATGACCGGTCGCCGACGCTCCACCGACGCAGAGTCCCTCCTCGACGAGCTGGCCGACGTCCGGCCGGACGAGGGCGTGACCCTGGACGTCCTGCGTACCCTGCGCCGCGGGCCCGTCGGCACCCTCGTTCTGGTGACCGGCGCGCTCGACCGGGACGCGGCGGCGGCGCTCGCCCCGGTGGCCCACGTGTTCGGCCAGGTGATCGTGCTTCGGATGGGCCCGCGCAGCGAGGCCGCCGCGCTGGCCCGGGGCCGGCGCGCCCCCGGTGACCGCCCACGCCTGCGCCCGAGCATGGAAGCGGTGGCCCGGGCCCGCGCGGAACGAGGCGGCCCGGTCGCCCCCGCCGGGCCCACCCGCTCGACGGGATCGGCGGGCGCGGCCCGTACGGCAGGTGCGACCCGCATGGCCGGTGTGGCCGGTGTGGCCGGTGCCGCTGGCGTGGCGGGGTCGGTTGGCATGGTCGGCACCGCCGGTTCGGGCCGGGTGCGGATGATCCACCTGGGCTCACCCGCCGACCTGACCGACGTCTGGCCTGCCGCGCCCCTCCCGCCCCGGGCGCCGGCCGCGAGTCCAGCGGCAGTGGGCTCGGCGGGATCGGGTTCAGCGGGATGGGGCCAGGCCGAAACCGAGCCGGACCTGGCGGGACCGCTGCTACCGGTGGCCGCCCTGGCGTCGGCCGGCCCCGGCCCCGGCCCCAGTCCCAGGACCAGGACTGGGCGCGGCGCGGGCGGCGGATCGTGACCGGCGCCGCGGGCCCGGTCCGCCGAGCCACCTTCGCCCCGGGCGAGGCCGGTCTACGCCGCGTCGCCGCGCTGGCCGTCGTCGCCGCCCTCGCCCTGGTGGCCGGGACGGGATTCACCCGCCTCTTCCCGACCCGGGACCTGTGGGTGCTGCTGCCGGTGGCGGCGGTCCTGCCCGCCGTCCTGGTCGGCGCGCTCTCCCGGCACGGCCGCCCGGTCTCGCCGGCGCTGACCGTGCCCGTATGGCTGGCCGGCTTCGTAGCCTGGACGGCCTACACCGTCGCCGCCGGATCGGGCGATCTCATGGCCCGCCTCGATGTGGTCCGCACAGGCGTCTTCGACGGGTGGGCCCGGGTCCTCGACATGGGCGTCCCCGCCCCGGCCGACCCCGACCTGCTGATCGTCGCGCTCGCCCCCACCTGGCTCGCCGCGGCGCTCGGCGCCGAGCTCGCCGTGCGGACCCGCGCGGCGCTCGCCCCGGCACTGCCCGCCGCCGTAGCCCTTCTCGCCGCGTCCGCGCTGGCCGTCCCCGCCTCCGGGGACAACCTGGCCCGGGCCGGTGCCCTCGCCGCCCTGACCGCGCTGTTCCTCATGATCAGAGCGCCCCGGGCCGCGAGCCGCGGCCCGCGCCGTGAGCTCGCGCGCCGGGGCGGCGCGACACTGCTCGTGGTCGTGGTCGGCGTGTTCGCCGGCACGGCCGCGACGAGGGCCGGCGGCGGGGACCCCGTCGACCCCCGCACCCACCGCTCGACACCACCGGTGAGCCAGACCGAGCCGAGCCCGCTCAGCGCACTCGGCGGCTGGACCGCCCATCCGGACGAGGTGCTCTTCCGCACCGACGTCAGCGGGCCGGCCCCGGCCGAGCCGGTGACCCTCCGGCTCGCCGTCCTCGACTCCTACGACGGCGCCCAGTGGCGGTCGACCGCCCGTTTCGTTCGGGCCGGCTCGGGGCCACCCTCGTCGCAAGCCGGGATCGCCGACGACCCGGCCGGTGATCCCGCTGCCGGCGACCGGGCCGCTGATCCAGCAGGTGACGGGCCCGGCCCGGCACCGGTGGGCGAGATGCGGCAGGTCATCGAGATCGCCGGACTGGGCGGGCGGATCCTCCCGTCGGACGGGCGTCTGGTGGGCGCCCCCACCGGTGTCCGGGTCGATCCCGGCACCGGAACCCTGCTGAACGACCGTCCGCTGCTTCCCGGCGACCGTTACGAGATCACTTCAGCGCCGGACCCCCGGCCCGCGCCGGCGGATCTCCCCAGGTTCGACGCCGGCACCGCCCGAACGGGCGGGCCCGATCCCGACCTCGAGGTCCCCGCCGACCCGCCGGCCATCCTCGGCCGTCTGGCGGATATCGCGACGGCCCGGGGGAGCACCCCGTTCCAACGGGCCGCGCTGCTGCGGCAGTACCTGAGCGCGACCTTCACCTTCGACCCGGCCGTCCCACCCGGACACTCGTACGGGCACATCGACCACTTCCTCGCCCACACCCACCGCGGGACGTCCGAGCAGTTCGCGACCGCCTTCGTCCTCGCGGCCCGCATCCTGGGGCTGCCCGCCCGGCTTGCCGTGGGATTCACCGCGCCCCCCGCGGTGGACGGCCAGCCCCGCACCGTGCACGGCGCCGACGCGCTCGCCTGGGCCGAGGTGCGCTTCGACGGCGCCGGCTGGCTGCCGTTCTTCCCCACCCCGCCGGCCGCGGACGCCCGCGGCGCGAGCGTGGCGGGATCGAATCCGGGCGAGACCCCCGAGCAGGCGGAACTGATCGACGTCGCCCTGCGCTCCGCGGTCGAGACCACGGCACCGGCCACCCGGGCCACGGAGGACTCCACCCCGGCGGCCACGCCGCCCGGCCCGGGTGCCTGGTCACGTTGGGCCATCCGGAGCGGCCTGGCGATCGCCGGCGCCGCGGCGCTGTATCTCGCGCTCGCCGTCGCGCTGCCCTCGCTCCGGCGGGGCCGCCTGCGCCGCGCGGGCCACCCACGACGCAGGGTGGTCGACGCCTGGCGGCAGGCCGTCGACGCGCTCGCCGACGTGGGCCTGCCCGTCCCGGCCGCCGCGAGTCCGGGAGAAGTCGCCCGGCTCGCCGTGGCCGAGGTGGGCCCGTCCGGCGAGACGGCGATCCGCGAGCTGGCCGACATCGTGACCCTCGCCCTGTTCGCCCCCGTGACCGCGGTGGAATGGGAGGGCATCCCCGGCCGCCGCGCCGCGGACGAGGCCTGCCGCCTCCTCGACCGGTTCGAGCGGGCCCTGCGCGAGCGCACGACACGCCGAGCGCGGATCCGCCGGACGCTGGCCCCGAGCACCGTGGCCACCGAGCTCCGCCGGCTGCGGGACGCACGGGATCCGCGGGATCCGGGAGATCCGCCGACCGGGGCCGCGGGGGACCCGGACGGCCCGCGCGACCCCGGCACCGACCAAGGGCGGCCCGATCCGGGCACCCCGCCGGCCGGGTATGTCTCGGACGGGAAGCGCTTTGCCCCGGCGGCGTGATCCTGGCATCCCCGACCTCGACCCCACCCAAGCCGCCGCCCGCCGGGAACGCCCACCGGACGGCCCATCCACCCGCGATCACCGGACTCCCGGGCCGAGGACACCGGGGCTGGTCCGCGAGGTTCGCCTGACGCCGCTCCGGATAACCGTGGACAGGGTCGTGCGTCGCGGTGCCGCCCGGCCACCGGCTCGGGGCACCGCACCGACCTTTCCCGGCGTCGCCGAGCTCGAGGCCGTCGACCGCGACGTCTTCCGGGGCGGCACCAGGGGCGTGCCCGTCCACCTGGGGCAGATCGCCGTCCAGGGGCAGCTCGCGGCCGGCCGGACGGTGGGCTCGGGGCATCCCCTGCACTCGGTGCAGGCCCAGTTCCCGCGCCCTCCGCGCGAGGAGCACTCGGTCGTGTACCTCGTCGACCGGGTCCGGGACGGGGCCACGTCCGTGACCCGGCGGGTGACGGGGGTGCAGGCCGGTGAGGTGGTCTGCGCGATGCACCTGTCGTACCAGCGGGGCTGGCGCGGCGGACACCAGTTGCGCGCTCCCCGCGTGCCACCCCCCGAGGCCCTGGAGCGCTGGCGCACCGACCCCCGGGAGCTGGGCGACCTGCTCGTCGACCTGCGGCTGGCAGCCGGCCCAGCCCCCGCTGCTGGCCCGGGCTCCGCGGCCGGCCCGGGCTCCGCGGCCGGCCCAGGAACCGCTGCCGGTGGTCCAGCGGGTAGGGGCGCCCGGTCTGGTGGGAAGGGGCCGGGGCGCCCGATCGCCTGGGTGCGCCTCGTCGAGGGGCTACCGGACGACCAGCGCCTGCACGCCGGCGCGCTGACCTACATCGCCGGCCACGCCGCGGCCGCCCTCGCCAACTGGCCGCCGCCAGCTGCCCGCGCGCCGGTCGGCGGGGAACCGTCCCGGGCGGCGGCGCTCGACCATGCCGCCTGGTTCCACCGCCCGTTCCGTGCCGACGAGTGGCTGCTCCTCGTCCAGGACAGCCCGTCCGGCGCGGGCCCGCGGACGTTCACCCGGGCCACCTTCTTCGACCGGGACGGCCTGCTGGTCGCCTCGACCGCCCAGGAGCTGGCCCTCGGCTGAGACCCGCCCCGACGTCGAGGGGGACCTGGACCCCGCCTCGGATCGGACGCCCCGCCCTTGCGGGTGCGGCTAGGATCGTAGAGAGTAAACGCTCGCGAACAATCGCTGGCGCGTCTGATCGGCGAGAACTAGGAGCGCATCATGCCGAGGCCGAACTGGCAGCTGCTTCCGGACCCAGAGCCGCAGGAACGCAGCTACTCGATCGTCTCGGTGGACGATCATCTGACCGAGCCTGCCGACATCTTCGTCAAGCGGTTCCCGGCGAACCTTCGGGACAAGGCACCTCAGGTGATCACGACGCCGGACGGTTCGGAGGCCTGGGTCTACCGCGACCGGCTCTACCGTGACAACGGAATGAGTGTCGTCGCCGGGCGCCCGCAGTCCGAGTGGAACCTCGACCCGCTGAACTTCAGCGAGATGCGCCGGTCCGCGTGGGACGTCCATGCCCGTGTGAAGGACATGGACCTCGACGGCATCTGGGCGTCACTGTGCTTCCCCTCCGGGGCGTGGGGCTTCACCGGCCGCGTGCTGTCGATGAACAACGACCAGGAGGTCGGGCTCGCCGCGGTCCGTGCCTGGAACAGCTGGATGGTCGAGGAGTGGCACGGGGCGTACCCGGAGCGCTTCATCCCGATGCAGCTGCCCTGGTTCAAGGACCCCGAGGTCGCCGCCGAGGAGATCCGCCGCAACGCCGAGCTCGGCTTCACCTCGGTGTCGTTCCTCGAGTCGCCGCATCTGCTCAAGCTTCCGCCGATCACCAACCACAGGCACTGGGAGCCGTTCTTCAAGGCGTGCGAGGAGACCGACACGGTCATTTCGCTGCACTGCGGCGCGAGCGGCTTCGTCCTGCAGGGCTCGCCGGGCGGCGGCCTGAACGTGCAGACGTCGCTCTTCCCGGCGGGCGCGTTCTGCGCGGCCGTGGACTGGGTGTGGGCGGGCATCCCGGCGCTCTACCCGAACCTCAGGATCGCGCTGAGCGAGGGTGGCATCGGCTGGGTGCCGATGGCGATCAACCGCCTCGACTACGTGCTCGAGCACTCCGGCAGCGGCGGCACGCCGTGGACGTACGACGTGACGCCGAGCGAGGCGCTGCGCCGGAACTTCTACTTCTGCATGCTGGACGACCCCGGCACGCTCGACCAGCGTCACATGATCGGGATCGACCACATCCTGTTCGAGACGGACTTCCCGCACGCCGACTCGACCTGGCCGGGCTCGCAGGACCTGCTGCGCAAGCGTTTCGCCGACATCCCGCGGCACGAGGCCGTGATGATCGCCGGTGGCAACGCCGCGAGGCTGTTCCGGCACCCGCTCCCGCAGGGCGGCGACTGGCCGGCGATCACCCCGTAGGCCAGCGGATCACCCGGTCGACGGGCGTCAGACCGGGACCTCGACGGCCTCGCCCGACACGAGGCCCGCGACCGCGGTCGCGTACAGCCTCGACTTGATGGTCCCCAGCGTCCGTGACGCCTTGCCGGTGAGTGGGCGGGCCATCGCGATCGCCGTCGCCAGGACCTTCTCCTGGTCGGCGACGCCGTCGATGATGCCGGCCGCGAGCGCGTCGTCGCCGCCGTACCTGCGGCCGGTCGTCATCGCCTCGTGCGCCGTGCGCACCGGCATGCGCGCCCGGATCAGCTCGGTGATCCCGATGCTGAAGGGGATGTCGACGTCGACCTCGGGCAGACAGAAGTAGCCCCGGTCGACCCGCATGACCTGTTGGTCGTGGGTCAGCGCGAGAACGGCCCCGGCGCCGAAGGCGTGCCCGCCGACCGCGGCGACGGTCGGCAGCGCCAGCGTCACCATCCGCGCGAACAGCACCCGCACCGACTGGATGAACGGCCCGATCTCACCGGGGTTCGCGGTCATCCACGCGAGATCGAACCCGTTGCTCCAGAACTTGCCCTCGGCGGTCGTTACCAGCGCTTTCGGCCCGGCCGCGGCGGTCACCTCGTCGAGGCGGGCGTTGATGGCGGCGACCGCGGCCGGGTTCAGCCGGTTCTCCCCGTCGCCCAGGTCCAGGACGAACACGTCACCATCGCGGTCGAGTCCTGCCACGTGCGCGCTCCTCGCGTAGTCGCCCCGGCCGGGCGCCGGGCGGTCTCCCGTGCTGACTATCGTCGATCGGCCGGGTCCGACGCATCCCGCGTGGCGAACGACGCGGCGAACGACGGGGCGGATTCGGCGACGCCCGGATTCGACGCCCGGATTCTCAGAGCGGGCCGGCGCAGACGGGGACGCCGGGAACGGGCTCGCCCTGGACGCCGTCACGCACCGCGGTCGCGGGCAGGTAGCCCCAGCTCCCGGTGTACCCGAAGGCGTTCGGGCGGGAGAGGTCCCCCTGGGTGTAGAGCCACCAGGTGCTCGTCTTTCCGTCGAGAACGGGGTTCGCCCGTCCCTCGAGCTGGCAGATCACCCAGACCGTGGCGGACGCGCGCATGAGCCCGGAGTCATCGAGCGGCTCGCCCGCGCCGGCGGCGACGTTCGCGTACACGGGGGAGTTCACGCTGGTCGAGCACATGAACCGTTCCGTGAACCGCCGGTCGCGGTAGTCGGCCACCGTCGCTGCCTGGTATCCGCAGGAGCCCGTCGGGCCCGGGGGAGCACCCTCGGTGGTCCCGACGGGCGCCGACGACGGACCGGGGGGCGGCGTCAGCCCGGTCGCCGAGCCGGTTTCCGGGGGCGTGCTCACCTCCGTGGCCCCGGGATCGACCGGCGGGGGCGTGCCGTCGGCCGCGTCCTCGCCGCCGCCGGTGAGCAGGACGAGCAGCACCGCCGCCAGCGCGAGCAGCGCCACCGGCCCGGCGATGACCATCCCCCGCCGCGGGAACCGTCGCCGCGGCGTCGTCGGGCGCGGCCGGCGCGGCTGTCCGGGGAACTGGTCGGTGGTAGCCGGGGGCGGCCCGGCGGAAGGACCCCGGGCGCTTCCGCCTGCCAGCCCGCCCGCCTGCCCGGCCGGCGGTCCGCCCGCCTGCCCGCCTGCCCGCCTGGCGGGTGTGCTCAGGGAGGCCAGGGTGGCGTCGAGCCCCGCGGCGATCTGTTCGGTGCCCGGCCGCTGCCCGGGCTCCGCCGCGAGCATCCGGTGCAGCAGGTCCATCAGCTCCGGCGGGACGTCATCCCGGGTGACCGGCTGCATGTCGCCATCCTGGATGCGCGTCAGGATCTGCACGACCGTCCGCCCCGGGAACGGGGTGGAGGCGGTCAGCAGGGCGAACAGCGTGGCGCCGAGCGCGAAGACGTCCGAGGCGATCTCCGGAGGCTCGCCCAGTATCACCTCCGGTGCCGCGTACCCGGCGGTGAAGGCGGCCGAGATCGTGGCCGCCTCGGCGCCCTCGTTGATACTGGCGATGCCGAAGTCGCTGAGCACCGGATCGCCGGGCCCGCGCAGCAGGATGTTCGCGGGTTTCAGGTCGCGGTGCAGGATGCCGTGGAGGTGGGCGGCGCCGAGCGCCCGCGTGATCGGGATCATCAGGGCGACCGCCTCCCGGACGGGCAGCGGTCCCGATTCTCCCAGCCGCTGACTGAGCGTTCCGCCGGGAAAGTACTCCATGGCGATGTAGGGCCGGTGATCGGACGTCGTGCCGGCGTCGAACACCGTGATGATGTGTCGGTTCCCGGTGAGCCGCCCGGTCGCCCGGCATTCCCGCACGAATCGCCGCTCCGCGTCCGGATCGCGCAGGTCGGCATGCATGATCTTGACCGCGACCCGCCGGTCGAAGATCTCCTGTTCGGCGAGGTGGACGGTGCTGAACCCACCGTGGCCGATGTCGTGGAGGAACCGATATCCACTGATCATCGCGGATGTCCTCCACCGGGACGTGAGCCAACATCGATCACGCTACCAAGCCGCGGGCCAGTGCTCCGGTCTTCAGGACTCCGTTGCCCAATGCGTTCCTCGCTGTGGGCGATGATGGCTGCACGGTAGGCGATGTCCCTGTCTGTCTGGTGAGGTGTGCGGTGTCGTTGCAGCCACAGCCGTGGCCGGAGGTTCCCGAGATGACCGCGCGGGTCGCGCGGGCGGCGTTCCCGCGGGGTGCTCTGGCGATCCGGGTGCGCGACGAGATCGGGGAGTTGTTCGGCGACGAGGAGTTCGTGTCGGCGTTCGCGACCCGGGGCCGGCCGGGCTGTTCGCCGGGCCAGTTGGCGCTGGTCTCGGTGTTGCAGTTCGCCGAGAACCTCACTGACCGGCAGGCCGCGGAGCAGGTCCGGGGGCGGATCGACTGGAAGTACGCGCTTGGCCTCGGTCTCGACGACCCGGGTTTCGACTTCTCCGTGCTGAGCGGGTTCCGGGTCCGGCTCGTGGAACATGGTCTGGAGGAGAAGGTTCTGGACCTGCTGCTCGCGCGGCTGTCGGACCTCGGGCTGCTGCGCGCGGGCGGGCGGGCGGGCCCGCACCGATTCCACCCATGTGCTGGCCGCGGTGCGCTCGCTCAACCGGCTCGAGTTCGTCGGTGAGACGATGCGTGGGGCGCTTGAGGCGCTGGCCGCGGCGGCCCCTGGCTGGCTGGCCGGGGTCGTCGAGCCCGGTTGGGACCGTCGCTATGCGGCGCGGGTGGAGTCCTACCGGCTGCCGGGGTCGGCGTCGGGCCGCGCCGAGCTGGCCGTCATGATCGGCCGGGACGGGTTCACCCTGCTCACGGCGGTCGGCGCTCCCGACGCGCCGGCCTGGCTGCGCGAGATCCCCGCGATCGACGTCCTGCGCGTCGCGTGGGTCCAGCAGTACCACCGCACCGGGACGGAGGTGGTCTGGCGGGAGGACAAGGACCTCCCGCCGGGCAGACGCCGGCTGGCCTCTCCCTATGACCTTGACGCACGCTACGGGATCAAACGCGGGTCTGGCTGGGTCGGCTACAAGGTCCACCTCACCGAGACCTGCGACGACGACACCCCACACATGATCACCAACGTGGAGACCACCGACGCCACCGTCACCGACCAGGAGACGACCCCTGTCGTGCACGCCCACCTCGCCAGCCGTGGTCTGCTGCCCGCCGAACACGCCGTCGACACCGGCTACACCTCCACCGAGCTGTTCCTGACCAGCGCGGCCGAGCATGGCGTCGAACTGGTCGGCCCGCTCGGAGTGAACACCTCCTGGCAGGCCCGCACCCCCGGCGCCTTCGACCTGTCCGACTTCACCATCGACTGGGACCGACAGCAGGCCACCTGCCCGAACGGCGCCGCCAGCAGCACCTGGCGAACCGAGAAGGCCCGAGGGAAACCCGTCCTGAAGGTCGATTTCCGCAGGGTGGACTGCCTGCCCTGCTCGCTGCGCGCCCGCTGCACCTCCTCTGCGACCGCGGCCCGCAAGCTCACCCTGCGTCCCCGCGACCAGCACGAACTGCTTGAACGGCTCCGCGCCGAGCAGGCCACCGACGCGTGGAAGAAGCGCTACGACCTCCGGGCCGGCGTCGAGGGAACCATGCACCAGGCCACCGCCACCACCGGTATCCGCCACGCCCGCTACCACGGCCTGCCCAAGAACCATCTCGCCCACGTCTTCGCCGCGACCGCGATCAACCTCGTCCGCCTCCACGGCTGGTGGACCGACACCCCGACCGGACGAACCCGAACCAGCCACTTCAACGCCCTCACCTCCGCACTCGCCGCATGACCAAATTGGGCAACGGAGTCCTTCAGGGCGGAGAGGATGTCAAACCGAGTGATACGGCGCACATCACGCCGTACCGCCCATCGATTCCCCTGGCGCGGTCGTATCGCTACGGTTCCCCGACTCGAAACCGTCCGGATCTACACCCAACCCGCCGAAGACGACAAGACCCGCACCCTCGACCACCTCATCACCGACGAGTAACACCCCACCGAAGATCACCATGCGGCTTCCAGCCGTATTCCGGCGCTGTATTTCCCGGATGACCGCGCGCGTGCGCCGCGGACGGCTCCGGCGGGTGAAGCGCCAGACCCTCGATCAGCAGCCGCAGTTCGTCGGGCAGTCGCCGCGTGCCCCGTCCCGCGCGCGGACCGGGCGAGCCCGCCCGGCCTACCGGCCTGGTACCGGGCAGCCACCGCTGGGCCGTGCGCAGCCGCACCCCCGCGTCACCGACTCGCGGTTCTTCAGCTCGCGCACGGCCGCCACGTCACCGGTTCGGCGCGCCCGCCGGTCGCTGGCCGTGCGTCCCGGCGGTCGTTCTCCGCGGTAACGGTCGCCGCGCCGGGTGAGCTGAGGCAGATCGACTCGACCCCGTTCGACGTGCTGGTTGCTGCCACGCGGTTGCGTCCGCCGTTTTTGGCCTGATACAGGGCCGCGTCGGCGAGTTCGACGAAGGCTGCCGGGTCGTCGTGGGGGGTGGGGGTGATCGCGATGACGCCGATGCTGACCGTGACGATGTTGTCGGCGACCAGCGGGTGTGGCTGGGCGAGTTCCGCGACGGCGGCGCACAGGCGCCGGGCCAGCCGGGTTGCGGCGTCGAGGTCGGCGCCCGGCATCACGATGGCGAACTCCTCGCCGCCGTAGCGGGCGGCGAGGTCGACGGCGCGGGTGTTGACGGCCAGGCAGGTGGCGACCTGTTGGAGGCAGCGGTCGCCGGCGGTGTGGCCGTAGTGGTCGTTGTAAAGCTTGAAGTGGTCGATGTCGATCATGGCGAAGGCCAGGGGTGCCTTCTGGCGTGTCGCCCGGTGCCATTCGGCGTCGAGAGCCTCGTCGAGGCGTCGCCGGTTGGCCAGTCCGGTCAGCTCGTCGGTGACCGATAGCTGTTCGAGCCGCTGGTTGGCGGTGGCGAGTTGCTGGGTGCGTTCGGCGACCTTGTGTTCCAGGGAGGCGTAGACCTGGGCGTTGTCGAGGGAGACCGCGAGCTGTCCGGCGATGAGCATGATCCCTTCGAGGCGTTCGGTGGTGAACGCGCCGCGGATCATCCGGTTCTCCAGCAGCAGCATCGCCCGGCGCTCGCCGCGGATCACGATGGGTATGGCGAGCAGGGAGCAACGGTCCAGGTCGGCTACGTAGGGGTCGCGGCGGAACCGGTCGTCGCCGGTGGCATCGGCGACGACGACGGGCTCGCCGGTGCGTTCGGCATACAGAACGACCGACGGTGGCAGTCGCCGCCGGCGGCCCGCCTCGGCAAGCGTGATCGTGCCGGCGTCGCCGGCCGGCACCAACCAGTCCCGCTGCTCCTCATCGCGCAACAGCAGGTGGATGCTGGTGGCGCCGGTCATTGCCGACAGGACTCCCACGACCCTGGCCTGCAGGCTCTCGATGCTGGTCTCCGAGCTGAGCGCCTGCGAAGCAGCGACGACGCCGAGCAGGTCGAGGTTACCGGCGGTGACTCTGGGGCGGCGGGAGGTCGGCTCCGCCGGTGGCTGCGCGGTCGGCTGGGCACCGGCGGGTTCGGCCCGTAGCGTCGGGTGGGCCCAGTCGAGCTGTCTGACCTTCGCGGTCGCTCCCCAGTCCAGATACTGGCGGCGGGCGGAGGCGAGCAACGCACTGCCAGCCGCTGCCATGCCGTGAGCGAGGTAGAACCGGGCGGCGCGTTCCAGAATCAGCGCCCGGTGCCAGGGACGCGTCCGCACCGAGGCCTCGCACTGTGCCGCGTCGAACGCGTACGCCGCCTCGTGGAAGTCGCCGGCGGCCCAGGCCCGCTCCGCCTCCACCAGGCGCAGCAGATGCAGGAAGTTGGCCGGTGCGTCGGCGGCGCGCCCGGCCAGCCATCCGACAAGCTCGTCCAGCTCGGCCAGGAACGCGCTGCGCCGGCCTGTCTCGGTGGCGGTGCGGGCCTGTCCCGCCAACGCCACGGCCCGCAGCAGGCGCGCCGTCGCTGTCAGATAGGTTGCTTCGGCGCTCGGCAGCAATCGCATCGCGGCGGCGGTGTGCCGGGCCAGCTCAGCCGGGTGATCGAAGACAGCCGCGGCGAGGGCGCGGTTGAGGTGCAGGTGGGTGGCCGCGAGCGGGTTGGCGGCCAGCATGCTCAGTTGGGCCGCATCGTCGGCCGCCGGTTCAAGGGCCTCGCCGCGCAGCACCCGTACCATCCGGCGGCAAGTCTGGAACGCCTCCTCAGCGTGTGCGTTGCCGGTACGTCTGGCGAACGCCATCGCTTCGTCGGCCTCGGCTGCCAAGACGTCCAGCGATGGTGCGCAGTCCAGCAGGTTGGACAGCAGAACGCTGTGGGTCCAGCACGCGTTCTGCAGGCTGCCATTCTGGAGAAGACGCTCCAACGCGCCACGCGCGGCGGACAGGTTGTCCTCGAGTGGGTCGAACCAATGGCCGGTACTGAGTACATACAGGAACTGCGCCTGCCACATGTCGGGCTCGAAGCCGCGCGCCCGAGCGACCGCGAGGATCCGCCGCATGATGCGGTACCCGGTGCGGTAGTCCTGCCTGCGGGCGATGGCCACGAACGCGGCGTGGGCGGCCGGGCCGAGCAGGGCGGGATCCGGGCCGTGCCGTGCCCACACGTCCAGCGCCTGCAGGGTCAGCCAGGCCATCATCGCGTGGTCGGAGAAGTACGCCGCGGGCATGACAGAGTTGACGATCTTGAAAGTGTCGATCTGGGAGTGGTCGATGATCCCCGGCCAGCGCAGATCGTCGGATTCGCTCGTCTGGTCGATCCACCGATAGGCCGCATCCAGTCCGCGGTCGATCTCCGCGGCGAGGTGGTCCTGATCAGGGACGGCAAGGCCGAGCTGGCGTAGCTGGTCGAGGCCGAGCCGCATCGCCTCGCCAGCGCGGCCTCGGTTGGTGAAACTCCTGACCTGTACCACGGTGGCGCCCGTGCGCCCGGCCGGGTGGGTGCACAGCCGGCAGATGGTCTGGTAAACCTCGTCGGCCTCCTCCAACCGGCCGAGGCAGTACAGGGCTTCGTGCCGGCCGGTGTGGACCGCGATCAATTCGTCGGTATCGGTCGGGTCGATGAGCGCCACCGCCGCGGTCAGGAACCGCTCCACCAGCATGTAATTGCTCAGCGGGCGCGCCTGGTCGGCGGCGCGCCGGAAGAGCCTTCCCATCAGCTGCCGCTCCTGCAGGGAATGCACTGCGTCGGCCACAAGCAGGTACTGCTCCGCCGCGACGGCGAAGAACTCGCCTCGGCCGGCCAGGCGGCGGGCCAGACACAGCCGTGTGTCGTGCTGCGCGTGCGGAGCAAGTCCGCGCAGGACGGACTCCTGCGTTCGGTCGTGGTGGAACCGCACGGCGGGCCGGCCGTCGGGCTCCAGCACCAGCAGGCCGTTGGCGAAGGCGGGGCCGAGCCGCCGCTCCACCTCCTCCGCCGGTAGCCCGGTCGCGGCCTTCAGGAGGTCCAGCTCCACCCTGCCGGCCAGGCAGGCCATCATCGCCAGCACATCGCCGGTGACCGGCGGCAACGTCGCCAGATGCGCGGCCAGCAGTCCGGCCACGTCCACGCGCTCCAGTCGGCCACGCAGCGTGGACCGGTCCCATCGCCAACCGCCGTCGCCAAAGACCAGGACACCGTCGTGGTGCAAGGAGTTGAGCAGTTCCACCGTGTCGTACGGATTGCCCCCGGTCGCAGGCGCGATCATCCGCGCCAGCTCGGCGGCGGGCTCTGGAGCCAGGCGCAACAGGTCCGCCGCCATACCCGCCTGACCGTCCGGCGCCAGGTTCCCCAACCGCACGTGGGACGGACCGGCCGGCTGGCGACGCCAACGGGCCAGCATCGGCGCCAGCGGATGAACGGCATCCACCTCGCTCTCCCGGTACGCGCCGACCAGCAGCAGCCCCTCGACCTCCTCCTCGCCACCGAAGAGAAGGTCGACGAAACCCAGCGGTGTTCGCCCGGCCCACTGCAGGTCGTCGACGAACAACACCAACGGCCGTTTCCGAGAGGCAACCGCACGCAGGATCTCCACCGCAGTGCGCTGTGCTCGCGCCTGCGCTGTCATCGGATCCCCCGGCTCCGGGGGCACCCTCAGCAACGTCGCCCACTCCGGGAGGACGGTGGCCGCCAGTCCGGCGTTGGGCCCCACAGCCCGCAGCATCCGCTCCCGCAGCTCGACCAGGTGGTCCTCCGGCTCGGCCAACAACAGCCGGCCCAGCGCCCGAAACGCCTGCCAAACCGCGTCAAACTCCTGGTCACGGCGATACTGGTCGAACTTGCCCGCCACGAACCAGCCATCGTTACCGGCCACGACCGGCCGCAGCTCGTTGACGAGCGAGGTCTTGCCCACCCCCGGTGCGCCGCTGACGAGGATTCCACGGCAGCGGCCCTCCATCGCCTCGACAAACGCCGCGCCCAGCTCGCCGATCTCCTGCTCCCGCCCGACCAGCCGGGACGGCGCCAAAGCCCGTGCCGGAAAATCATGCTCACCGGGGCGCATCAATGCGCCGCGGCGCACCAGGGCGAGATCATGCACCAGCCCGTCCGCGCTCTGATAGCGATCGTCCGGCTCCTTCTCCAACAGATGCATGATGATCGCCGACAGGCCGGCCGGCACCACCGGATTCACCACCGACGGCGGCACCGGCACCCGCGCAAGATGGTCATGAATGATCCGCAACGGATCCCCCACGCCGAACGGCGGCGCGCCGGTCGCCAGTTCGTACAAAGTCGCCCCAACCGCGTACAGATCAGCCCGCTGATCGACCCGGCGACCAGTCCGACCGGTCTGCTCCGGCGCCAGATACGGCAACGTCCCGACGATCTCGCTGTGATGCACGAACCCCTGCTGGACGGTCGCGAAGGTCGTAGCCAACGCGAAGTCGATCAGAAACAGCGCGCCTTCGTCCCCACTCACCACGAGGTTCGCCGGGTTGATGTTCCGATGGACCACACCCCGGTGATGCATCCCCGCCACGGCACGCGCGAGCGATCCGGCCAGATCAACCAACCCAGCCGGATCCAGTGGCCTGGCCCGCTCGGACAGAGCCCTACCGGCGACATCGACCAGCAAGATCGAGTCAGCCGACGGCGCCACCCCAGCGGCCAGTTGCGGCGCCACTCCACGGGCCAGTTGCACAGCCCCCTCGACTCCCGACAGCCGTTCGAGAATCTCCACCTCATGCCGCAACCGTCGCGCAGCGCCAAGCCCCAGCGGCTCCTTCCGGATCACACTCCCAGACGGGAACACCAGCCGAGCGACCCGGGTCCGCTCCGACTCGTGAAGCAGCTCCACCCGCCCCGCCAGCGGCGGATCCCGGCCCGGTGCCGTTCGCTGGAATGCCATCTGCCAACCTCACGTCGTGTTACAAGCAGCTCACATCCCAAGCCTTCCCCCGATCACGACGACGCAACAGGGCGACCGGGCGAGGACTCAGTCCGAGAAGGGCCTGTGGCCGCCCGACGAACGCGTGCCCCCTGTCGGCGGCGTAGGCCAGGTAGACCGCGACCTGGGCGTTTTCGATCCTTCCGCCGGTGCCGGTGTGCTGCCGCTGGACCCCGACCGTCCGTTCGCCTTTTTGAGGTCGTCCGTTTCGTCGATGGCCAGCACCGCGCCGCTGTCGCCGAGCCGTTCGACGACGTAGCCGCGCCGGTCGTCCCGGACGGCGTCGGCGTCCCACACCGCCCGCGACAGCAGCCACTGCATCCCGTGCGGCGACGCCTCGACCGCGTGTTCAGAGACGGTCCAGCAGTTCGTCCGGCCCAGGCCCGCCGTCAGCCCGAGCAGGAACGGCCCCACCCTGCGGCGGACCTCCACCCGGGCGAACCGGCCCACCACCCGGTCGACGAGCGAGTCGAACTCAGCCCGCCAACGGCCGCTATTCATGCTGTGGCCCGCGGCCACTGGTCAATCTTCGATGGTCCACACAACCCCCGAGGATCACCCGGTGGCCGCTTCACGTCCGTGACCGCCACACCGCCATGCAGGCCCGGTGATCCCAGCGGGCTCGGGGCAGCAGCCGGGACAGGGCTGCGAGGATCACGCGATCCGCCGGTTCCAGCGCCGGGCGGTTCACCTGCCGTCGCAACACCGCCACCTGATGTCGCAGGACGAGGAGCTCTACGTCCTTTGCGGTGTCCCCGCGGACTCGGAGCAGCATCAGTCCGAGAGCGCCGCGTGTCAGGGTGTAGAGCCGGGACCACACCACGACGTCCAGCCTGCTCGAGGCGGGCTCTGTCCCGCAGACAAACGAGCAGGTCAACGCCAAATCGGGGTTCTGGAGCCCCACACCATCGAGAACCGTCTCCACTGGTCCGCGACGTCACCTTCGCCGAGGACTACGGCCAGACCCGTACTGGCACGGTAAGGGCTACCGGTGGTGCGCGGGCACCGCCAACTCGCGGCCTCGGTAGAACGCCTCGTGTTCCTCCACCACGTAGGGCGCCATCGCTGCCCGACGGTGCGCCTCGGCGGCCGAGGTGCGCCAGGCGTCGCATGCTTCCTTGGAGTCCCAGAACGAGACGCCGACTACCTCGGTGCCGTCCTCGGACCAGTATGCGTAGGCGTGGCGCAGACCGTCCGGGTACGGATCGGGCCGCCAGCTTCGCTCGAAGTCCGCCAACGTGTCCGGTCGGATCCTTCGCGTCGTCATCCATACGAAATGCTCCGCCATTGCTGCCTCCTGTGACGCGGGTACAGATGTCGAGTCGACCGGCCGGCGGGCCGGCTTACCATCCATTGGTACCCAGGCCGTAGGGCTGTTCAGGCCGGGGATCACCCTCGCAGCGTCGGCAGGGCCGGCACCGCCGACCTCGGATCGCACACGGTGCACCCCGACCACAGCACCGTCACCCACCCGCACCCCGGACAAGGCTCGAGCCCGGCGGGGACGTACCGGCGTCCGATCGACCCCCGAGGGGGCCAGGGACAGCCCTCAGTCGCGCTCCCGGAACCGTTTGCGCAGCCTCCGATCCGGTGGAGGTCGGTGTTGGTTCCGAGTTCGTAGTGGCCGCGGCGGATGTTCTGGACCAGGGTTGCGACGACGAGGTCGCACAGAGTGAGTGAGACCAGTGGATGGAGGACCGTGGGACGGTACTGAGTCTCCAGGCAGTGCTCGGGAGCCTGTCCCTGCCCTGGCATGCGCGCGCGTGCACTCCACGCGTTGGGTGTGAAGCCCGGGGAAAAGCCCAAGAACCGATATCCATCCGTCGGGAACAGGCGAGGGAAGGCCGGAAGGGTGAATAAGGTGAACCCTTGATGGAAGCCTCGTAATCAGAAGCGCCGGAGATGGAAGGTAGGACCGGCGTCCAGGGCCTGCCGTTGAGAGACGGCGATGGCGGTTGGGGTTCTCTGCCCTGGCCGTATGGGCACCATGGCCCCGGGGCGGAGAGGGCACCCAATCCCGGCCGTATCTCACATGTGCGGAACGCGGAAACCCCGTCGAGGTCCGGAGAGGTGACCGGCTCCGGTAAGCCGACCGCAAGGGGGGTCTAATCCCGCGGCGGGAAAGGATGGCTCAAGAAGCGAACGGCGGCAGCCGAAAGGCAGCAGGAAGACGGGGGCAGATGGCGGGACCTTCAACCGGCCGCGCCCGTATAACTGGCCGCATACCAGGCCCTGCCTGGGCCGGAAAGGGAGCTGACGTGAGCCAGGTGGCCTTGTGAACACACCGATGACGAGGAACCGCCCGAGTCCGAGGGGCACGTTGGGCGCCTTGACGCAGGACACGACCAGCACCGCCGTGGTGGCGGCATCGGCCGCGCCCGAGGTCGGGGTGAACGGACCCGAGGACCTGCCGGACTGGGACGCCATCGACTGGCCGTCGCAGGAGAAGCAGGTAGCGCGGTTACGGCAGAGGATCTTCAAGGCGACGCAGGCGGGCGACATCGAACGCGCCCGAAATCTGCAGAAACTGATGTTGCGTAGCCGCGCCAACACGCTGGTCAGCGTGCGGCAGGTAGCCCAGCGCAACGCCGGCCGAAGGACCCCGGGAGTCGACGGCGAGGTCGCCATGACCTCCCGGCAGCGAGCGGTACTGGCCCGGTGGCTACAACGCCACGGGGCGGGCTCCGCCCCGCTCCCAGTCCGACGGGTGCATGTCCCCAAGAAAAACGGAAAACGCAGACCACTCGGTATACCCGTCATCGCGGATCGCGCCCAGCAGAACCGGGTGAAAAACGCGCTGGAACCCGAGTGGGAAGCCCGGCTGGATTCCTGCCAGTATGGCTTTCGGCCAGGACGAGGCTGTCATGACGCGATCGAGAAGATCTTCTCCGTCGGGGGTAAGAAAGGAGCGAAACGCAGGTGGATCCTCGACGCGGACCTTCAGGCCGCGTTCGACAGAATCGACCATGACCACCTGCTCGGCCGCCTTGCTGGCTTCCCTGCGCGGAAGCAGAAAGCGGAGTGGCTGCGGGCGGGAGTGGTCGACAACAACCGGTATGCCCCGACCTTGAAGGGAACTCCCCAGGGTGGGGTGATTTCGCCGCTGCTACTCAACGTAGCGTTACAGGGTATAGAGGAAGCCGCCGGGGTCAGATACCGGAGCAACGGAGAACTGGCACGGGACTGCCCCGCCGTCGTCGTCTACGCCGATGACCTGGTCGTGCTCTGCCACAGCCGGGAACGGGCCGAAACGGCGCGTGAGCACCTTGCTGCCTGGCTGGCTCCGAAGGGTCTGCGCCTCAACGAGGCAAAGACCCGGATCACCACCGACATCAAAGGGTTCGACTTCCTCTCATTCAACGTCCGGCGTTACCCGACGAAGGACGGCCCGAAACTGCTCATCAAACCCAGCAGGGAGGCGCTGGCCAGGATACGGCGGCGGATGAAAGCCGAGCTACGGGCGCTGCGGGGACAGCCCGCCTCGGCAGTGATAGGCACGCTGAACCCCATTGTCAGAGGGCAGGCGGCCTACTACCGGACAGGGGTGGCAAAGAAAGCGTTCAGCGGGCTGGACCAGGTCCTGTGGGTGCAGCTCGACCAGTGGGCGCGGGGCGCCCACCCCAACAAGGGCCGACAGTGGATCAGGCAACGCTACTGGGGCCCGTTTCACGAGTCCAGGAACGACCAGTGGGTGTTCGGAGACCACAAGACCGGCGCCCATCTGCACAAATACGCCTGGACTCCGATCATCCGGCACGTCATGGTCGCGGGCCGATCGTCTCCGGACGACCCGGCCCTCGCCGACTACTGGGCCGACCGACGTCGACGGCAGGCCCATCACAGCCCACCGCTGGCACCGTCCATCCAACGCGTTCTACGCGTGCAGGGCGGCAGATGCCCGGGCTGCGGCCGCAGTCTGCTGTTCGCTGACCGCATACCGGACTCGCCCAGACAATGGGAGAACTGGTTTCGCATGCTCCGCACGGCGATCGAACGAAAGGACGTCGTCACAGGAAACGCGGACGGCCGGGCCGGGCACCACACAATCACGACAAGAACAATGCACGCGGGGATACACGTGCACGCCGACTGCGTCCACCATCACCCAGACGGCGGACACGGTTGACACGGACAGCAACTGTGGAGACTGCACGCCCACGCGGGCTGCTTGAGCCGTGTGCGTTGGAAGGCGCACGCACGGTCTCTGAGGGGACGGGGGCGCAGCAATGCGTCCCCGTTACCCGGCCATGGCCGGCGCTGACGGTCTGGAGAGTCTGATGCCCAGTGCCCAGTGCCCAGTGCCCCGACGCTGCCGGTCCCGAACAGGAAGCTCAGTGCGACGACGGTGGCGATCAGCGTGGTGACCGCGGGGTAGCGATCGGCCGACCGGCCCACCGGGTGGGGAGCGGACGCTACGGCGCTCATTTGGGGCGTGGGGTTCAACTACCCCGGCCGACACGAACCATTGCCCTACATGTGCCTCTACCTGCACTTTCGTGGGCTACGCGTGGATGGCACGCCTCGCATCGATGATCCCGGCGTGCCACACCGAGGCTGACACCGCGGCGCCTCACCGAGGTAGCCCTCGCGGGCCGACCGACGACCCACTTAGCGGGCGCTCGGTTCTCCCCGACACGGGAGCAGGGCCGTTTCCCCGCGGTCCCAGGCGGCGAGGATGTTCTCCGTGCAGTAGCCCTCGACGGCCATGGTTGCCCGGGCACCGAACAGGACGTCGCCGGCGAGCGCCGGCTCGGCGCGGACAAGGCCACCCGCGAGTGACTCCGCCGCGAGATTCTGGTGGTGGGCGTCGGCGACGACGTGGACCTCGAAGAAGTGCCGGGCGCTCCAGGGCAGGCCCAGCCGCCGCAGGGCCGCGGCGTAGGCGCCCATCGGCTCGACCGATGTCATCTCGAAGACCGCCAGGTGCCCCACGAGCGCGCCCCGCCACCGCCGGTGCAGGCCGAAGAAGCTCGGGACGTTGGCGGTGGCCAGGGTGCCTCCGGGCAGGCGGTCGACGTGGGCGCCGTACGAGGGGTCCAGGCCCAGCTCGAGCATGGTCAGGCCGAAGAGGTTCTGGTGCATGTCCCGCTCGGTGCCACCGCCGTACTCGTCCGCCTGGATCTCCACGAGTGCGGCCTTGGCGGCGCCGGTGAGGCGGGGAACGGCCCAGGTGTGCGGGTCGGCCTCCTTCAGCTGGAGGAGCGAGCGGTGCGTCGCGTACTCGCGGAACTGATCGAGGCTGCCCCGCTCGGCGAGGCGGCCGGACAAGGAACGGCCTCCCGGCTGGGAGATCACCCGGCGCAGCTCCGCGGTGATGTCCCCCGCGGGGGAGGTGATGTCCCCCGCGGGGGACGGGTCCGGGCCGGCCAGGTCGATCAGGCGGCGCTCCAGGTCGCCCTCGAGCTCCGCCCGCAACGCGAGCAGCGAGGGCTCCCACTCGAACCGGTCGTCGACCCCGCGGAATCCCCGGTAGTGAAGCTCGTACAGGCAGTGCAGCGCGAGGGCCCCGTCCTCGCCGAACAGCGCGTCGTCCGCCGGCTTCGGCCACCCGGCGGCAGGCCGGACGTCGCCGCCGAGCAGCTCGACGAGGTACTCGGAGAGGGGGCCACGGGGAACCGGGAGCGGCGGCGCCTCGAGCACCGCCGGGGTGAACACGGTCCCGTATCCCGCGGAGTGGTCCGGGGGCCGCCCCGTCCTCATCGCCCGACCGGCTGCGCTGTCCCGGCCCGCGCCGCCGTCCCGGCCCGCTTCGCGGCTCCGGCCTGCGCTCCCGCCACAACCCGTTCTGTCCCGGCCGGAGCCCCCACCACGGCCCCGCCCGCCCGGGGTTGCGGATCGGCGACCTCCGACGCCCGGCCGGCGGCGCGCAGGACGTCCCCCAGCACGGCGCTCTGGTCCCGGGTGCCGGCGTCGCGCACGAAGGTGACCCCGGCGATCAGGTACGAGTGGGGGGCGAAGAACGCCTGCTCGCGGCCGGCGAGATCGCCGATGCGGGCGCGGACCCCGGCGTCCCGGCAGAACCTCCCGAAGCGGATCGGCGTGACCATCCAGTCGGTGACGGAGTAGCCCCGATCACGGGCGAACCGGAGCACTCCCAGCGGGTCGGCGATCGAGGAGACGATCAGCATCGCCAGGTCGAGCCCGCAGTCCAGGACGTCCTGGGTGACCTCGGCGCCGCGGGGGCCGCCCCAGAGGTCCGGCGCGCAGGACGTGCCCGGCTCGGCCGGGAGGTACGGCGGGTTCCCGATCACGCAGCGCTGGGCGGCCGTCGGCACCGCGGTGAAGAAGTCGCCCTCGTCGACGACGTAGTTGCGCAGCGGGGTCAGCCCGATCGCGCGCCGCGCCGTCGCCGCCGCCCGCGGGTCGCGCTCGAATCCGTGCACCCGCGTGTCGGAGCCGGAGCGCAGCAGGGCCCGCACCACCGGCACGGCCGTCCCCGAGCCGATCTCCAGGATCCCGCCGGCCAGGCATCCGCCGTGCTCCGCGGTGGTCAGCAGACGTTCCACACACCAGCCGTAGAACGTCGACTCGACCTTGTCGTAGAAGGACATGGCTCGCCTCTCGTCGCGCGGCCCGTCGCCAGAGCGCGCTCGGGATACGACCTCGTCACGTCCCGAGGCCGGCGCGGGCTACATGTCCGTCCGGGCCCCGGAAAAACCTCTCGGCGCCGCGGGACAGGCGGGGGTGATGAGGGCGCGGTCCGGGCATGTCGACAGTGGCGGATCGCGGCCGGCTCGTCGCGGCCGCGGTGATCAGCCATCGGAACGGGCGAATGCCGGCAGGGATCAGCCACCGGAACGGGCGAATGCCGGCAGGCCGGTGCCGCCGGACGGATGGTGGGAGGGCGAGCATGGGGCAACAGGCCAGGAACGACACGAAGACCAGGACGGGACAGCCGGTACGGCCCTCGGCCCGCGAGGCCCGGCCGCGTGCCCGTGCCGCCACCTACACCGCCACCCACACCGCGCCGGCCGGCCAGGGGCTCTCCGACGAGGAGATGGCCCGCCAGGTGACGGACCAGACCTCACACGACCGCCTTGCCGAGTCGTTCTTCGAGGGGGAGCGCGGTGGCGCGCGCAGCGACGTCGAGGCGGCGAAGTTCCGCGACGCGAAACAGCCGGAGTGACCGCCGGAGCCCCGGAGTGACCGCCGCCGGAGGTATTGACCGGCAGGCGGCGGCCCGGCGGGCGGCCCCCGGCGGTGTTTTCCGCCGGGGGCCGGGAGTCAGCCGCGGGCGGCCGCGGTGGCCCGCCGGTTCGCCTTCCTGACGGCTTCGATCAGGTCGGCCTTGTTCATCGTCGAGCGGCCCGGTATGTCGAGCTGCCGGGCGATTTCCCGCAGGTGCTTCACGGACGCCTTCTCGTCCACGCCTTCGGCGGTGGGAAGCGGGTCGGAAAGTGCCTTGTCGGTGGGGCGCGCGGCCTGCTCGTCGGAGGGCCCGCGGCGGCCGCCCTCCTTGGGGGCCCAGTTGTCCCCGACCTTCTCGTGTGTGTGCTTGAGCGCTGCGAACGCCGTGCGGTGCGCACGCTCACCCTCGCCGTAGCTCTCGACCGCCGAGTCGTGGGTCTCCTTCCATGTACGCACGGCCTTGTCGTCGGAACGGGCGACGGTGGAGGGGACGTCCGTGCGCATACGCGCCGTCTTCGCCCGCTTCGCGCTCCCGCCGTTCCTGGAGGACTTCCTGGACCTGATCCCTCGGGCCATCCCGTTTCCCTCCTTCGCCGGCCGGCCGCCCCGCCGGCCCCTTTGCCCGACCGTCCTCGGGCCCTGTCGCGGCCATGGCTTCCGGCCGCCCGCGGCCCTGGACGCCGCCTCGAGGACACTTCCCCGGTCACGGCGCGTGAACCGCACGGCGGTACGGCGGTACGGCGGTGGCCGCGAGGCACGGGAACCGCCGCCGCGAGGCACCGACGCCCCGGGTGTGAGGCAGTTCTCAGCCTGGTCGACATCGTGTTTCGTGCCTGTTTCGAGATCGCCGGGATCGTTGGCCGCCGGGACCGAGGCCGATTAGCCTGGCCTCAGGACGGCCCGCTCGCCGCGGGCTGACAACTTCACATCGCGCCGCTCACACCCGTGCGGGAGAGCTCCGGGCCGTGGCCCGGGGCGCCGAAGGAGCAAGAACTCCCCGCAAACTCTCAGGCCCAAGACCGCCGGGTCAGGCGACTCTGAAAAGCGGACGCGCAAGCGTCCCGCCGACGGTGCAAGCCGGCCGCCGCGTCTCTCGGGAGGCTCCGGGTGGCATGGCAGGCCGGCGAAGCTCTCAGGCCCATGACAGAGGGGGAGGCCCGCCGCGACGCGGGAGCGCCGCCGTGACCACCGATCGCGGGGGTGCCTCCGGCGTTGCTCGACCTCCGGAGCGCGCGATGACCATCGAGACCACCACACAGACACCGATTTCCGACACCGCGGCACCCGCCGTGGCGACGGACGCGGCCAGGGGGATTGCCGCCGAGGCGGCGTCCGGGAACGGCGGCGACACGCAGGCCCGCCAGGCCCCGCCGCGACCGGAGTCCACCGGATCCGCGCGACCGGACACCGCCGGGCCGGGGCTGCCGGCCGGGTTCGTCCCGAGGTTCACCGACCGGCACGTCGGCCCGGACCAGGCCGACCGCCGGGCGATGCTCGACCTGCTGGGGCTGGGCTCGCTGACGGGGCTGACCGACGCGGCGGTGCCGGCGGCCATCCGGGACACCGAGCTGGACCTGCCCCCGGCCGTCGACGAGACCGAGGTGCTCGCGGAGCTGCGCGGGCTGGCCGGGTACAACCGGCGGGTCACCTCCATGATCGGTCTGGGCTTCCACCCGGCGGTCATGCCCGGGGTGATCCAGCGCAACGTCCTGGAGAACCCGGCCTGGTACACGGCGTACACGCCGTACCAGCCGGAGATCTCCCAGGGGCGGCTCGAGGCCCTGCTGAACTTCCAGACGGTGATCACGGATCTGACCGGCCTCGCCGTGGCCGGCGCCTCGCTGCTGGACGAGCCGACGGCGGCGGCGGAGGCCATGCAGATCGCCCACCGGGCCGCCCGGGGCCGCCGCTCGACCTTCGTGATCGACGCCGACACGCTGCCGCAGACCATCGCGGTGGTCCGGACCCGGGCGGAGGCGCTCGGCATCACCGTGCTCGTCGTCGACCTCCGCGACGGGCTCACCGGACGTCCGTCGCCGGCCCCGGGTGAGCGGCCGGCCGCCGGACCGGCCGCTCCCGCGCAGTCCGCCGCGCCGTCGGCACCGTCCGAGGTGCCTTCGGTAGTGCCGTCCGACGTGCTCGGGGACGCCTTCGGCGTGCTGCTGTCGTACCCGGGGGCCGGTGGGGAGGTGCGGGACCTGCGCGGGGTGATCGCGCAGGCCCGGGAACGCGACATCGTGGTGACGGTCGCCGCGGACCTGCTCGCGCTCACCCTGGTGCGCTCGCCGGGCGCGCTCGGCGCGGACATCGCGGTCGGGAGCACCCAGCGGTTCGGGCTTCCGCTGTCCTTCGGCGGGCCGCACGCCGGCTATCTCGCCGTCCGGTCGGGTCTGGAGCGGACGCTGCCCGGCCGGCTCGTCGGGGTCTCGGTGGACGCGGCCGGCAACCCCGCCTACCGGCTCACGCTGCAGACCCGTGAGCAGCACATCCGGCGGGAGAAGGCGACGAGCAACATCTGCACGGCGCAGGTGCTCCCGGCGGTGCTGGCGTCGATGTACGCCGTCTACCACGGGCCCGAGGGGCTGGCCGGGATCGCGGCCCGGGTGCACGGGCACGCCGTGAGCCTCGCCGCCGGGCTGCGCGCCGGCGGGGTGGAGATCGTCCACGACGGGTTCTTCGACACGGTGCTCGCCCGGGTGCCGGGGCGTGCGGCCCAGGTGGTCGCCGACGCGCTCGCGCACGGGGTGAACCTGCGTCTCGTCGACGGCGACCATGTCGGCGTCTCCTGCAACGAGACGACCGTGGCGGCCGACCTGCGGGCCGTCTGGTCCGCCTTCGGTGTGGGTGGCGCGGACGGGCCGGCCGCGGCCGCCGGTCCGGCGGCGGGCCCGGCCCTCCCGGCGGCGCTGATCCGCACCGGGGAGGAGCCGTACCTGGCGCATCCGGTGTTCCACGCGCACCGGTCCGAGACGGCGATGCTGCGCTACCTGCGCCGGCTCGCCGACGTCGACTTCGCGCTGGACCGCGGCATGATCCCGCTCGGCTCCTGCACGATGAAGCTCAACGCGACGACCGAGATGGCCGCGGTCACCTGGCCGGACTTCGCCGACATCCACCCGTTCGCCCCACTGGACCAGGCCGCCGGCTACGTGTCGATGATCCGGGATCTGGAGGAGTGGCTGGCCCGGATCACCGGGTACGCCGGCGTCTCGGTGCAGCCGAACGCGGGCAGCCAGGGTGAGCTCGCCGGCCTGCTGGCGATCCGGGCCTACCACCGCGACCACGCCGCGGCCGGGAACCCGGTGCGCGACGTCTGCCTGATCCCGTCGTCGGCGCACGGGACGAACGCGGCGAGCGCGGCGATGGCCGGCATGCGCGTGGTCGTCGTCGCGTGCGACGCGGAGGGCAACGTCGACCTGGACGACCTCACCGCCAAGGCGGCCGCGCACGCCCCGGCGCTCGCGGCGCTGATGGTCACCTACCCGTCCACCCACGGGGTGTACGAGGAGGGCATCGCGCGGGCGTGCGCGGTGGTGCACGACGCCGGCGGGCTGGTCTACGTCGACGGGGCGAACCTGAACGCGCTGGTCGGGCTGTCGAAGCCGGGCCGGTTCGGGGCGGACGTGAGCCACCTGAACCTGCACAAGACCTTCTGCATCCCGCACGGTGGCGGCGGTCCGGGGGTCGGGCCGGTGGCGGTCGGCGCGAAGCTGCTGCCCTACCTGCCCAACCACCCGCTGCGCCCGGAGGCGGGCCCGGAGACCGGGGTCGGGCCGATCTCGGGGTCACCGTGGGGGTCGGCCGGCATCCTGATGATCCCGTGGGCCTACATCCGGCTGATGGGGGCGGAGGGGCTGCGCGAGGCGACCTCGGTGGCGGTGCTCAACGCCAACTACGTCGCCCGCCGGCTCGCGCCGCACTACCCTGTCCTCTACGCGGGACGTAACGGCCTGGTCGCGCACGAGTGCATCCTCGACCTGCGGCCGTTGACGAAGGAGACGGGCGTGACCGTCGACGACGTCGCCAAGCGGCTGATCGACTACGGCTTCCACGCCCCGACCATGTCGTTCCCGGTGGCGGGGACGCTCATGGTGGAGCCGACCGAGAGCGAGGACCTCGGCGAGATCGACCGGTTCTGCGACGCGATGATCGCGATCCGGGCCGAGGCGGCGAAGGTCGGCGCGGGGGAGTGGCCCCGCGACGACAACCCGCTGCGCAACGCCCCGCACACCGCGGAGATGGTCACCGGGGACGAGTGGGCGCACCCGTACCCGCGTTCCGTCGCGGCGTACCCGGTGGCGTCGCTGCGCGCGGCGAAGTACTGGCCGCCGGTGCGGCGCATCGACGGCGCCTACGGCGACCGCAACCTGGTCTGCACCTGCCCGCCGGTGGAGGCGTTCGACGCGACGGCCGAGCCGGTGCGGGTCCCCCTACCTGCGGCGACGCCGGCCTGACGCCTGCACCGCCGGATGCGGAGAGCCGCTCCATTACCAGGTTCGTCAGGTAACGGAGCGGCCTTCTGTCGTATCTCGGTTGTGTCTCCCGAGGGGTCGGCGATGGACGTGTCGTGCGTCCTTGGCACAATCAGCGCGACGGCACCAAAGTGCGGCCGGCGTGGTGTTGCACCACGGACGCCGCACTCCTGGACAACCAGCCGGACGGGCGGGGCCCCACGGCCAGCGGAGCTGGCGGTCGGCCGGCACCCGGACCGATGGCTCGCGAAGGGGACTTTCCGCGATGCAGGAGCAGATGAACAAGCAACTCGGCCAGCTGCGCCAGACCGCGGTCGAGCTGGGCCTGGGTCCGGCGCTGAAGCTGGTCCGCCGCACCGTGCTCCCCAGCGCCCGGCGCAACGCGGTCGACGACCGCCACCTCGCGCTCCTGCTGTCCTTCGTCCTGCAGGAGGACTCGAACTGCATCGACGTCGGCGCCCACCGCGGTGACGTGCTCAAGTCGATCGTGCTGCACGCCCCGCGCGGCGAGCACATCGGCTACGAGCCGCTGCCGCACCTGTTCGAGTACCTGTGCCTGGAGTTCCCGACCGTCACGCTCAAGCAGGCCGCGCTCGCCGAGAAGGCCGGGGTGAGCCCGTTCGCCTACGTCCGCAGCCGGCCCGCGTACAGCGGCCTGCTCCAGCGGACGCCGGACGGCGCCGAGGAGGTCGAGCAGATCGAGGTCGTCGTCGAGGTGCTCGACGAGACGCTCCCCCCCGACCACCGGCTCGACCTGATCAAGATCGACGTCGAGGGTGCGGAGTACGGCGTGCTCAAGGGCGGCGAGAAGCTGCTCTCCGCGAACCGCCCCTATGTGATCTTCGAGTTCGGCGCCGCCGCGCGGAAGTACGGGACCACCGCCGAGGACATGTACCGCCTCGTGGACGGCGATCTCGGCCTGCGCATCTTCGACATGGACGGCACCGGCCCCTACACCCTTGGCACGTTCCGCAAGACGTTCGACAACGGCAACCGCTTCAACTTCGTCGCGCACGCCTGATCGGGCGGTCGCGGGGCGAAGCCGAGCGCGTCGGCGCCCGCTCCGGGATACTCGCCGGGTGGCGACGATCGACGGCATCGACGAGCTGAAGCGGGTCCAGGGCCAGGAGCTGGGAACCAGCTCCTGGCTCACGGTGACCCAGGATCAGATCAACACCTTCGCCGCGGCGACGGGCGACTGGCAGTGGATCCACACCGACGTCGAGAAGGCCAAAAACGGGCCGTTCAAGACGACGATCGCGCACGGCTATCTCACCCTGTCGCTGCTGCCGGTGATGGTCGCGGAGATCGCGCAGGTCACCGGCATCACCATGGCGCTGAACTACGGCCTGAACAAGGTTCGCTTCCCACAGCCGGTCCCGGTCGGCTCCCGGGTCCGCGGGACGCTCCGCAACATCTCGGTCGAGGAGATCCCCGGCGGCGCCCAGGCGGTCAACCAGCTCACCATCGAGCTGGAGGGCGCGGCCAAGCCGGCCTGTGTCGCCGAGTTCGTCGCCCGTTACCTGGTCTGACACCCGGACTGACCGGACTGACCGGACTGCACCCGGACTGCTGTCTGTTCTGCGGCCGGCTCCCGCCGGGCCCGCCACCGGCCTGACGGCTGCCCGTCAGCGTCGGGCTCAGGCGGACGGGTCGGTCACGACCGCGGTGACGACGCGGATCGTCGGGCGCCAGTGCAGGCCGCCCGCGTCGGTGGACGGGGCGTGCCACCGGGTCAACTCCTCGATCATCGCCGGGCCCTCGGCGTCGGAGACCTTCTCCAGCATGGACCGCAGCGCCGTCCCCCAGGCCCAGCGCCACCAGTGGGCCACATCGCGGAACACGAGATCGGTGGCGACCAGCTCGTCCCGGGTGAGGGTGAAACCGGTCGCGGTGAGCGCGTCGGCGAGCGCGCCCTCCGCCAGGATGGCGTGCCCCGGCCGGCGCTCGGCCGCACCGACCGAGGTCGCCAGCCGCAGCGGGTAGTCGGGACGGTCCCACAGCGGGTCCGCCGGCCCGAAGACGGTCACGGCCAGCCGCCCGCCGGGCCGCAGGACGCCGCGCCACCGGGCGAGCGCCGCCACCGGGTCGGGCAGCAGGAACAGGCCCATCCCGCAGAGGACGACATCGACCGAGCCCGGCTCGACGGGCGGGTCCATCGCGTCGGCGATCGTGACGTCGACCCACGGCAGCTGACGGGCCGCGACGTCGGCCGCGGTCAGCTCGACCATGGTCGGCGCCAGGTCGAACGCCCGGACGGAGCCGGCCGGCCCGGTCGCCTCGGCGGCCGGGAACAGCACGGCGCCGCGCCCGCAGGCAAGGTCGATCACGTTCTCCCCGGGGGAGATGCCGGCCGCGGCCACCAGGGTCTTGCCCAGCGGACGGAAGAACGGCACACCGT
The DNA here is from genome assembly GCF_004337455.1 of Parafrankia sp. BMG5.11. Classification (NCBI taxonomy): domain Bacteria; kingdom Bacillati; phylum Actinomycetota; class Actinomycetes; order Frankiales; family Frankiaceae; genus Parafrankia; species Parafrankia sp. BMG5.11. The sequence goes on along the minus strand of NZ_SJXI01000088.1, from coordinate 23,154 downwards.
GGACGTCGGCGTCGTAGTCGTACGCCGCACGGTCGAACACCGTGGCCGGGTGGGCCTGCTCGGCCGGGTCGCCCGCCTCGTCCGTCTCGTCCGCCGGTTCGTACTCCGCCACCTCGGGACCCGCCGATCCGTGTTCCACCGGCGCATAGTCCGCCGGTTCGTGCTCCGCCAGCTCGAGCTGTGTCAGCTGGTGCTCTGCCGGCTCGAAACGGGCCGGCTCGTAGTACGCCGTCTCGTATTCTGTCGACTCGCGTGCCGCGGGTACAGCCGGCCGGTCGCGCTCCGTCCGCGGGGCGAAGTAGGTGTTCTCCGCGGAGGGCGGGTAGATCTCGACCCCGCCATCCCTGATCAGGATCTCTATCGGGGCGTTGTCCCGGCCCCGGTGCCCACGCGGCAGGATCCGCTCCACAGTGATTTCCTCGATGGTGAAGCCACCCATCGTGATCGCCGACATCGCGACCCCGTCCACGGTGAGCCCGTCCATGGTGAGCCCGTCCACGCCGCGTGCCCTCTTCCGCCATGCCGCCTGGGCGGCGTTCTGTCTCTGGCGTCTCAGCTAACCAGGACAGAACGACACATTCCGTCACCCAGATGGCCGCCGGTGGAGCGTCCGAAGTCCCGCGGCGGGGCATTGTCAACCGCTCTGACCTGCAGAAATGTAATTTCACCGCTGAAGTTCGCGGCCCTTCACCCCCGGGTCCACCGGTTCGGACGAGACCTGTGCGGGGATGCCTGAACCGGCCATCGCGCTGCCTGAAGAGCCCTGGAGGTGGTCGGTCGTCCCGGGATCGGTGGGCCCGTCGCCGTCGTCGCCGCCGTCGGCGGCGGTCTCCCGGGCGGTCGCGCGCTCCCGGGCTGGCCCCGCCTTTCGGGACGATTCGGACTTACTGGGCGTAACCGCCGTGCCGAGGGCCGTGGACCCGCCCCCCGCGGCGAGCTTGTCGGACTTCGCGGACCTCCCGGGCCGGCCACCTGGCCCACCCGAGTTCCCCGACCCACCGGACCCGCCCGACCCGTTCGGCCCGCCCGACCCGTTCGGCCCGCCCGACCTGGACGGCCCAGTCGACCCGGACCCGGACCCGGACGCGCCGCCGAGGCCGGTGGTCGCGCTCGCGAACCGCTCACCGTGGATGTCCACCCGCGGCAGCAGGACGTCGACCCATCTGGGCAGCCACCAGTTCGCCCGGCCCAGCAGCGCCATCGTGGCCGGGACCAGCACCATCCGGATCACTGTCGCGTCGACCAGGACGGCGACCGCCATCCCGACGCCGACCATCTTCACGGTCACGTCCGGGTCCAGGGCGAAGCCCGAGAAGACGGCGATCATGATGAGGGCGGCGCTGGTGATCACCCGGCCGGTCGAGGCGAGCCCGCGGACGATGCTGCCGTGCGGGTCGCCGGTGGCGACCCAGTCCTCCCGGATCCGGGAGAGCAGGAAGACCTCATAGTCCATGCTCAGGCCGAACAGGACAGTGAACATCAGCACCGGCAGCCAGCTCGACATCGGGACGCTGTGCGGCAGGCCGAGCAGGTCCGTTCCCCAACCCCACTGGAACACCGCCGTCACAACGCCGTAGGCGGCCGCGATGGAGAGCAGGTTCATCACCGCCGCCTTGATCGCCACGACCGGCGAGCGGAAGACGACGGTAAGCAGCAGCACCGACATCCCGACGACGAAGCCGACCACCCACCACAGCCGCTCCGAGAGCAGCCTGGAGAGATCGGCGAAGATCGCCGTAGTCCCGGTGATGGACACGCCGGGCGGCAGCACGTCCGCGCGAAGTCGGGCGACCAGATCGGACGCGGCCTTGTCGCTCGGGCCGGTCGTCGGGACCACGCTGATCACCGCGGCCTCCCCGGACGGGGCGATCACCGGCGGCTCGACGGCCGTGACGCCCGGGACCGCGGCGACCTTCGCGACCAGGCCCGGCAGCTCCGGCGCCGGCAGCTGCCGCAGGTCGACGGCCAGCAGCAGCGGGCCGTTCTCGCCTGGTCCGTACTCGGCGGAGATCAGGTCGTAGGCGCGCCGCTGGGTGACGTCGGTCGGCGCGCTGCCGGCGTCCTGGGGCCAGGTGCGCATGGTCAGGACGGGTGCGCCGAGGGCCAGCAGGAAGATCAGTGCGGCGAGCGCCCACGGGCGGGGACGAGCGCCGATGCTCGCGGCCCACCGCGCGGTCAGGGTCCGCTTCGGCTTCGCCGGCGTCGCGTCCGAGCCGGTGCCGGAGTCAGCGCCGGGGGCCGAGCCGGTGCCCGCCGGCCTCGTGGAACGGGCGACGAACAACTCGGCGTGCGCCCGGCGGCGCAGCACCCGCAGGTCCGCGAGACCGCACAATGCCGGAACAAGGGTGACCGCGACCGCGACGACCGCGATGACAACGGACGCCGTCGTGAAGGCTGTCGTTACGTATGTGTTGAGACCCACCAGCCGCAGGCCCGTCAGCGAGACGATCACGGTGAGGCCGGCGAAGACGACCGACATACCGGCCGTCGCGTTCGCCCGCCCCGCCGCCTCCGCCACCGACAGGCCGGACCGCAGCCCCTCGACATGCCGGGTGACCAGGAGCAACGCATAGTCGATGCCGACGCCGATCCCCACCATCGACGCGAGGGTCGGGGCGATCGTGCTGACGGTCGTCGTCGCCGCGATCAGGGTGATGCCGGAGGCCCCGACCCCCAGCCCGATCATCGCCACCGCGATCGGCACCCCGGCGGCGATCACCGAGCCGAAGGCGATCAGGAGAATGAGCAGCGCGACCCCCACGCCGATCGCCTCGGCCCGGCCGTCGACCGACTGGAGGTTCTCCGAGATCTGGCCGCCGATCTCGACCTGCAACCCGGCGTCACTCGCCGGGGCGGCCGCCGCGTAGACGGCGTCCAGGGCATCGCGCCCGCCGAGCTGGGTGACCGGCTTCGAATAGTGCACCGTGAACAGCGCGGTGTCACCATCACGGGACAGTTCCGGCGGGCTCGCGACAATGGCGGACGGCACCTTGCCGAGCCGGGCACCGACGCTGGCCAGGATGGCCGGGTCGAGCTGGGCCTTGTTCGTGCCGTGCAGCACGACGCGCGCGTCGGCGCCGGCCAGGGTCGGGAAGCTCTGGCGCAGCAGGTCGGTGCCGACCTGCGAGGCGGTACCCGGGGCGTCGTAGTCGTCGCGCGGCTGACCCCCCGAGCCCGCGGCCAGCCCCAGGGCCGCCACCAGCACGGCAAGCCATATCCCGACAACCCGCCACGGCCGGGTGGCCGCGGCCGCGCCGATCCGGTACAGCAACCGGGACATCCGTCCTCCTCGACTCCGCTGGGCCGTCGTCTCCGCTCGGCCGTCGCCCCTGCTGGGCCGTCGTCTCCGCCGAGTCGCCAGGTCTCCGCCGGCCGGGATACGCGACGGCCGGGGTGGGCGATGGCCGAGATGGTGATAGATGAGGGGGTGGTGCACGGCGGTCGCGTGCACCAGTGGGAAGATAGGCGGGGTTTCCATGGCACGGTGGGCAGGAACCCTGCGCGAACACTATGTCGCCGAATGCGCCGTAATCGGGCGAATCGCCCACATCGGCTCGCCTGCTGGGAGGCGGGACGCATGCGGGCACGTCGCGCGCTCGCGATGTCATGAACACGACGCCCGCCAGTGCCTCCCGGCCTCTTGCGGTGCGGCGGCTTCTGCCGCCACCCGGTAGGCGCTCTGCGGTTCCGCGGAACCCCGGGATCGACCGTGGCCCGAGTCGGGTCACAGTGCTTCGGAGGCTCCGCTCACCGCCAACTGGTCGTCGCCGCCGGCCGGGGGGAGGGCACGGCCGCTGACGGCCACCCGGTCGCGCCCGGCGCTCTTCGCCGTGTACAGCGCGTCGTCGGCGGCGCCGAACAGGTGGAACGGGTCGGCGGCGTGGGTGGGCACGGCGGCCGCGCCGACCGAGACGGTCACCGCGATCACCTGCTCCCCGCGTACCTCGGACTCGTCCGTGTCCACACCGTCGGCGTTCCCGCCACCGGTCGGCCCGCTCCGGGCCGACCCGGCCAGCCCGCCGCCTTCCAGCCCGCCGCTGCCCGTAGACGCACTGCTCGGCGGACCGCCGTCCGGCAGCGTGGGATGGTCTGTGGCGGTGCGGGTGCTGATTCGGATCGGCTCGCTGCCGACCTGGCGGCGCAGGCGCTCCCCGACGGTGGCGAGGTCGGTCTCGCGCAGGTTCGTGACCAGCACGGCGAACTCCTCGCCGCCGTAGCGACCCAGGACGTCACCGGGCCGGGTCGCCGCCTGTAGCCGGTGGGCGACCTCGACGAGCACGCCGTCCCCGACGAGATGACCGTACCGGTCGTTGATCGCCTTGAAGTGGTCGACGTCGACCAGGAACAGGCCGAGCCGGGTGCCGTCGCGCAGTGCGCGGTCCACCGCCGCGGACAGCTCGCCTTCCAGGTGCCGGCGGGTGTGCAGCCCGGTCAGGACGTCGGTGATCGCGGCTCGATGCTGGTCGGCTACCAGACCCGCCATCCGGAAGATGATCAGAATGAACATCGCCGCGCTGGCCACCGCCACGACGACCAGCCCGCTGGTCTCCCCGCGCACGCACTGCACCGCGAGCACGACCGGGGCCACCAGCGCCGCGGCGGTCAGCGCGAGCAGGCGGGGGACGGAGAGCACCGAGCCGGGGCGGGTGCCACCCACCTCGAGGCGGCTCATGCTCGGGTGTAGCGCGGCCGCGCCGAGGAACAGTGCGGTGGCCAACCAGAGGACGTCCAGCTCACCGCCGACCCGGTAGTCGCCGTCGAGCTGGCGCGGCACATAGCGGGCGTCGGTGGCGAGGACCGCGGCGAGGTGGGCGGCGAGCAGGTAGAAGGCCGGTGGGCGTCGGCCGCCGTCGAAGAACAGGCGCAGGCTCGCCGCGAAGAGGGCGAGATCGCCCACCGGGTAGGCCACCGAGGCCAGGCTGACCAGCGGGGACTGATCAAGCGCCAGTCGCGGGGCGACCAGGTAGACCCAGGAGACCAGCGCTCCGGCGACGGCCATCATCAGGCTGTCCAGGACGCCGGCCACGCCGCCCGGCCGTCCCCGCCGCCGGGCGAGGATCATCAGGCCGGCCATCAGCAGGGGATAGCGGGCCAGGTGGCAGGCGTCCCCGATGCCGGGGAAGCCGTCGGCGCCGGGTCCGTCGCGGGAGCCGGCGAGGATCGCGTCGCCGAGCACGGAGATCGCCTGGGCGGCGGCGAACAACCACCAGGGCAGGCTGCCCGCCGGCCCGTGGCGCCGCCTGCCCACGGCGACCGCCACCACCGCCGAGCCGCTGACCAGCAGGTAGAGCGCCACGCGCGGCCCGGACGTCCCGCCGGCGGCCGGGAGCGCGCACGAGGCGGCCACGAGGACCAGCCCGCCGGCCAGGTACCAGACCCAGCCACGGTCGGCCGGCGCACCCGCCGTGGGTCGGGCCGCCGTCACCGAGAACCTGGTGTCGCCGGCCACCGCGCGCCGGACGGGAGTGACCGGGCCATGTTCAGCGTCTCCGATACGAATGCCGGATCTGTGCGGGGCGCCGGTTTCCAGGGGCGCCGAGCCCGCGGGTGCGGGGTCCGTGCGTGGCGGGTGCGCGGGGTGCCGGCCCGGGTCGGGGGGCGGGCTTCTCCCGTCGATGGCGATGCGGACGCGCGCCGCGCCGTCGCTCCGCGTGTCGGGTCAGCCGGCAGGGAGGTTCGACTTGGCGGGTCCGGACCCGTGACCCGTTTCGGAACCGTATCGAATGGTAGCTCTTCGTACACGCTCGTTTGACGGGCGGTGTGAGCTTTTGTCTGATTCTTGTTCCTGTGAGTTCGTTTCCGGCCGGGCCTGGTAGGCCCGGCTCCCCTCAGGCGAGCCCGAGGACGGAGATGAACCGCCGGGCCGCGGCACCGCCGGAGTCCAGAGCGATGGCCCGGGCCCGGACGGTGTCGAGATCGTCGAGCAGTGCGGCGTCGACCTCGTCCGTGGCGGAGGCGTCCCGGACGGCACCGGGGCGGCTGGCTGCGGAGTAGAGGAGGTCCAGGCCGGCCTCGGCCTCGTCGAACGCCGCCTCGTCGAAGTCCCAGTCGTCGTCCCGGGGGCGCACCAGGCAGAGCAGCCGCACCGCGGCCGGGCTGTGCCTGGTCAGCAGGTCGTCGACGAAGGTCAGGTTGCCCAGCGACTTGGACATCTTGACCCCGCCCGAACGGACGGTCCCCGGCCGCAGCCAGGCCCGCGCGAACGGTTGCACGCCGGTGGCGCGCTCGGCGAGCAGCGCCTCCACGGCGTGGTGGGGGTAGCGCAGGTCGGCGCCGCCGGCGTGCAGGTCCACGCTGGAGCCGAAGGTCGACAGGACCATCGCCGCGCACTCGGCGTGCCAGCCGGGCCGGCCGGGGCCCCACGGGCTGGGCCAGCTCGGGTACCCGCCGTCCGGCCGGGCGGCGCGCCAGACGGCGACGTCGAGTGGGTCGTCCCGTTCGGGGTCGTGCGGGTCGTCGTTGTACTCGGCGGCGAGGGCGATCGCGGCCGCCCGGTCGAGGCCGGCGCGTTCGGCGGCCTCGGCTGTCCGGGCGTAGACGCTGCCGCCGCGCTCGTAGGCGTGGCCGGCACGCAGCAGCGCCGTCGCCAGCTCGATCACCCGGGTCACGGCCGCGCGCGCGGTCGGCTCGTGGTCGGGTGGGCGGATGCCGAGTGAGGTCATCGTGCGGTCGAAGGCGAACCGCTGCAGCGACGCGATCTGGTCGAAGGGCAGGCCGGTCCGGCGGGCCTCGTCGAACATCGCGTCGTCGACGTCAGTGATGTTGCGGGCCAGCTCGACCGGGACCCCGACGTTGCGCCACACCCGGATCGCAAGGTCCGTCCACAGATAGGTGGCCGCGTGGCCGAGGTGGGTGACGGCGTACGGGGTGATGCCGCACACGTAGACCCGGGCTCGGCCCACCACCGGCAGCGGCGCCCCGCCGAGCCGCAGCACGGGGCGCATCGGGTTCAGTGCGACATCCATCGCCTCAGCATGCCACCGCGGTGCCGGGCGGACACAGGCGTCGTCCGGACCGCCCCCGGGTAGACCTGTCGGTATCCGCCCTGGGCGGACCCGGCCGGCGTTCCGTACCCCCCGTGGATGGCGGGAACACGGGCCAACCCGCAGGAGCGTGACGAGGATGACCAAGGGGACTCGTCCGGGGGAGTGACGATTCGTCGCGCAACATCCATACTTTGGGGCTCGCCGTTCGGTTGGTCTGGGGGCCGGTCGATCCCGCGGTGGGCGGCCGAGGAAAGTCGTAACGACCCAGGGCCCGGAAGGACGCCCTGTTGACCCGGGGACGTCTGCCCGGAAAGCTTCGCCCAGGTGGTTCGTGCTGTATGGGAACCACCATGTGTTCCGCCGCTCACGTCTGCGCGGGCGTGACCGGCCTGGGGGGTTGGTCGTAACCAAGAAAGGCCTCGAGAGAGGGGCGTCCGTGCGAACGCTCGAACCCACCACCCTCGACCTCGACGCGATCGAGGTGGACAAGCTCAACAAAGGCGTCACGCTCAGTCTGCTGATACCCGCTCGCGGGCCTGAGGCGGCGCGGACGCTGGGAACCATCGTCGCGCTCAACCGGCAACGCTGGATGCAGGAACGCAGTGTCCTCGACGAGATCGGGGTCATAGTGGACCCCTCCTCGGACGGAGACGAGCACGATCTCGTCCGGATCGCGACCGAGGCGGGCGCGAGCTGGGTCGTGCGCGGCCAGTCCGTCCTGGAGCTCCACGCGGGGCGGGAGGCGGCCACGACCGGAGGCAAGGCGGGTGCGATGCGTAGTCTCGCCTACCTTGCGTTCGGAAATCGCCTCATATTTCATGACGCGGACCTCGAAAGCTACGATCCCGCCACCGTAGGTGTTCTCGCCGCCGCCGCGACGGCTGGCAACGCCCCGCTTTTCGTGAACGGAAGCTCGCGCAGGGTCACCGGGGACGGTCAACCCGGCGGACGTACGACCGAGATGCTGCGCTCGCTGCTCTCGAAACAACTCGCGCGCTATGTGCCGTCCATCACGCGGGCAATCCAGCCGTTGATCGGGGAGTTCGTCATCGACGCCGACGTCTTTGCGGCGCTCGCGTTCTCCCGCGGCTACGGGGTGGAGACCTCGCTGAAGGTTCTGGCTCTCGACCTTCTCGACTACTCGGACTGTCTCCAGGTTGAGCTGCCGATCAAGTATCAGGTTGGTCAGCACTACCACAACCTGGTCAAGCAGTTCCATGAGATCAGTTTCACAATCGACGTTCTCGAGGCGTACTTCCAACGCCGCCGGGTCGATCCGCACGTCGCCATCTGGCAGATTGCCGACAACTACGACCTCCTATTCCCGGGGCGTACGTACGCCCTGCACCGACCGCCGGGTTACGACGACATCGACTTCGTCCCGCGGCTGGGCTTCTACCAGCCGCTCGCGACGTCGTCGGCCTACCAGGCCCGGCTGCCCGAGATCAAGAGTGCTCGCCGTGTCGCACTGGACACGCTGAGTAGGCGGATGCGGGCCTCCGCCTGACCCCTCCAGCCTGAGCGCGCCCGCGTGAACCCGCGGGCCTGAGCGGGCTGGCCTGAGTACGCCGGCCTCGGTGCCGGCCTGGTCGCCTCCCGGCGGTCAGGCCCGCACCGGGGTGGCCGGCCCGGTGGCACCGTCCGCGCGGGCGATCACGGCGTGGTGGTCGATCGGGGCCCGGTGGCCGGCCCGGTCCAGCGCGCCGAGCATCTGCTGGTCGAAGAGCTCCTGGCTGCCGGCCAGCGGTTCCGGCATGTGCCCGAACAGCTCCAGCGCGATCAGCCCGTGCAACTGGGTCCACACCGACATGCAGGCCGCCGTCCCGGCCGGGGAGAGATCGGCGCAGTCCCAGGCCAGCAACTGCTCGCGCAGGCCGGGCGACAGCTCGACCTCCAGCACGGACGGGTCGATGTCGCCGGCCGCGATCGCCTCCGCCATGCACCGGAACATCACCGCGACGGACCGCTCGAGCTCGTTGATGAGCGCCTCGCTGTGGTCGGTGAGGTCGGTCGGCTGCGGGCCGAAGATCAGCGTGTACTCGGTGGGGCTGTCCTTCGCCCACTGGCGGTGGGCCCGGGCGACGAGGAGCCAGCGCACCGCCTGGTCGTCAGTGGGCGCCGTGGCGAAGGCGGCTTCGAGCGCGTCGGCGAGCGAGGCGTACGCGTCCTGGGCGAGCACGGAGATCAGCGCGGCGCGGCTGTCGAAGTACCGGTAGAGCGCCGACGGGGTCATCCCCATCGCGCGGGCGACGGCTCGCAGCGAGAGTGCGGCGGTGCCGTGCTCGGCGAGCTGGGCGTGGGCGGCCGCCTTGATCTCCTCGATCGTCGCCTGGCGGACTCGTTCGCGTCGTGGGGCTGTGCTTGTCACAGCGCCATGCTGGGCTCAGTGGTGAGCGGTGTCAACTTTCGAGAACAGGGGTCTTGACGGCGACCGGTGTTTGCGAACACTGTTCTCTCAAGCGATCGGTTCTCTCGGGAGGGTTCCGTGTTCACGGCAGTAGCCAAGCTAGTCACCCGCCGGCCACGACTTGTGCTTCTGGTAACCCTTGCCGCGCTCCTGGGCGCCGGGGTGCTGGGAATGGGCGCGTTCGGCAAGCTCGAGTCGGCGGGGTTCGACGACCCCGCCTCCGACTCCAGCCGGGCCGCCGACCTCGTCGACACGAAGTTCGGTGGGGAGCCGAACCTCGTCCTGCTCGTCACGGCCCGCGCCGGGGCCCCGGGCACGGACCCCCCGGCCGTCGACACCCCCGCGGTGGCCGACGCCGGCCGTCGCCTCGCCACCGAGCTGGCCGCCCAGCCCGGGGTGACCAACGTGTCGTCCTACTGGACCGGGGCCTCGCCGCTGGTCTCCGACGACGGCCGGGCCGCGCTGGTCCTGGCCAGCGTGGACGACGACCACGAGTCCGACCTCGTCGCGAAGTACGAGGACCTCTTCGAGGCCGGCCGGCCCGGCGGGCCCGACGCCGACTCCCCGGTCACCGTCCGCCCCGGCGGCGCGGCGACCGTCGGGGAGGACATCAACGGCCAGGTGGGCGCGGACCTGGCCGTGGCCGAGTCCATCGCGATACCGATCACGATGGTGCTGCTGGTGATCGCCTTCGGCGGTCTGCTCGCCGCGCTGCTGCCGCTGGGGATCGGGCTGGTCGGCATCCTGGGCGGCTTCGCGTTCCTGTCGGTCGTCGGTGGCCTGACCGACGTGTCGATCTTCGCCGTGAACCTGACCACGGCACTCGGTCTCGGCCTCGGTATCGACTACGCGCTGCTCATGGTCAGCCGGTTCCGGGAGGAGCTCGCCGCGGGCCACGACCGGGCCACGGCGGTGTCGACCACGGTGCGCACGGCCGGCCGCACGATTCTGTTCAGCGGCGCGACGGTGATCGTCGCGCTCGCGGTGATGCTGGTCTTCCCGCCGTACTTCCTGAAGTCGATGGCGTACGCGGGCATCGCCGTCACCGCGGTCGCCGTGATCACCGCCGTGACGGCGCTGCCCGCCGTGCTCATGCTGCTCGGCCCGCGGGTGAACGCGCTGCGCGTCGGCGGCCTGATCGGACGGCTGCGCCGCCGCCGGGGTGAGTCCTCGGCCGTTGCGGGAGTCCCGACCGCCACGAGCGCCGCGGCGGGTGGGGGAGCGCCCGGGGCGGAGCGGGAGGTGCCGCGGGAGGCCGTCGAGTCGCCGTTCTGGCGGCGGGTGGCCACCACCGTCATGCGCCGCCCGCTGCTGACCGGGCTGCCCGTCGTCGCCCTGCTCCTCGCGCTCGGCGCGCCGTTCCTGCACGTCGAGTTCGGCACCCCGGACGACCGGGTCCTGCGCGAGGACGCCTCCAGCCGGGCCGTCGGGGACGTCCTGCGCGACGACTTCTCCTCCAACGACGCCGGGGCGATCGTCGTCGTCCTCACCGGCCCGACCGAGCGGCTCGGTGCGCCGGGCATCGCCGACTACGCCACGGAGCTGTCCGGGCTCGACGGCGTGGCTCGGGTCGACAGCTCCGCGGGCATCGTGCTCGACGGGCGGGTCGTCGTGCCACCGGGCCCGACCACCGAGCGGTACGCGGCCGAGAACGCCGCCTACCTGCGGGTGGTGTCCTCGGTGGAGCCGCACTCCGACGAGGCCCAGGCGCTGGTCGGCGTGATCCGGCACACCGCCACCCCGGCGGGCACCCAGGCGCTGGTCGGCGGTCCGCCGGCGGTGCTCGTCGACGGCAAGGCGACCATCGGCGACCGGCTCCCGCTGGCCATCGGCCTGATCGCGCTGGCCACGTTCGTCCTGCTGTTCCTGTTCACCGGCAGCGTGCTGCTGCCGCTGAAGGCGATCGTGATGAACGGGCTGACGCTGACCGCCGTCTTCGGTGTGGCTGTCTGGATCTTCCAGGACGGTCATCTCTCCGGGGCGCTCGGCTTCACCCCGGGCCCGCTGGACACGTCCATGCCGGTGCTGCTGTTCTGCATCGCGTTCGGCCTGAGCATGGACTACGAGGTCTTCCTGCTCTCCCGGATCAAGGAGGAGCACGACGCGGGCGCGTCGAACACCGAGGCGGTCGCCGCCGGCCTCGCCCGCACCGGTCGCCTCGTGACGACCGCCGCGGCGCTGCTCGCGGTCACCTTCCTCGCCTTCGGGACGTCCTCGGTGCGGTTCATGCAGATGTTCGGCCTGGGCACGGCGCTGGCGATCCTGCTGGACGCCTCGCTGATCCGCGGGGTGCTGGTGCCGGCGTTCATGCGGGTCGCCGGGGAGGTCAACTGGTGGGCGCCGAAGCCGCTGCGGGCGCTGCACGCCCGGATCGGCCTCAGCGAGGGCTCCGGCGAGGGCTCCGGCGCGGGCCCCACCGCCGAGGGAGTCAGTAGCGTTCGAAGCCCCGCCGGCGCTCCCAGTCGGTGACCGTCCGCTCGTAGCCGGACAGCTCGACGTCGGCGGCGTGCGCCAGATGGTCGACGACCCGCTCGCCGAACGCGGCCCGGGCCGTGGCGCTCTCCCGCCACGCCCGGGCCGCGTCGCGTAGTGAGGCGGGCAGCCGCGGCACGTCCGGCGCGGCGAAGACGTTTCCCGCACGCGGCGGCGGCAGCGGCAGCCGGTTCTCGATGCCGTGCAGCCCGGCGGCGAGCATGCCCGCGATCGCCAGGTAGGGGTTGGCGTCGCCGCCGGGCACCCGGTGCTCGATGCGCAGCGACCGGCCGCGCCCGACGACCCGGATCGCGCAGGTGCGGTTGTCCAGGCCCCAGGAGATCCCGGTCGGCGCGAAGCCGCCTGGCGCCAGCCGCTTGTAGGAGTTCACGGTGGGCGCGTAGAGCAGGGTGAGCTCGGCCATGCAGGCGAGCTGCCCGGCCACGAACCACCGCATCAGCTCCGACATCCCGGCGTCCGGGCCGGCGCCGTCAGCGGGCGCGCCGGCGGCGAGGACGAAGCCGTCGTCGGCGGCGCGCAGTGAGAGGTGGACGTGGCAGGAGTTGCCCTCACCCTGGTCGTACTTGGCCATGAAGGTCAGGGCACGCCCGGCCGCGCCCGCGATCTTCTTCGCGGTCGTCTTGTAGAGCGCGTGCCGGTCGCAGGTGCGCAGCGCCTCGTCATACCGGAAGACGATCTCGTACTGGCCCGGGTGGACCTCGGCCCGCGCCGACTCGACCGGTGCGCCCGCCGCGGCCATCGCCCGGCGGATCGACCGGACGAGATCGTCCATCCGTTCGGTGCCGGCGAGCGCGTAGTCGACGTTGTAGGAGCTGGCCGGGGTGAGCCGGGCGTAGTCGCGCCGGGCGGCCTTGCGGTAGGCCTCCTCGAACACGAGGAACTCCAGCTCGGTGCCGGCCAGCGCGCGCAGCCCCAGTGCCGCCAGCCGGTCCAGCTGCCGGCGCAGGACGGTCCGCGGCGCCACGTCCACCGGCGTCCCGTCGGGCCAGACCGCGTCCGCGATCACGATCGCGGACTCCGGGTGCCACGGCGCGTGCCCCAGCGTCGACAGGTCCGGGACGAGCCGCAGATCCCCGAAGCCGCCCTCCCACGGGTCGTAGGCGTAGCCGGGGCCGGTCTCCATCTCCACGTCGACGGCGTGCAGGTACGCGCACGCCCCCAGGCCGTCGCCGCCCAGCACCTCCTCGCGGAAGTACTCCGGTGACAGCCCGGTCCCCACCAGCCGGCCCTGCAGGTCGGGCACGGCGACGATCACCTCGTCCACGTCACCGAGCAGCGTCGCCAGGCCCGGGTGCTCCGCCGTGTGGTCCGCCGCCGTGTGGTCCGCCCGCGTGCCGTCGGCCCGGGTGTGGTCCGGTTCGGGGGTCACCCGTGGCTCCGCCGCGGTGGGGCGAGCACCAGCGGGTTCGCCACCGTGCCGTGCAGGACGTCGAACTGGGCGTCCCGCCCGGAGCGGTCGTGGAAACCCGCCCCGGCGAACTGCTCCCGGTTGAGGCAGACCCGCTCGAAGGACGGGGCCAGCAGGTCGACCGCGGCGAACCGCTCGGCGTACTCCGGGTGGGCCTCCTGGTAGTCCTCCACGGCGCCGCGGACGAGCGACCAGAACTCCTCCTCGGGTACGCCGAGATGGTCGGCGGCGATCACCGAGAAGTAGCGGAAGTGGCCGGCGAACACCGCCGAGAGCACCGAGTGGGCGAGCATCCGGCCCGGCCAGTGGCGGCACAGCGCGCCGGCGCCGCCGTCCGTCGCCGCCCGCTCGGGGAACTCTCCCTCGACGAGGTCGATGTCCGCGCCGAAGTCCTTCACCGCGATCCGCCGCGGGATCCCACCGGCGTCGAACACGCAGATCACGTTCTCGCCGTGCGGGGTGAACGCCACCCCGTACACGTACAGGTAGTGCAGCAGCGGCGGGAGCAGCGCGTCCAGCAGCGCGGCGAGCCACCGCGCCGGCTCGAGCCCGGAGCGGCGGACGAGCTCGGCGGCCAGCGACTCGCCGTCCGCGCCGACGGTGAGCAGGCAGGCCATCGTCCGGGCCCGCTCGTCGGGGGCCAGGAAGGACGCGACCGGCTCCCGCCAGAGCACCCCGAGCAGCTCGTGCAGCCGGTAGGGGGCGTCCGGCACCGCGTCGAAGGCGGGATGCGCGACGGTGGCTCCGGCGATCTCGGGCAGCACGACGACGCCGGTGGCCCGCAGCACCGGATCACCGTGGGCGAGCGACACCAGCCACGCCGAGACGGCCGGTCCGGCGGTGGCGTCCGCGGCGGACATCCCGCGCCACACCAGCGTGTTCCGGATCATCAGCGCGAGCTTGACGTCGCGCCGGCCCGGGGTGTCGATGTTCGCCACCGTGCGCACGGACTGCAACGGCAGGTAGCGGTCGGGCGCCTCGCCGAGGTCGACCAGCTGCCCGGTGGCGAGCGGGCCGGCGAACATCGGCGCGACCACGTTCTCCCACTGCCACGGGTGCACCGGCAGCCACACGTACCGCTCGGCCAACGCGGCGGCGTCCGCCCCGGCGGTGGGCTCGAGCGCGGCGCGCAGGACCGCGCCGAACTCGGCTCTGGTGGCGGCGGAGAGCTCGGCCTCACGCAGCCCGGTGGCGCCCAGCCCGGGGCCGGTGACGAGCCGCGCCAGCTCGGCGTGGGCGGCCACCCAGCGCAGCCGGAACGGGCGGCGCGACTCCGGGGCGTACCGCGCCGCGTCGGCCGCGTCGAACCCGAGCCGCCCCTTGTTCGCGATCATGCAGGGATGACCGGTCTGGTGCCCCTCCAGCTCAAGGTGGGAGAGGTCGGCGAGCGCGCGGGCCGGCAGGGCCGTCCGCAGGATCTCGGCGTCGGCGCGCTGGGTGGCCGTCACCTCGCGCACGACATCGGTCAGGACGTCCCCGGACCAGCCCAGGCCCTGCCGGGTGTCGAGCAGGAACCGGGCCGGATCCCAGGCCGGCTCGCCGTCGCGGCGCAGCGTCGCCGGGTCGGGCCACCAGGTGCCGAACGTGCCGCGCCGGGCGGTGAACGTGTACGTGACGGGGCCGCACTCGATCCGGTACGGCGCCGGCGCGCCGCGCCCGACCGGCGGCGGGGTGCGCGGCGGGGACGCCGGCTCGGCCCGCGGGACGAGCAGCTCCTCGTAGGCGAGCTCCGCGATCAGTCGGGTGAGCAGCGCCAGCCCGGCAGCGCGCCACCGCCCCGCGGCGGCTGTGGGAAGCCCGGTGGTCAACGGCCTGCTCCGCCGACCTCGACGGGCCGGGCCGGGGCGGTGCCCGCGGCGGGCCCGCCGGGCGACTGGGGCCGGGCCGGGGCGCCGAAGGTGGTGAACGCGGCCGGGCGGGGCAGGCGGTGCGCCCGGCCACCGGTGAGATCGTCGAGGATGACCGCCGCCCGCCAGGCCCCCAGCCCGAGGTCGGGCGCGCCCACACCGTGCGTGTGCAGCTCGGCGTTCTGGACGTAGATCCGCCCGCTCACCTCCGGCTCGGTCGCGACCCGGTACCGCTCGTCGACCTTGAACCGGCCGCCGGCGTCGAGGTCGAGCAGCCCGGCCACCGGGTCGAGCAGCGCCGGCCGGCGGGCCGCGTAGCCGGTGGCCAGCACGACCGCGTCGGTGTCGACGGCGAACTCCCGGTGCTGGTCCCGGTGCCGGCAGCGCAGGCGGTAGCTGAGCTCTCCGCCGCCGTGGGTCACCCCTTTCACCGACACGTTCGGCAGCAGCAGGGCGTCCGCCTCGGCGCCGCCGATGCTGCGTTCGTAGAGCAGGTCGTAGATCTCGGCGATGGTCTGCGCGTCGACGCCCTTGTACAGCTGCCACTGGCCGGGGACGACGGCGTCCTTCGTCTCCTGGTCGAGTCCGTGAAAGTAGCGGACGTGGTCAGGAGTGAACTGTTCCAGGCCCAGCTTGGAGTACTCCATGGGGGCGAAGGCCCTGGTCCGGGTGATCCAGGCCAGCGAGTGCCCCGTCCCGGGCTGCGAGCGGAGCAGGTCGAGGAACACCTCGGCGCCGGACTGCCCGGAGCCGACGACGGTGACGTGCCGGGCGCCGTCGAGCTGGTCGCGACGTCCCAGGTAGTCGGCCGAGTGGAACACCCGGGGGTCGGCCACGGTGGCGAAGGCCTCCGGGACGGCCGGCTCGGTGCCCACGCCGAGCACCAGGTTGCGCGCTGTCACGGTCACCGGGGCCGGCTCGCCGGCGTGGCTGACCGTCACCCGGAACAGGGCGGCGTCGGGATGCCAGCGCACCGCGTCGACCCGGGAGCCGAACCGCGCCGACCCCAGGGCGTGCGCCACCCAGCGGCAGTAGTCGTCGTACTCGCGGCGCGGCAGGTGGAAGCGTTCGTAGAGGTAGAACCGGAACAGCCGGTCGTGCTCGCGCAGGTAGGACAGGAACGACCAGCGGCTGGTCGGGTCGATCAGCGTGACCAGGTCGGCCAGGAACGGCACCTGCAGCGACGTGCCCTCCAGCAGCAGCCCGGGATGCCAGCGGAACGCGTCCTGCCGCTCGAAGAAGGCCGTTCGCAGCCCCGGCACGCCGTCGGCGAGCGCCGCCAGCGACAGGTTGAACGGGCCCAGCCCCACGCCGAGCAGGTCGTAGGGCGCGCCGGCGGACGCCTCAGGCCCGGCGGCGGGGGAGGGTGACATCACGGGCGGACCTCCACGAGCGGATTGGGAATCTCCACGTAGACGGACTGGCTCGCCACCGGTCCCACCAACTCGTCCCGGCCGTCCACGCACATCCGCAGGTTGGCCTTGCAGGGCAGGGTGGGCGAGTCCAGCAGCTGGTCAAGCAGGCCGTGACGGGGCAGCTCCGAGCGCAGCGCGAGGAGCGCGTCCCGCAGGCCGCGCAGCAGGTCGGGCTCGTCGGCGATCCCCGCCGCGCCCAGCGCCCCGATGACAGCGAGGGCGTTGTTCACGACGGCGTAGTAGACGACCCGCTGCTCGACCAACTCGTCGTCGAACACCGCGGGCAGGCCGTCGCCGAGGCCGGGGACCTCGCGCCGCGCGGCGTCGGCGTGCGAGGCGGCCAGGTAGTAGCCCTGGCTGTCGCGGTACCACCCGGCGATCGGCCAGCCCCGCTCGTCCAGCGAGACGAGGGTGTTCTGCAGGTGGGCCTCCAGGCCGACGCCGCGGCGCAGGTAGAGGTCGAGCACCGGGATGACGAGCACCCGCAGGTAGCGGGCGAACCACTCGCGGGCCACCGGCCCGGTGGGCGCTGATCCGGCCAGGCGGCTGATCAGCCCGGCGAGCATCGACCGCCGAGAGCGCCCGGGAGCTCCCGGCTCCAGATCCGGCCGGTCGGCCACCAGCGCCGCGGCGCACGCGACGCGGTCACCCGCGCTGAACGGGTTCGTCCGCAGAGTGCACTCCAGGCCCTCGGCCCGCACCCCGGCCCAGGACGGCTCCGGGACGAGCCGGAAGGCCGGGTGGCGGGCCCGCAGCCACCCGTCGAGGGCCAGCCGGGCGTACCTGGCCATCTCGGCGCCCAGATCGAGCTCGTCGCGGTGCAGCTCGCGCCGCGAGTTGGTGATCCGCATGCCCAGCGAGAGCTTGAGCATGACCGGCGCGTCCGGCCGCCAGACGGTGCGCAGGGACGCCGTCGGGAACCAGGGCGGGCCGGTCGGGCCGAGGTCCACCAGCCGGCCGTCCGCGAGCAGGCTGGCGGCCTCCGGGCGGGCGGGGACGGCCCGCGCCTGCCAGGGATGGGCCGGCAGCGCCCGGTACCCCGGCGGTAGCGCCGGGCCGCCGCCGCCGCGCAGCGACGCGAGCAGCGCGGACGGGTCCGGGCCGCCGTGCCGGACGATGTCGGGATGCGCGGCGAACCAGTGCAGCGGGAAGGAGCCGTCCAGCTCGGGTGAGTACCGGGCGCACTCGGCCTCGGGCGCCTCCCCCCGGTTCTTGGCGGCGGGGTGGAACGGGTGCCCGGTGACGAGGGCGCGTTCCGCGGCGAGGAAGGGCTCGGCGGGCGCGCGGCGGGGGAACGCGATGATGCGCGCGATCCACTCGGCCGAGTCGAGGACGCGCGCCAGCGCCGTCCGCGTGGCCGCGGCCGGCGACCCGCCCCCGGCTCCAGCTCCGGTCGCGGCTGCGGCCTCGCGGATCAGGAGCGCGGCGAGCAGGCTGGCGTCGAGCGGGGCGCCGCCCAGCCGCGGCCGGCCGAAACGGTGCCAGCCGGTGGCGGAGCGGTAGGTCAGCGCGACGTCGACAGTGAGCCCGGTGGACGGCAGCGCCAGCCGCAGCTCCCCACCACCGGGGACCGGCGGCGGCCCGAACTCCCGGGTCCAGCAGCGCAGCAGCACCTCGGTCACGACCTCGTCCGCAGCGTCCGCCGGAGCCCACGTGCCTACCGGAGTCCTCATGCCTGCCGGAGCCGTCGCGGACGTCGCGGACGTCTCGGCGGGACCGCTCGGGCCGGTCACGCCGCCGGCTCGGCGGCCAGCCGGTCGCCGGTCGCGGCGACGAGGGCGAGCAGGGCGGTGACGTCGGCCGGCGTCGCGGCCGGGTTCAGCAGCGTCAGCTTGAGGTGGACGGCGCCGTCCACCCCGGCCGTGGTCCGCCCGACGACCGCCGCGCCCTCGGCGAGCAGCCGGAGCCGGATCGCCGCGTTCAGCCGGTCCAGCGCCTCCCGGCTTCCCGTCTCCCGGTCGTGGACGTCGTGGACGTAGCGGAAGAGCACGGTGCTGAGGGTCACCGGTGCCGAGAGCGCGAGCCGCTGGTCCGCCTCGATGACGGCCG
The DNA here is from genome assembly GCF_004337455.1 of Parafrankia sp. BMG5.11. Lineage (NCBI taxonomy): Bacteria > Bacillati > Actinomycetota > Actinomycetes > Frankiales > Frankiaceae > Parafrankia > Parafrankia sp. BMG5.11. The sequence continues at coordinate 4,549 of NZ_SJXI01000088.1, read as the reverse complement.
CGGCGTGCCGGGCGAGGCGGTGGCAGGCGTCCACCAGGGCGCCGAGCCTGTCCCGGCCCAGCGCGCGCAGGGTCACGGCGATCTTGAACGCGTCCGGCCGGCGGGTGGTGCGAAGCGACCGGCCCAGCAGGCTCGGGTAGCCGGCGGCGGTCTCGTCGGCGGGGTTGAGGTAGGCGGCCTCGGTCTCCAGCCGCTCCCACCCGCGGCCGGACGGGGTGAGGAAGATCCCCGCGGGGGCCGGTTGCCATCCCAGCTTGTGCAGGTCGAGGGCGATGGAGTCGGCCTCGGCCAGTCCGGCGAGCAGCCCGGACAGCCGGTGGGAGAACAGGGCGCCGCCGCCGTGGGCCGCGTCCACGTGCAGCCAGCCGGGTGCAGGGTGCGCACGCACCGCCGCGGCGATCTCGCCCAGCGGGTCGATGGCGCCCGCGTCCGTCGTGCCCGCCGTCGCGACGACGAGGGCGGGCCCGCCGTGGCCGGCCAGCGCCGCCCGCAGCGCGCCGACGTCCATCCGGTGCGCGCCGTCGACCGGGACGGTGACCACCTCGCCGAGCCCCAGCAGCTCGGCGCCGCGGCGCACCGAATGGTGGCCGGCCGCCGAGCAGAGGACGGCGACCCGCGGCCCGCCACCGCCGCCACCACCGGGGCCCTGGGCGCCGATCAGCAGCCCCATCAGGTTGGACTCGGTGCCGCCGGTGGTCACCGTGCCCACCGCGCGCGCCGGGTCCAGGCCGGCCAGCTCGGCCAGCGCGGCGACGACCTCCGTCTCGACCGTCGTCGCGGCCGGGGCCTGGTCCCAGGAGTCCAGCGACGGGTTGAGCGCGCTGACCGCGAGATCGGCGGCTACGGCGACGGGCAGCGGCGGGCAGTGCAGGTGCGCCGCGCAGAACGGGTCGGCGGGGTCGGCTGAGCCCGCCGAGAGCATGCGGGTGAGGGCGTCGAGAGCCGCGGCCTCGCCGCTGCCCGCCGCGGTGAGCAGCCGCCCCCCGCCGAGCGCGGCCAGCGCCACCCGCCGGACGGCCACCGGCCCGCCGGCCGGCAGCGGGCCGACCCGGTCGCGGCGGCCCGCGTCGAGCGCGCCCAGGGCGACGCCGAGCAGGTCCCGCAACTCGTCGGCCGGGCGGTGACCCGGCCTGGTCATCCCGCCTGCTCGGTCGCCGCGGTTGCAGTCGCTGCGGTGACAGTCGCCGCGGAAACGGACTCCGCGAGGATCTCCAACGCGAGGTCGGCCTCCTCGTCGGTGACGGTCAGCGGCGGCAGCAGCCGCAGGACGGCGTCGTCCCGGCCGCCGAGCTCGATGATCAGACCACGGGCGAGGCACTCGGACCGGATCGCCGCGGCGAGGCGGGGGTCCGCCGGGCGCGCGCCGATCTCGTCCGGCGCCGCCTCGGCCGAGACGACCTCCAGCCCGAGCATCAGGCCCCGCCCGCGCACGTCGCCGATGAACGGCTTGCCCCGGGCGATGCTCTCCAGGCCGGTCAGCAGCCGCTCGCCGGCCGCGGCCGCGCGCTCGGCCAGGGCCTGCGTCCGCACGAGCTCGAGTGTGGCGCGCCCGGCGGCCATGGCGAGCTGGTTGCCGCGGAACGTGCCGGCGTGCGCGCCCGGAGCCCAGGTGTCCAGCTCGGCGCGGTAGGCGACGACCGCCAGCGGCAGGCCGCCACCGATCGCCTTGGACATGACGAGCATGTCGGGCACCACCCCGGCGCGCTCACAGGCCCAGAACGTGCCGGTGCGCCCGACCCCGGTCTGCACCTCGTCCAGGATGAGCGGGATGCCGCGGCGAGTGGTGAGCTCGCGCATCGCGCGCAGCCAGGTGTCCGGCGCCGGGATCACGCCGCCCTCGCCCTGCACCGGCTCGAGGATCATCGCCGCCGGGCTGGTGATCCCGCCGCACGAGTCGTCGAGCAGCCGCTCGACGTAGCTGGCCGAGATCTCCGCGCTCGCCGCGCCGCCGACCCCGAACGGGCAGCGGTAGGGGTAGGGAAACGGCAGCCGGACGACCGCCCCGGCGACCGGCAGCGGCTCCTTCGCGGCGACCTTGCCGGTCACGGCGAGGGCTCCGGACGTCATCCCGTGGTAGGCGCCGGTGAAGGCGAGCACGTTGTGGTGCCCGGTGACCGTCTGCGCCAGCTTCAGCGCCGCCTCGACGGCGTCCGCGCCGGTCGGCCCGCAGAACAGCAGTTTCGGGTCCTCCCGCAGCCCGGGCGGCAGGTCGCCCACCAGCTCCTCGGTGAACGCGTCCTTCTCCGGGGTGGCGATGTCGAGGGCGTGCAGCGGGGCACCCGAGCGCAGGACCCGCTCGATCTCCTCGACGACCACCGGGTGGTTGTGGCCGACGGCCAGGGTGCCGGCACCGGCGAGGAAGTCCAGGTAGCGTCGTCCGTCGGCACCCACGATCCAACAGCCCGCCGCCTCGACCGGCACGATCGGCAGGGAGCGGGCGTAGGTGCGGGCGGCCGATTCGCGGGCCTCCTGCCGGGCCAGGATCGCCGGCGCCACGGCGGGATCCGCGCCGTCGGGGCCGACGCCGACATCGGCTGGCGAGATCGTCGTCACGGGCGATTCCCCTTCGAACGGGCCGGGTCAAGGAAGGCTAACTTAATTCATTCCCGATCCCCGGCCTGTGAACGAGCAGAGGTCTTCCTCTCGCGGCTGCCCTCGTGGTCGCGGTTACCCGTACGAAAATGTTGCCCTTCGTAAGGTTACGATCGCCCAGGGCTGGAAACGGTCGTTTCCGGTGACCTCCGGTTGGTCGTACGTCACCCTCGGCGGCCCGTGGCAGCTGCTCGTAACGTCGCCGGGCTTGCGCGTTGCGCATCAACCCCGTCATCGTCACATGTCGGGACGTCGGACGTCGCGCGGGAACCGGGCCGAGCGGGTGCGGTCCTGGTCACGGGCGCACGGGCGCCGGAAGGGTGCGCCGTGCTGGATCTCCCCATCTCCGCCGCGCCGCTGCGCGCGCTCGGCCCCGATCGGCTGCCGGCGGCGGTGCTCGCGTGCCTGCGGGAGTGGCCCGCGCGGCGCGGAGAGATCGGCGGCTACCTCTACTCGCCGGCGGTGGCCGCGGCACGGGCCGCCGAGCTGCGCCGACACCTGCCCGACTGGGCGGAGCTGCTCTTCGCGGTCAAGGCGAACGCCTTCCCCCCGATCCTCGACGCCCTGCTCGCCGGAACCGCGAACACCGACGCCGGGACCGCCGCGGGTGCCGGGAGCGGCGCTCGTGCCGGCACCGGCACCGGCACCGGCACCGGTTCCGGTTCCGGTTCCGGGCGCGGCGACGGCGCAGGTGCCGGTGCCGGCATCGATGGGTTCGAGGTCTCGTCGGCGCACGAGCTCGCCCTGGCCGCCGCGGCCGTGGAGCGTGCCCGGCAGCGGGGCGCGGTGCGGGCGGCCGGGCAACACCCGTCCGGCGGGGCGCGGCTGGTGGCGTCCGGGCCGGGCAAGTCGGTGAGCCTGCTGCGTGCGCTCCTTGGCGCGGTGCCGGCGGGGGGCGCGGTGCCGGCGGTCGACGTCGTCAACGCCGAGAGCCCGCTGGAGCTGCGGCGGATCGACGCCGTGGCGGCGGAGACGGGGCGGCGGGCCGCCGTCGCGCTGCGGGTGAACCCGGCCCGCGTCGGCCTCTCCGGCTCGCTGCGGATGGGCGGGCGCCCGACCGCTTTCGGAATCCAGGAGCGGGACGTGCCCGCGGCGGTCGAGCTGGCCCGCTCGCTGCAGTGGATCGACCTGGTCGGCTTCCACGTCCACGCGGTGTCGGGGAACCTCGATGCCACCGCCCACCTGGACTATGTGCGGTGGTGCCTGGACTTCGCCGTCCGTCAGGCCCGCCTGGGCGATGTCGACCTGCGGGTGGTGGATGTCGGCGGCGGCCTCGGGGTGCCCTTCGAGCCCGACCGGCTCGGCGAGCGGCCCTTCGACCTGGACGTCTTCGGCGCCGGCCTGGACCAGTTGCGTCCCCCGACCGGGGTCCGGGTGGTCTTCGAGCCCGGCCGGGCCCTGGTGGCCGACTGCGGCTGGTACGCGGCCGAGGTGACCGACGTCAAGCTGGTCCACGGCGGCGCCTTCGCGGTCCTGCGCGGCGGCATCCACCACTTCCAGCTGCCGACGTCCTGGGAGATCGTCCACAACTTCGCCGTCGTCCCGCGGGACGACTGGCTGCCCGGCTGGCCCCGGCCGGAGGTGGCTGCGGGCCCGGTGACCGTGGTGGGGGAGCTGTGCACCCCCGAGGACACCCTCGCCCGCGACGTGACCGTCGACCGGCTGCGCGCCGGGGATGTCGTCGTCTTCCCGATGGCCGGCGCCTACGGCTACGAGTTCGCGATGCACGAGTTCCTCGGCCACCCGCGCGCCCACCGCGTCGTCGTGGACCAGCCGGGTACGGGTACGGGACTCAACTCCGGGGTTCCCGGTCGGCGCGGTACCTAGAGCGCCGGTCAGGTAGTCAGGCTGCCTGTTGATCGTTCCTATGGCTGTCTCTTACGTGGAGGTTGTGGACGACGGCGGTGCGGCGTAGGTCGAACAGGTTCTTGCGCTGTCCGTGGTAGCGAGCGCGGCG
>NZ_SJXI01000087.1:0-186106 GCF_004337455.1 Parafrankia sp. BMG5.11 | reverse complement strand
AACTAACGGCGACGACCACTAGGCCCGCCGCCTCCGCCCGAGCCGGTCAGGGGCGCAGGCGGTAGCGGATCAGGGGGCCCAGCTCGCCCTGGACGGTGGCGAACGGGGTCAGGCCAAGGCGGGTGATCACGCGGGTGGAGGCGGTGTTGCCCTCGTCGACCTCGGCGAGCACCTCGGGGAGGCCGACGGTGGTCAGGGCGTGGTCGACGACCGCGCGGGCGGCCTCCGTTGCGAACCCGCGGCCCCAGGCGGCGGGGGAGAGGCTGTAGAGGACCTCGACGCCGAGGTCCTCCAGGGGGCGCAGCCCCCGGCGGTGCCGACCAGACTGTCGTCCCCATGCCCGCCGTGGTCGTCATGGCCGCCGCGTCCGCGGACCAGCCAGAGGCCGTAACCGTGGGCGGCGAACGACGCGGCGCTGTCGGCGACGGTCTGGGAGATCTCCGCCGGCGACAGGGCAGCGCCGTCGAACAGAAACCGCCGCACGTCCGGATCGGTCCAGTGCGCCGCCAGCTCTGCCTGGTCGGCGTCCGCGACCGGCGTGAGCACCAGCCGCTTCGTGATCAGTATGTGTTCCACGGCGCCCGATCCTGTCAGCCGCCGGCGATGGTCGCGGACCTCGCGGCGCGTCTCCCGGCCGACTCCGTTTTCCGCTCGGACCCCACACGCGGGGAGTCCGCGCGCGGTGGTAGGTAGGCGGCCTCGGCGGGCGGGTCCCGTCATATCCGATCTGTGTTCGGATCTGTGGCTGGCTGGTCCTCCTCGGTCGTTCGTCGGCGTCCAAGGACATCGGGCTGCTGGTGTTGCGGCACGAGGTGGCCGTGCTGCGCCGGGATCTGTTGCATCCGGCCGGAGCAGGGGCCCGTGTCGATGGGCGACATGATCGACCCATGGGTCGACGTGTTGTCCGCCGGTGCCGGTGCCGGAGTTCGCTGGGTTCCGGTTCCCACCCGAAGTGATCGTTCTGGCGGTCCGCTGGTACCTGCGGTTCGCGCTGTCCTACCGGGACGTCGAGGAGCTGCTCGCCGAACGCGGCCTCGAGGTCGATCACGTCACGGTCTACCGGTGGGTGCAGCGCTTCACGCCTCTACTCGCCGGGGCAGCCCGGCCCTGCCGGCATCGGCCCGGCGACAGGTGGTTCCTCGACGAGACCTACGTCAAGGTCGCCGGCCGGTGGGCCTACCTCTACCGTGCCGTCGACCAGCACGGCCAGGTCATCGACGTCCTCGTCAGCACCCGCGGCGACCAGGCCGCTGCCCGCCGGTTCTTCATCCAGGCGCTGGCGCATGGCCGCCGCCCGGTCGAGGTCACCACCGACAAGGCACCCGTCTACCCGAGGATCCTCGACGAGCTGCTCCCCGAGGCCTGCCATGTCGACGCCGCCAGGGAGAACAATCGGATCGAAGCCGATCATGGCAGGCTCAAAGCCCGGCTCCGGCCGATGCGCGGACTCAAACGGCTCCGGTCCGTCCAGACCATCAGCGCCGGGCGTGCCCTTGTTCAGAACATCCGCCGCGGCTACTACGAGCTCGCCGCCGGCACCGACCCACAGCTGCGGCTGCAGGCCGCGTTCACCGAGCTCGCACGCGCCGTCTGACCGCGGTCGCCGGAGCCCTTGGCGTGCGCCGGATCCCCTGAACGCAACGCCCCTCGTGTCCGCTGGCCGAGGGATGCCGGGCCTTCCACCCGGTGATGACGGGGCGGATCAGCTCCCACGCCTCGTCCGATAGGTCACTGGGGTACGGCTTACGCTCGCTAACGCCTTCCAGCGGAACGCACCGACCGCCGAGCGCAAGACGACCAGCCCCACACCCAGAGATCAACTCAAGCTGAGGCCCGGCGAAAGCGTGCAGAACACCCACCGAGAGCCTGGCCTGCCACCCTTTCCCGGGACACAACAGCCCCTACCGAAGCACCCAAAGTCGGGTAACGTAAAAGTTACTCACCGCATAACCGGGGTCCAAGGGTGCAGGGAGTCATCGCTTGTATATAAATCTGCTATACATATTTTCTCCTTTGAAGAAAATATGTATACTGTACATCGATGCAACATCGGACGTTCGGCGCGCGTTAAACAAGGATTCCTAGGTTGACCCATCGGACTCGGACGGGAGTTCGCTAATTCAACAGGGGAGTCATTCGATGGCAGAAGATTCGCAGGTCGGGCCGCAGCGGCGTGGGCTTCTAAAGGGAATGGCAGTGCTGGGCGGCGCCGCGCTGGCCGGGCCGTTCGGCTCACTTTCCGCGCGTATTGCCTCCGCCGCCCCGGTCGCGGGAGGCGGGTATGGTCCGCTCTACCCGGCCGCCGACCGGACGACGGGACTCGAGCTGCTGCGGCTGCCCCGTGGCTTTGAGTACGTGACCTTCGGGTGGACCGGCGATCCGATGACGGACGGCACCGCGACTCCCGGCGCGCACGATGGAATGGCCGCTTTCCGACTCAACGGAAAGATTCACCTGGTCCGGAATCACGAGCGCGGCACCGGCGCTCCGATCGGCGAGGGTGGGATCCCGACCTACGACAGCACCGCCGCAGGCGGCACCACGACGGTTGTCTTCGACCCGGACCAGGCGAAGTACATCGAGACCCGGCCGAGCCTCGCCGGGACGATCCGCAACTGCGCGGGCGGTCCCACACCCTGGGGCACCTGGCTCAGCTGCGAGGAGACGACGACCATCAGCCCGAAGCGGCACGGGTATGTGTTCGAGGTCCCGGCTGACGGAGTGTCCGACGCGATGCCGATACCCGCCATGGGGCGGTTCAGTCATGAGGCGACCGCGGTCGACCATCACGGCTATGTTTATATGAGCGAGGATGCCACGCCTGGCGGTTGGTACCGCTTCACGCCGAACACCCAAGGCCGGCTCTCCGACGGGGGGAAGCTGGAGATGCTCGCCATACGAGGCGAGTTCCGGAAGAACCTGCGTGGCGCGGTCGGCACCGGTACCACTCTGCCGGTGGAATGGGTACCGATCGCGAACCCCGACCCGGACACCGGCAACGGTGTGGTGCAGCAGGGTCTGGCACTGGGGGCCGCCGAGTTTGCCCGGCCGGAAGGCCTCTGGTACGGAAACCGGCTGGTCTACATGACCGCCACCAGCGGCGGTGCGGCCGGGCAGGGACAGGTCTTCGCCTACAACTCCGACGCGATGACCCTCACCTGTGTGTTCGAGTCACCGGCCGCCAACGTGCTCAACTTCCCCGATAACATCACGGTGAGCCCGCGCGGTGGCCTCGTCCTGTGCGAGGACGGGAGCGGCCGGGAGTTCCTGCACGGTTTGTCCACGGACGGTCTGATCTTCCAGTTCGCTGAGAACAACGTCGTGATCCCCGTCGACAAGGCAGTCAACGGCATCAGTGGCGACTTCACCGGTTCCGAATGGTGCGGGGCCTGCTTCGACAACGACGGCGGCGGAAACTGGCTGTTCGTGAACATCCAGTCGCCGGGCATCACCTTCGCCATCACCGGGCCGTGGCGTCAAGGCATCCTGTAGCACCTCGCACCTGACCGGGACGGCATCTCCTGCGAAACGGACCCGGCGCCAGGTGATCACCTGAACGGAGCGGGGGTCCGGGTCGAATCGGCCCGGGCCCACCCTTGTTAAAGCGGCTCTGTTGCCTCCGGCCAGGGCAGGACTTCGCGCTGGTGGTCGAGCATGATCAGGTGATGGGTCGAGGCGCGGTTGATCCGCCGGTCTCGGAGTTCGCGGGGTTCCGGTTCCCACCGGAGGTGATCGTTCTGGCGGTCCGGTGGTACCTGCGGTTCGCGCTGTCGTACCGGGATGTGGAGGAACTGCTCGCCGAACGCGGCATCGACGTCGATCACGTCACCGTTTACCGGTGGGTGCAACAGTCCTGCGAATTACACTTTTTGTATGGCAAAGTTGAACGGTCTGCGACTTGGTCTGTACACCCGGTACTCGGAACTGGTGGGTGGGGATGACGCGTTAGAGCGTCAGGACGAAGACGGGTACGAGTTCGCCGACGAGCACGGCGCGACGATCGAGAAGGTCTACCAGGAGAAGAAATCGGCCTGGAAGAAAAAGACGATCGTGCTGGAAGACGGCACGATGATCTCCCGAGTGATCCGCCCGGACTACGCCCAACTATTGGCCGACCTGCGATCCGGCTACCTCGACGGTGCGATCGTGTGGGACCTGGACCGCCTCACCCGAGACCTACGCGATCCGGAAGACGCCATCGAAGTCGTCGAGCTGTACGGCCGCCCCATCGTCGGGCCCGGAGTCGACCTCACCACCGAGTACGGGAAGGCGAACGCCCGCGCGCAGGCGGTAGCGGCGAACAAGGCCAGCGCGGACACCTCCCGCCGGGTCCGCCGGTCACACAAGCAGCGCGCCCAGCGCGGGGTGCCGGTCGGAGGCAGCCGCCCGTTCGGCTGGAAAGACGACAAGCGCACCTTGGATCTCACCGAGGCCGCGATCCTGCGGGAAGGAGCCCGCAAGATCCTGGCCGGTGTGCCGGTCGTCGATCTGGTGCACGAGTGGAACGCCGCCGGTATCCGCGGAACCCGGGGGAAGAAGTGGACCAAGACCAGCGTGCTGAAGGTCTACCGCAACCCCCGGATCTGCGGCCTACGGGGCCGGGGGGTCGAGGAGCCGAACATCAACGGCCACGTGGCCAAGTACATGCAGGTCGTCACCCGCAAAGAACGCACCCCCGACGGGCGGACGGTCGAGGTCCCGGTGAAGGGCCAGTGGAAAGCGATCATCGGCGTGGGACGGTGGGAACAGGTGATCGCCAAGATCGGGGACCGGACCTACGCCCAGCAGGGGCATAACTCCCGCCGCTACCTGCTCAGCGGCGTCGTGGCCTGCGGCCGGTGTGGTGCGTCGATGTTCGGGTCACCGCCGTACCGGGAACGCACGTACGCGATCTACCGGTGTCCCGCCCCGACGAAGGGAGGGTGCGGGAAGGTCTCCCGGCACGGCCCCCACACCGAAGATCATATTCTGTCCGCGCTGTTCAACAAGATCGAGTTGGAGACCGCGGATGCCGTCACGGAAGTCGCCCCGTGGGAGGGGGAGGCAGCGTTGGCGGAGGTGAAGGAGAGCATCACCGAGACCCGCGCCGCCTGGACCTCGACCCCCCGGCGGATCTCCCCGAAGGACTACTTCCCGACCATGGAAGAGCTACGGGAACGGGAAGAAGCCCTCCTGAAGGAACGTAACGATCATCTGGTGGCCACCGCGAACGCGAACGCCCGTCCCGCTGATGTCCGCGCCGAGTGGGACGACTACACCCTTGCCCGTCAGCGCGCGATCATCAAAGAGCATCTGATCGCCGTGGTCGTCCACCCTGCCGGGAAGGGCCGCAGGTTCGACCCGGAGCTGTTGGACCCGGTCTGGCGGGAAGAGACCTAGCCACTGCGATCGTCGGCCAGGACCAGCCCGAGCAGCGCAGCGACCCGCCGCCGTTTCTCCCGCGACCACACCGGAGCCGCCAAAGCCTGACGCCGCCCCCATTCCTCCGCCGAGTCGGAGAACACCCGCCGAGACCGCGCAGGACCAGGCGCCGGTACCGGTCGGGTGGCAGCCCACCCGCCCACCCGTACCCCGGTTGCGTGGGCAGGTTCGGTGCCGGCCGGGACGACGATCGGGACAGGCGAAAGATCTGCGGAACCTTCCGTGCTCACCTGCTGGCCAGCCACGACCGGAGCAGCGTCTACGGCGCCGGTGTCGGCATCGTCGGGGGTGTCATCGAACAGCGAGGGCTGAAAGGCACCTACGGTGCTCATAGCCCAGCCAGCCAAACATCCGCACCCGACCCAGCCGCCGGCACAGCAGAGTCGGGAGGGCCGGTATCCCCGCCATACAGACCACGCCCGGCATAGGTCCACGCCCCGAGGACAACCGTGGCCGGATCACCGTCTGGACGGCCGAACGCATCCCCCGGCACCCGGCCCGCCATCGCCGCACCGAGCGTGCGCGACCAGACCCGCCGCACCGTGCGCAACGCGGTGAACGTCGTGGACCACCGGCGGGCTTTCGAGATCCAATGACCACCAAACCCGTACTGGTGAGCCCACCGCAGCAGCCGAGGCACATCCCCGGAGTCCCGGCCGAGCGCCGTATCCAACGCCGCGGTGAACACCGGATCGTGCCCGAGCCGCCAGCAGGTCTCGACCAGGCGGCGCACATGCGGCGCCAGGACCAGCCGACCCAGCCCGGCCAGCGACCGCACCGGATGATCCAACGACCCACCGGCCGTCACCGATTTCGTCAGGTACTTCGCCAGGTAGTTACTGACCCGCGCGACGTCGGTGGGCCCGTCGAGCGCGATGCGGCGGATGTCGACCCGCACACCCCAGCGGACCGCCCAGCCCTCCTCGGGTGCCGTGGCGTCGAGGGTGACCGCGTCCGGATCGGGAGCCGGCACCGCCACCGACCCGACAACGCCCCGCAGAGCGTCCGCGACCAGATCCCCATCCGCCCACCCCGGAGGAGCCGAGTCGGGACCGTCCGGCCCGTCGACCCGCACCACCACATGCAGATGCACCACGCCCCGTGCCTGCATTTCCGCGACCTTGACGAAACTCAACCGCGCGGCCCGCCGAAGCCCCGCCACGGTCAGCCCAGCCGCCGCCGCTACCGCCGATTCGGTCGCGTCACGGGTGGCCTTCCACAGTTTCGGAACGAGTGCGTTCCAGGTCACCGTCCGGCCGTACGAGTAGCAGTCCGCGCAGATCGGCGCGCCGAGCCGGGAATCCTCGGCTCGGTGCCGCTCATGGCAGCCCGCCGGACGGCCATGCGGACACAGGCCCCGCCGGGGGTGGCAGGCCCGCACCGGACCGGTCTTCCCGCCCTGCTGACGACGGGAGTGCACCGGGCCGAACGACGGCGCGGTGAGGGTGACGAACCAGGCCGGATGCCCGGTGACCGTGTCCGGGACACCCTTGCCGCCGGCCAGCCCGGCCAGGACCAGCCGCCGCGCATCCCGCTTGTAGGTGGCGGAGCAGGCGGGGCACACCGAGGCCCGCCGGTTGTTGCACCGCACATGCAGCACCCCGCCCGGTTGGTCCGAGCTGGTGAACGCGCGGCGGACCTCACCGGTAGCGATATCGACATGGTCAACATGGCCGGTCAGGCGGATCGGTCGGGAACAATCACCGGCGACCGGCCGGTTTTCGGGCAGGCTCACGCCCACGTCCACGGGATTCACCGCGTCCTTTCACCCGAACAGCACCGGGCCGGCCCGGAAAAGAACACAGGCCAGCACGGACACCGCACGGTTACGGCAGGAACGGAAACAGGAACGGGAAACAGCCGACACACACCCGACGGGCCATCCGCCGTACACCCATCCAACACCGAAACACCTGCACAATGCTGCCCAAAAAAAGCGACCAATAACTGGCAGCGCGGGTGGCACGTGAAAGGCAGCGAAGCCGGCATGAAACCGGCACCGCAACGGCACGAAAAAGGAACGGGCAGCCCGGGGAGTGTCAGCCGCCGCAGCGGCCTACCCGCTCAGAACCCGAAACACCCGACACCACGACAGCACACGCCACCGGCACACCTGCACCACCCCAGACAGAGACGGGAACAGGCCACGCGAACACGCATGACCCCAGGTGCAGCAGCCCGAGCCCGGTCCGTGCCGCTCCCAGGCGGCTCGCATGTGGACAGCCCGACAATGTGGCGTACTGCCGTACAAAACATTGATCACAATGGCGCAGGGCCGGAGCCCTCGAATGCCATCACCTACTATACCGGCCCAGGCCGGCTGAAACCAGCGAATACGACGACGACCCCGAACCACCGGCGAGGGGGAAGCCGGAACAGGTTCGGGGCCGTCAGCTCGTGACGATCACATCAGGTCACGTCAGGTTGGAGAGGATTCCGCCATCAGGTCCCGGAACGGGAACATGACTTCCCAGACCTCGACCTCAGATACGGCGTCGTCGTCACGCAGCCGTACCCGGTAGCCGGAGAAGCTCACCCCGGCCGGGACGACATCCGCCGGGGGACGCGCCCCGGTCATCACGACCCGAGGGTTCGCACCCGTCAGCAGGCGTTGCCGCCGAAGACGGGTACCGACCGCCCACGCCACCCGGGACTGTTCCAGCGGTGTGACCCGGCGGTGCAGCAGCACCAGGCCCACCGTGGACAGCTGCACCACGCCAACCCCGGCCCCGACCATCACATCCGGGTCGACGTCCAACACGTCGCACAGCAACATCTCTTGATCGTCAGAGTCAGGGTGCAGTGGTTTCGGGAGCAGACCGACAACCAGACCGTCGTGGTAGCCGATCCGCAGCTCCGGCAACGCACCCACGTCGAACTCCCAGCGCGACGTATCCGCCACCGCCAGCCCGCTCACCGGCCCCACCCCGACCGCCGCACCGGCATCACAAGATGACGATCCGACCCAGCCCGACGAACGGCAGCGCCATGTACTCGCCGGGGCGTAACCCCAGGTCGAGCGCACACCGCGTCGCATCGGCGGCGTCGACGAACGGCGCGACCACCCGCACCCCCGGCACCACCAGCGCCCACACCCCCGGCGGAGTGACCACCCCCCGAGCGGTCACTGGCCACGCCGACGTGGGAACGCTGGCCGTCCTGCGTGTACCACCACGGGTCATCGTCATAGGCGTATTCCTCCTCCCCGGCGTCGTGGTCCTCCTCCTCACAGTCGTCCTCACGATCGTCACTGCTGCTCATCAGACCTCCCCGTATCCGTTAAATCGTTGAACTCCCCATCGCCCACTCCGGCCAGGAACGCCCGCCACTCGGCCATCGAGAACAGCAACGCCGGACCATCCGGCTGACCGGCCTGACGCAGCACCACCCCCACCCCGACCGACGCCGACGCGAACGCCAACGGCGCGACCTCCACCGCCGCATCACCCGCCCCCGACGCCCGACGCCACACCAGCCGATCCCGGCCGAACACCGGCACCTCAAAGTCCAAGCCGGCCGACCACTCCCGCATCCACCCGTCCACCCCGCATCACCTCCCCACGACGAGCTCGGACAGAGAAAGCGGCAGCCCCGGGTGGAGCACTGGGGGTGTGTGGCCCTGACGGAGCCCCACCCGAGACCACCAAGGAGCCACCGCGCCTCTCCTACGGCCCCCAGCCCGAGACGCGCCGTGCCTCCCACCTACGCGGCCCCAGCCGGGGGGACGACCCCAAGCCCGACCAGAACCGTGAGAACAAGGGTCGACGCCACGCCGGGACGCCCCTACCGCCCATCGGGGACGTTTAGGACGCCTAGAATGCCGTCCGGAACGTCCCACCAGGAGGGTGTGAACATGTCGGCTCAGGGAACAAGCGAGCGTCTGCGAGTGGCGATGGCAGCAAATGGTGTGGAGGTCGAATCCCTTGCGCGATCCGTCGGCGTCGATCCCAAGACAGTGCAGCGTTGGTTGAAGGGACGCCTTCCCCACCCACGTCACCGGTGGAAGGCGTCCGACGCACTCGGCTGCTCCGAACAGGACCTCTGGCCAGAGATCGCGATCGCCAACGCCTCAGGAACCGCTGCCACCGCCGAGATCATGTCGGCCTACGCGCGACGCGCCGACACCCCGGTTCAGCTCTGGTCCCGGATGCTTGACCGGGCCACCACCAGCATCGACCTGCTCGGATACGCGATGCTGTTCTTTCCCGAACAGCACCCTGACCTTCCGGAATTGCTCACCGACAAGTGCGCCCGCGGCCTACAGGTCCGAATCCTGCTTGCGGACCCCTACTGTCCCGAGGCCGCGATCCGCGACGACCTCGAAGGACTCGACGGCACGCTATCCGGACGTATCCGCTCCACCGTCCGCCACTTTGAACCCCTACTCGACAACCCCGGGGTCGAACTACGCTACCACCGCTTGCCGCTTTACAACGCCGTCTACCGTTTCGACGACCAGATGCTCGTCACCCCGTACCTCTATCGACTCCACGGCTTCCAACATCCGTTGCTGCACCTCAAGCGGCTCGGCCCCGCCGGAATCTTCGAGTCCTACGCCCACCAGTTCGAAGCAATCTGGACCGCCCCCACCACGACCCAGAGCCCCACCGCCGACCGCGAACAGGAGATCTAGAGATGGGCCGGATCGACTATTACCACGACCCCAACGCGCCCGCGGCGAACTCCCTTGTTGTCGGAGGATCCGCCGTCGTCACCGACAAGGACGGACGCATCCTTCTGCAACGACGCGCCGACTCAGGCAACTGGGCACTCCCGGGCGGCACCATGGACATCGGTGAGACCTTCGCTGACTGCGTCATCCGCGAGGTCAAGGAAGAGACCGGCTTCGACGTCGCCATCACCCGCATCGTCGGCATCTACTCCGACCCCGCGCACGTCTTCGCCTACGACAACGGCGAAGTCCGCCAGCAGTTCAACATCTGCTGCGCCTGCACCATCACCGGCGGCACCCTCACCGTCAGTGATGAATCCACCAGCGTCGACTTCTTCCCAATCAACGACATCGAGCGCCTACAGATCCACGAGACGATCAGAATCCGCATCCGCGACCACCTCGCCAACACCGCCCCTACCCTACGGTAGTCACCTGATAGCGGGACGTGATATTGAAAGATCGTCGCCAATATGCTGTACGGGTTCAAGGGCGGCCCTTCGGGCCGCCGCCGTAGATGAGCCGCGCGCGCCGCACACGCCGCGCCGAACGGGACCCCGTCCGGTCCGCCGCGCGCGGCGGGGCCCCGCCTCCCTTCGGTCGGCACCCCACCGGCGCGTCGGTCCGGCCGCCCGTTCAGCGCGTCGGAACGTCGCGGGATCGACTAGTCCGGTTGCCGGCATACCCGCCTTGCTCCGCGTACACGTTCTTCTGGGCTGATGAGCGGCCGGAGCCGAGTCCTATCGGCCGTGCGGCCGTTGTCCTCTCGACTTTATATCGAGTAGTTCCACTTCGAAGCGGAGGTCGGAGTCGGGCGGAATGATGGGCGGAAAGCCGTCGTGGCCGTACGCGTCGTCAGATGTGATGTCGAGAAACGCCTTCTCGCCGAGCGACAGCTGGGGGATCCCCTCATCCCACCCCCTGATCACCTTGCCGACACCGATCGGGACCACGAACGGCGACCCTCGATCACGGGACGAGTCGAACTCATCGCCGGGCTGCGGGTTGCCGCCGCCGATCCAGTCGTCGTGCCCGACAGTGAGGAAGGTGCCGACATAGTGAATCGCCACCGTGTCCCCCTTCTTGGGGAAGTTCTTACCGTCCCCCGGCGAAATGGTTTCAATCGTTACGCCCATGCGGCCAGCCTTTCCTCGCTGATGGACCACCCCGCGCGGCGGCTACTCGGCCCTGGTAGAGCCGAGCAGCCCGGCGTCACGGACCGCCGCACCCCGCACGGGCAGGAACGGGGATCTCCAAGAAGTATGTCAGTCGACCTACCTCCTGGACTCACGTTCGACCCTGCTCGCTCGACGGCCCTCGCGGCGGCCGATCAGCGGCCTATCTAGTGGCAACCGCCGAGAGACCAGCGCTTGACGCTGGTCATCAGTGGCCGATGAGAGGGTGTCGAGCGCGGCGGCACGGTTGGTGCCGGTGAGCTGCCGAGATCCACCGGCCAGGCCAGGACACGTCTGGGACGACTCACCGCAGTCGATCAATCCTTGTGAAACGAGCTGTATAAGAGCGCCGCCCGGGAACGGGGGGATCCCGGGCGGCACCTACGATCAAGGATGCCAGCGTGGCTACCGTGGGGCAACGGTTCCAGCGGGGTACACGCCGTTCCGCCGTGCGGACGTTTCACAGGTGACCGCCGGTTGTTTCCCCTTTCCCGTGGCGCCACATGGTCTAACGGCCTACCTACCGCATCAAGGGCGGCTACGCCGTCGCAAGCGATCACCCTTCGGGCGACCCTTGACACGGCAGGCAGCCCGTCAGGCAAGGCGCAATGGGGAAAGGGAGAAAAAATGGAGGGGCTGACAGGACCGTCCTACTCCTCTTCGTGCTGGGCGCCGCCGGCCGCGTTCATCCCAGGCGAGTAGCGCCCACGCTCAGACGCGCCGCGCCCCGGCAGCTGCGTGGACGTCGCACGGCGAACACGCCAACGGCCAGTGATCCAACTCGGGTCACTGGCCGTTGTTCGTGCTGGGGTCGGGGGTTACACGGTCAGCAGTGACGCCACCAGGCCCGCGCCCACCGGATCGGCGGTGTCCGTACCGTCCCGGGCCACCAGCAGTCGTACCCCCGCGCAGCGCAGCATCTCCAGTGCCGCCAGCCTGCCGGGTTCGGTGTTCGCCAGCCGATCCATGGTGTCGACCACGACCACGTCATACCGGCCGGAACGGACCAAGCGCAGCGCCGCCCACCACGCCCGCAGGTCCGAGCCGTACTGACGGACCGCACCCCCGGCAGTCCAGCCCCGCGCCGCGCACGCCGCCGCGAACACCTCCCGCTGTTCCACCCCGTCCCCAGGCCCGGTGTGCCGAGTGAAGCTCAACGCCCGCACCGTCCCCGCCATCACTGGCCCCCGTCCCGACGGTGCCGACCAGGACCACCCGGGAACCCCGAGACCTGCGCCTTATACCACAGGCTCGCCAGCGTGCCCGCCACCGTCAGCGAGTCCCACCACTTCCCCGCCACGTCCAACGGCGTGTTCGGGTCCACCGTCACCTGCACACCACCCGGCAACACCAGCACCGGCCGCAGCACCGCGAACCGATCAGGGTTCTTCGGGAGCTGGATCTCCGCATCCTCTGCCGGATGCGCCTGCAACACGAGGTTCAGCCGGGACCGGCTATCACCGATCGTCCCATCTGGCATCATGGCCATGGGTTCCACTCCTGTTCTGATCAGGATTGGGATCAAGGCCCGGGGATTGGTGTTACCAGCACCGCCCCGGGCCGCCCTATTCAATTACCCTTACCAACACCCATAATACCCGTTCACGCGGTGAAGCGCAGCCATTACAAGAAAGCCGAAGAACGGATTACCGGCACGTTCGCAGCCATTCACCCGGCGGATTCCCGAGCGCGCTATCCGGCGGACCGGCAGGGATGATCGACTGTGGTTCTCCCGCCGCGCCCGACCTGGCCGCCGCCACACACCGCACCGGACACGAGCGATCATCACGTGATGATCGCCCACGAGAGAGCGCAGCCACCGGTGGTCCGTCCAGCACGTGACGACCGACCTCGACCGCAGATGAGCGCCGCGCACCCCGCGCGAGCTTTCGCCACGCAGCGCCACCAGGCCCAGCCCGGCCAAGCCGCCGTACCAACTGACCTGCGAGCAACGACCGAGGAAGATCAATCAGTGCAGGAGAAAAAGTGAACTTCGCCAACCTGTTGCGTGCAGCGCTTCACGCCGCTACTGGCAGAGGCGACCCAGCCGTGCCGGCACTGGGCTGGGGACAGGCGGTGAAGACAGCCGACAGCCGCAGCCGCGGGTCGGCATCGACGTCGATATCGTAGTGGCTGCTTGGATGGATTGGTCAGGGTGTGACTGGCACTGATCGGCTGTATCGAACAGAATCCGTCGGCGAGGGCGCCCGCGCCAGCGTGGTCAGTCTCCGTAGAAGCCGGCCGGGTCGAGGTCGGACAGCGCGACCCAGTCCGGATCCGCGGTGACGGTGGCCTTCGTGGTGGTGGATCGCAGCTCGACCGCCAGCGCTGGGCGTTCGTCGACGAGTTGGGCCAGCGCGTAGATCGTGGCGAGGATGTGCACGCATGGTCGTTTGCGAGCCCGGCAGGTGCAGTCGCTGTGCTGCGCTTCCGGGGGGACGGCAATGCTGATCGCGTGATGTGTGAGGTCCGCCTCGAGGGTGTCGGGCAGGTCTCCGGCGACCAGCCCACGGTGTCCGGCCATGGCCTTGGCAATCAGGCGCCCCGCCTCGGCCCGGGTCTCGTCGGGCCAGACCGGCAGATCGATCCGGACCCGGCACACCTGCCCGGACCCGGTGACCTCGGCTTCGACGTAGCCGACACCGGCAGCCACGACGGTGGTGGTGTTCCGCGCGAGGGTGCGCGCTTTGGGCAGCAGCGGGTTGGGCCCCGCCATCGACGTCGACTCGACGGTGCGGACCCAGGCCCGGCCCCAGGGCGTGGCTCCGAACTCCGGTGGCATCATGCGAGCACCCCCTGGCCGAGATCCAGTACCGCGTGGAGGTCGTCGTCGGACATCCTGGCCAGTGCGGCCTGGGTGTCCCCGGAGACGATCTCGGCGACGCCCCGTTTGTTGTCGTGCATCTGCACGATGTGGTCCTCGATCGTGCCGCCGGTGACAAGCGTGTAGACGTTGAGCGTCCGCGACTGACCGATCCGGTGCGCCCGGTCGGTGGCCTGCTCCTCCACGGCCGGGTTCCACCAGCGGTCGTAGTGCATGACGTGGGACGCGCGGGTCAGGTTGAGCCCGAAGCCGGCGGCGCGAAGACTCAACAGCAGGACGGGCGGTGCGTCGTCGTCCTCCTGGAACGCGTGGACGAGCTGGTCGCGGCGCTCCGTGGCGAGGCCGCCGTGCAGGAACGGGACCGGGCCGACGCCGAGCGCCGTGCCCAGGTGCTTCGAGAGCAGCTCACCCATCGCGCGGTACTGGGTGAACACGAGCACGCGGTCGTCCTGCTCGACGACCTCGGTCAGCATCTCGGTCGCCCGGTCGAACTTGCCGGACATGCCGAGCGCAGCGGTGTCCTCCCGCAGGTACTGGGCGGGATGGTTGCAGATCTGCTTGAGCGCGGTGAGCAGGGCAAGTATCCGGCCCCTGCGCTCGATGCCGGCACCGAGACCGTCGGTGAACGCCTTGTCGACGGCTTCACGGTAGAGCCGGGCCTGCTCGTCGGCCATCGTGCAGACGATCGTGGAGTACAGCTTGGGTGGCAGATCGGCGGCGACGTCGGCCTTGGTACGGCGCAGCAGGTGTGGTGTGACCATCCGGGTGAGCGCGGCCGCGGCGGTCACGGAACGGCGTTGCTCGATCGGCGCGACGAACCGCTGCCGGAACCGGCCGCGGGCGCCCAGCAGGCCGGGATTGGTCACGTTGAGGATGGACCACAGCTCGTCGAGCCGGTTCTCCACCGGGGTGCCGGTCATTGCGATCCGCACGGTGGCGGACAGCTGTGCGGCGGCTCTGCTGGCGAGGGCGTCCGGGTTCTTGATCTGCTGCGCTTCGTCCAGGACCACGACGTCCCAGACCGTTCCGGCCAGCGGCTCGTCCTTACGCAGCACCGGGTAGCTGGTGATGATGACGGTGCCGGGCGGGTAGGTCTCCGGCAGTGCCCGGCTGCCGCCGTGATAGATGATCACTGTGGTGGTCGGGGTGAACCGCGCCAGCTCGCGCCGCCAGTTGCCGATCAGTGAGGTCGGGCAGATAACCAGGTGCGGCCTGTCCGACCGGCGGGTGGCCAGCATGCAGATCGCCTGCAGCGTCTTGCCGAGGCCCATCTCGTCGGCCAGGATCCCGCCGTGCCCGAGACCGGGCCGTGCGTTGAGCCAGGCCACGCCGTGCAGCTGGTAGGGCCGCAGCTCGGCGGTGATGGCCGCGCCACGCAGCACGATGCGGGTGGCCACCGCCTGACGGAACTGCGTCAGCAGCGTGGGTGCGGTGGCGATGGCGGTGCCGTCGGCGTCGAGCACCGCATGGGCGGCCGGCGGCATCCGCGTGCCCAGGGCCCCGAACGCCTTGTCCTCGCTGGCGGGGTCGTCGCCGTCCAGCAGCCGCGCGGCGTCGCGCCACGCTCGTACGGAGGCGCTGACCTCGGCTCGCGGATCGAGCATCAGGAGCCCGCGCCGGGCGGCATCCAGGTCGGCGAACCGTACGGGCACGTTCGCCGGCCGGACCCCGTCGCGACCAGCCACGGCCAGGCGACAGACGCCTGGGCGGCCCGCCGGCAGCCCCTGTTCACGTACGGCGTCTTCCAGCTCGGCCACACCCCACCAGGCGATCGCGTCCTCCGCGGGGACGAAGGTGGCTTGCAGCCGACCAGGCAGCTCAGTCATCGAGCACCTCAGACCGTCGTCGGGACATCGGATTTGCGCTGGCCGAGAGAGCAGGCATCCGCGAGATGCCGTTCGACCAGACGACCTACCTGCTCGTATGATCGGGATCGCGCGACACAACTGTTGCGTGGCGCAACCGTTGCGCGACACAATACTACTCGGTCGATCGGCTACGCCCCATGACCACGAACGAACAGAACTCCCCGGACACCAGCCAGTCGCTGACGGCACAGGTCATCGAAGCGCTACCGGACTGGATCACCCACCTCATCCAGCTCAACAGCCTGATCGCCGCCCGGATGGGGGTGGTCGTGACGGACTTCCACTGTCTACACGCGTTGCAGCAGGACGGTCCGACCACGGCCGGCGCACTGGCCGAACGCGTGGGCCTGACGCCCGGCTCCGCGTCACGCATGATCGACCGGCTCGCCGCAGCAGGCTGCGTGCGCCGGGTTCCGGACCCGCGGAGTCGGCGCCGGATCATCATCGAGCCGACCGACGAGGGCCTCGACCGGATCAATGCCTACTACTCCGGGTTGACCGCCCGGACCCGCGAGGACCTGGCCGCCTTCAACGACGACGAACTGCACACCCTCCTTCGATTCATCGAGGTGTTCCGCCTCAGTGCGCTCGCCGAAGTCCGCCAGCTGCGCTCCGCGCCCTGACCCCGAGCCCTTCACAGGGCGTGCCAGGCCCAGACGGCGGAACCCATCAAGATCGGCAAAAGTCATCGAGGGCAGTGGTGAAGTGGCGGAAAAGCGAACTTCGTCGACCTGTTGCGTGCAGCGGTTCACGCCCCTGCTCGTAGACGCGGCCCGGCCATGCCGGCACCGGCCGGGCGATAGATGGTTCGTCGATGAAACGTATGTGAAGGTCGCCGGCCGGGGGACCTACCTCTACCGGGCCGTTGACCAGCACGGCCAGGTCATCGACGTCCTCGCCAGCACCCGCCGCGACCAGGCCGCCGCCCGCCGGTTCTTCACCCAGGCGCTGTCTCATGGCCGCCGGCCGGTTGAGGTCACCACCGACAAAGCACCTGTCTACCCGAGGCTCCTCGACGAGCTGCTCCCCGGGGCGTGCCATGTCGACACCGTCCGGGGGAACAACCGGATTGAGGCTGATCATGGCCGGTTGAAGGCCCGGCTGCGGCCGATGCGCGGGCTGAAACGGCTGCGCTCTGTCCAGACGATCAGCGCCGGACACGCTCTGGTCCAGAACATCCGCCGCGGCTACTACGACCTCGCCACCCACACCGACCCGCAGCTGCGGCTGGCCGCCACATTCACCGAACTCGCCCAGGCCGTCTGACCACTGCTCACCGGGCCACTGGCATGCCCTGCTTCCTCCGAACGCGTCAGCGCCTCATCGAATCACTATTGACCCCGCGGCCGCCAACGACAGGGCGATCCGCTGCTACAAGAAGGTCGGTTTCCTGCCCGCCGGAATCATGCGCAGGTATGAGCGCGGGCCGGACGGTGCTTTCCGTGATGGGCTACTCATGGACCTGATCAGCGATGATTTGGAGGTTGGATACGGAGCGCGCCGCGGCGCGACCCTCCACCCTTCATAGCTTCCGCGGGAGGCGTTCACCAGGTGTCCTCCTGCCGAGATCGCGGGGCAGGCCGCTCCCGTAGCGGCGCCGCGGTGTCAAGGTGGTGTTCCGGTGCGTCCGGGCGATCGTCCCAGTGGGCCCGGAACGGCTCGAGCCAGCGGGCGAGCTCCCGCAGCGGCGCGGGCTCCAGGAGGTAGAGCCGGCGCTGTCCGTCGGGGCGGACAGTGACGAGCCCGGCCTCACGCAGGATCCGCAGGTGCTTGGACACGCCGGGCTGGCTCAGCCCCAGCTGTTCGACCAGTTCGTTGACGGGCCGAGGGCCGGCGCGGAGCAGCTCGAGCACCCGGCGGCGGTGCGGGTCACCCACCGCGGCCCAGATCACAGGTTCCACAACTCGACTATCACCAAAAGGTTATATTGCTGTCAAGCGATTGCTTTTCCGTGACGGACGTCCCGGAAAGTCGTCTGCGCCGCTATGCGTCCGCGGGCTCACCGATCTCGAAACTGAACGCCGTGTTCGCGCCGTCGACGGAGTCGACGGTGACGTCCACCGGATGGGTCGTGCCGTCCGCCGGGTCGATCAGCGCGCACTGCATCTCGACACCCTCGCGGAACGGCCCGTGTCCCGCCGGCGACAGGACCCGGGCAGGCGAGCTCCCTCGTCTGACGGGACCGGTGCCTGCCGGCCGGCGGGTGCTCACCGGGCCGGGCGGATCGTTCCCGTCACCTCACCGAAGCCGATGCGCACGCCGCTGTCGCCGGGGGCGGTGGCCCGGATGGTGATGGTGTCGCCGTCCTCGAGGAACGTCCGCTCGGTGCCGTCGGGCAGTCGCAGCGGCTCGGTGCCGTTCCAGGTGAGCTCCAGGAAGGACCCGCACTCGTCGCGGCGCGGGCCGGAGACGGTGCCCGAGGCGAAGAGGTCGCCGGTGCGCAGCGCCGCGCCGCCGACGGTGAGATGCGCCAGCTGCTGCGCGGGCGTCCAGTACATCTCGGCGAAGGGCGGGCGGCTGACCACGAAGCCGTTCCAGCTCACCTCCAGCCGCAGGTCGAGGCCCCACGCGCCGTTGTCCCGCAGGTAGGGCAGCGGTTCGGGCTCCCGCGGCGGCGGCTGGAACCGCGCGGCCGCCAGCGCGTCGAGCGGGACGACCCAGGGCGAGACCGACGTCGCGAAGGACTTCCCGAGGAACGGCCCGAGCGGCACGTACTCCCACGCCTGGATGTCCCGCGCCGACCAGTCGTTCACCAGCACCACGCCGAACACGTGGTCGGCGAACGCCGCCGGGGTGACCCGTTCACCGAGCGCCGACGGCGTCCCGACGACGAAGCCGACCTCCGCCTCGATGTCGAGGCGGGTCGTCGGGCCGAACGCCGGCGGCTGGCCGTCGGCGGGCCGGCGCTGCCCGCGCGGGCGGACGATCTCGGTTCCGGAGACGACGACCGTGCCGGAGCGGCCATGGTAGCCGACAGGCAGGTGCCGCCAGTTCGGGTTCAGCGGATCACCGCCGGGGCGCAGGATCCGTCCGACGTTGCTGGCGTGGTGCTCGGAGGCGTAGAAGTCGACGTAGTCGGCCACGTCCACCGGCAGGTGCAGCCGGACCGCGTCACGCGGGATCAGGCTGGGCCGCGCCGCCGCTTTCTGGGCCGGGTCGGTCAGCAGGTCGGTGATCCGCGCGCGGACTGCCGTCCAGTGGCGCCGGCCCCGGCTGAGGAACTCGTTCAGCCGGGGCCGGGCGAACACCGGGTCCCCCAGCGCGGCGGCGAGGTCCAGCACGTGGTCGCCGATGGCGACGCCGATCCGGGGGCTCCCACCGTCGGCGGAGAAGGCGCCGTAGGGGAGGTTCTGCAGCGGGAAGTCCGAGCCCTTGGGTACCGGCACCCACGAGCGGGCCGTCACGCCGACGCCTCGGTCCCGGCCGACGCCGTCGCCCCGGACGGTGCCGCGGAGCTGACGAGGCCGAGTCGGCGCAGGTCGTCGACCGGTGCGTCTGTCCGGCACGAGCCGTATGCGACGAGGGCCCGGCGTGCGGCGCGGGCCAGCTCCGGCGGCACCGCGCGGGCCTCGGCGACGAGCGCGGCCTCGTCCGTGCGGTCGAGGATCTCGCTGACCGCCGGGAGGCCGGCGCCGTCGACCGCGCGGCAGGTGGCGAGCACCAGGTTGAGGAACCCGTGGTGGGTGAAGTCGGTTCGCCGGTCCCGGTAGGGCAGCGCGTGGTGGAGCCCGGCGGTCGCCTTGAACGGCACGCCGCCGCGCGCGCAGGCGACCACGAATCGGGCCACTTCCGCGGACGGGGGGAACTGTTCCGCGCGCGCCCCGCCGCACCGGATCTTGGCCCCGTGGCCGGCGGCCGACACCCGCGCCAGGGCGTCGAGATCCCCGCGCGGCGTCTCGACGAAACAGGGCACGGACGGTGGCACCGCCGCCAGCGCGGCGAGGTCACCCAGCAGCCCCTCGACCCCGACCAGCTCGACGCGCGGGTCGCCCTCAAGGCGGGCCAGGGCGGTGTGGAGCGTGCTCGGCTCCAACGGGCTGACGAGGCCCAGCGCGAGACGCCCCTCGGCGGCGGTCCCGTCGAGACGCCCGCCAAAGGCTCCACGCCCGCGCGCACCGGCGGCGAGCGCTTCGAGGAGTTCGTCGAGGCGGGACGCGGCGCACAGGAAGTGGCCGGTCAGGACGCCGGTGGGGTCCGCGCAGTCGTGCCGGTGCCGGCGGAGGGCGGCGGGCATGGGCAGTTCCTCGGGCGGGAACAGCCCGGCGTCGTCGACCAGCCCGGCGAACAAGCCCGGCGGCGGATGGCCGGTCACCCTGCGCTGCCCCGCGCCGCCGCGTTCGCCGCCCACGTCCAGGCGTAGTCGGGGTCCTCGCAGGCGAGGCCGCCCTCGCCGAGCTCGAGTGGGGCGAAGGTGTCGACCATGACCGCGAGCTCGTCGACGAACTCCACCCCGATGCTCGCCTGCACCGCCCCGGGCTGCGGGCCGTGGGTGTGCCCGGCGGGATGCAGCGAGAGGGAACCGGGCCCGATCCCGGAACCGCGGCGGGCTCCGTAGGCACCGCCGGTGTAGAAGATCACTTCGTCGGAGTCGATGTTGGCGTGGTAGTACGGCGTCGGGATCGCGTCGGGGTGGTAGTCGACCTTGCGGGGCACGAAGTTGCAGACGACGAAGTTACGGCCCTCGAAGACCTGGTGCACCGGCGGTGGCTGGTGCAACCGGCCGGTGATCGGCTCGAAGTCGCCGATGTTGAACAGGTACGGGTAGAGGCAGCCGTCCCAGCCGACGACGTCGAACGGGTGGGTCCGGTAGGTCAGCACCGTGCCGGCGACGCCGCCGGTCCCGGCCCCGGGCCCGCGGTGCTTCACGTACACCTCGACGTCCGTTCCCTCCTCGAGCAGCGGCCCGGCCGGGCGGCGCAGGTCGCGTTCGCAGTAGGGGGCGTGCTCGAGGAACTGGCCCGAGGCCGACAGGTAGCGCTTCGGCGGGCGGATGTGGCTGTTCGCCTCGATGATGTAGGCGCGCAGCGGCTCGTCGCCGCTCGGCGTCCACCGGTGCGTCGTGCCGCACGGGACGACGACGTAGTCGCCGGGGCCGGCCGGCAGTGTGCCGAACACGGTGTCGACGCGGGCGGTGCCGGCCTCGACGTAGACGCACTCGTCACCGGTGCCGTTGCGGTAGAGCGGTGAAGGCGCGCCGGCGGCGACGTAGCAGAGCCGGACGTCGGCGTTGCCCAGGAGCAGCCGCCGCCCGGTGACGACGTCGAGGCTCCGCCATCCCTCGGCCGCGGTGAGGGTGTGGGTGCGCAGGTGCCGCGGCCGCAGGGGGTGGTTGGCGACAGTGCCGAGGGCGGGCAGCTCCCACGGCCGGGCCGCGCTGATCGCCGCCGGGATCTCCCGGTGGTACAGCAGTGACGAGTCCGCGGAGAAGCCCTCCGATCCCATCAGCTCCTCGCTGTACAGGCCGCCGTCGCCGCCGCGGTGCTGCGTGTGCCGTTTGGGCGGGACGTCCCCGGTCCGGGCGTAGTACGGCATCGTCGGGTCCTTTGCGTCGGGTCCTCAGAACATCTGCTCCGCAGAACCTCGGCACCTCAGAGGTTTCCCCGCCGTTCCTGCTCGCGTTCGATCGCCTCGAAGAGGGCCTGGAAGTTGCCCTTGCCGAAGCCGAGCGATCCGTGCCGCTCGATGAGTTCGAAGAACACCGTCGGACGGTCCCCCAGCGGCCTGGTGAAGATCTGCAGGAGGTAGCCGTCCTCGTCGCGGTCGACCAGGATCCGGCGGCGCCGGAGCTCCTCGACCGGTGCCCGCACCTCGCCGACGCGGGCCCACAGCGCGGGGTCGTCGTAGTAGGTGTCGGGAGTGTCGAGGAACTCGACGCCCTCGGCCCGCATCGCGTCGACCGAGGCGAGGATGTCACCGGTCGCCAGGGCGAGGTGCTGCGCGCCGGGACCGCCGTTGAACTCCAGGTACTCCGCTATCTGCGACTTCCGCCGGCCGGGCGCGGGCTCGTTGAGCGGGAACTTGACCCGGTGGTTGCCACTGGCGACCACCTTGCTCATCAGCGCCGAGTACCGGGTGGCGATGTCGCCGCCGACGAACTCGGCCAGGTTCGTGAAGCCCATGACCCGGTTGTAGAACGCCACCCACTCGTCCATGGCGCCGAGCTCGACGTTGCCCACGACGTGGTCCAGCGCCTGGAACAGGCTGCGCGGCGCACCCGGCCGCCGGACGTGCCCGGAGCGGCGCTCGACGTAGCCCGGCAGGTAGCACCCGGAGTAGCGCGACCGGTCGACCAGGGTGTGCCGCGTCCGCCCGTAGGCGGCGATGGCGGCGAGACGCACGGCGCCGTGCTCGTCGCGCAGCTCGTGCGGCTCCTCGAGCACCCGCGCACCCTGGGCACGGGCGTGCGCGATGCACCGGTCGACGTCGGGCACCTCCAGCGCGATGTCGACGACGCCGTCGCCGTGCCGGCGGTGGTGGTCGAGCAGGGGGCTGTCCGGGCTCACTCCCCCTTGGAGCACGAACCGCACCGCGCCGCTGGTGAGAACGTAGGAGCAGTGATCGGGCTGGCCCGTCTCCGGCCCGGAGTAGGCGACGAGGTCCATGCCGAACGCCGACTGGTAGTAGTGGGCCGCCTGGTTGGCGTTGCCGACCACCCACACCACCGCGTCCCAGCCGGACACCGGGAACGGGTCGCCGGCCGGGTCGTGCTCGACGAGACCGACCAGCTGTCGGAGCTGGTCGACGTCCAGCTCGGCCGAGCGCTCCTGGCCGGTCAGCGTCACTTCGGTGCTCATGGACGTCCTCTCGGCCGGGCGGGAGTCGAGGCGGCGGCGCTGGCGCGCGAACGCGAGAGTGACACTACCTTGAGTGACGCGATGCCCGCCTGGTGTGACGACTCGCCTGGTGTGATGAGACGGGGTGGTCAGCGACCGGCGACCTCGCCGGTGGTCAGGTCCTGGGTTCCGATGACCCGCAGCAGGTCGAGCTGGTCGCGCGCCGGGCTGCCCGGTCGCGGGTAGAGCACGACCAGCGTCTGGGTGCCCGCGTCGCTGGTCAGCGTCTCGCACAGCAGGTCCACGGCGCCCACCGCCGGATGGATGATCCGCTTGTGGTCGGCGCGGCGCACCATGACCTCGTGCTCCGCCCAGAGCCGCGCGAACTCCTCGCTGCGGCCCAGCAGATCGGCCACGAGATCCTCCACATCCGCGTCGCCGCGGCGCCGGCCGTGGGTCGCGCGCAGGTCCGCGACGTGCGTGCGGGACAGCCGCTCCCAGTCCTCGCGCGGGAACCGCGACCGGACGTCCGGCTCGGCGAACCAGAGCCAGGTGTTGTTGCGGGCCCGTCCCGGGCGGGCGGAGATGTCGCCGGACAACGCGACCGACATGCGGTTGCGCGCCAGGACCTCGCCGATGTCGGAGACGACGAACGCGGGAGTGTCGGTGAGCCGGTCGAGGATGTACAGCAGACCGGGCGAGACGTGCGCGGCGGTGGACGTCCGCGGTGGGGGCGGCTGGCCCGCGAGGTGGAACAGGTGGTCGCGTTCGTCGTCGCTCAGGCGCAGCGCCCGGGCCAGCGCGGCCAGCAGCGGCGCGGACGGCCGCGGCCCGCGGGACTGCTCGAGGCGGGTGTAGTAGTCGGTCGACATGACGGCGAGCGCGGCCACCTCGTCGCGGCGCAGCCCCGGGGTGCGCCGGCGCACCCCGGGGGGCAGGCCGACGTCCGATGGCTGCAGCTGCGCGCGGCGCCGGCGCAGGAAGTCGGCGAGCCCGGAGCGATCCATGCCACCAGCGTTCCCCACACCCGGCGGCCGAGCCAGGGACCGGCGATCCCACGATGAACGGTCCCTGCCGCGGCGTCGCCCGCCGCAGCAGACTGGCGGCCATGACGCAGACGACGATGACGACAAGGCGGCTCGGGGCGACCGGGCCGGAGGTGGGTGCGCTCGGGCTCGGTTGCATGGGCATGTCCGGCATGTACGGGCCGGCCGACGACGACGAGAGCGTGGCGACGATCCTCGCCGCGGTCGACGCGGGGATGACCCTGCTCGACACCGGCGACTTCTACGGCATGGGGCACAACGAGCTGCTGGTCGGCCGTGCCCTGCGCCAGCTCGACCGGGACGCGGTGACGGTGAGCGTGAAGTTCGGCGCGCTGCGCGACGCGGTCGGCGGCTGGGGTGGTTTCGACGCCCGGCCGGCGGCGCTGCGCAACTTCCTCGCCTACTCGCTGGTGCGCCTGGGCACCGACCATGTGGACATCTACCGGCCGGCCCGGCTCGACCCCGCCGTGCCGGTCGAGGACACCATCGGTGCCATCGCCGAGCAGGTCAAGGCCGGTCTGGTCCGGCACATCGGCCTGTCGGAGGTCGGCCCGGAGACGATCCGGCGGGCGGCGGCCGTGCACCCGATCTGCGACCTGCAGATCGAGTACTCGGTCCTCTCCCGCGGCATCGAGGACGAGATCCTGGCGACCTGCCGCGAGCTGGGGATCGCGATCACCGCGTACGGGGTGCTCTCCCGCGGGCTGATCGCCGGCACCGGCCCGTCGGGGCACAGCGGCGACTTCCGGGCGCACAGCCCGCGCTTCCAGGGCGCGAACCTCGACCACAACCTGGGGCTCGTCGAACGCCTACGGCCGGTCGCCGAGCGCCACAACGTCTCCGTCGCGCAGCTGGCCATCGCCTGGGTCGCCGCCGCCGGTCCGGACGTCATCCCGCTGGTGGGGATGCGCCGCCGCAGCCGCGTCGACGACGCCCTGGCCGCCGTGGCCGTCACCCTGTCCGAGCAGGATCTGGCCGACGTCGACCGGACGGTGCCCGCCGGGTCGGCCGCGGGCGGACGGTACGAGGACGCCCAGCTCGCCGCCCTCGACAGCGAGCGTCCCGCCGAGCGCTGACGCGGCCCGCCAGCCCGTCCACGCACAGGTGGTGCACAGGGAACGCACAGCGTAGGCATCGCCGGGCCCGCCATGATCGAGCCATCAGGTCAGCCGATCGCAGATGGAGGGCACATGGCGGATCACCGGAGTCCCAGCCGGACGCGGGCGTACGAGGGGCGCCCGCTGGCCCGGCCCGACGAGGAGATCGTCGACCAGGGCCTCGCCTTCGACGTCGGCACACTGCTGAGCCGGCGGCGGATGCTGGCCTTCTTCGGCCTCGGCGCCGCGTCGGCCGGCCTGGCGGCCTGCGGCTCGGACTCCGCCGGATCCACGGCCTCAGCCGCCTCGGGGACGTCCACCTCGGGGACGTCGGCCGCGACAGCGAGCGCGGCGGCCGGGGAGATCCCCGAGGAGACCGCGGGCCCCTACCCGGGCGACGGGTCCAACGGGCCGGACGTCCTCGAGCAGAGCGGTGTGGTCCGCAGTGACATCCGGTCCAGCTTCGGCGACTCGACCGGCACCGCCGAGGGCGTCCCCATGACACTGGCGCTGACGGTTCGCGACCTCGCGAACGGCGGCACGCCCTTCGCCGGGGTGGCCGTGTACGTGTGGCACTGCGACCGCGAGGGCCGCTACTCGATGTACTCCGACGGCGTCACCGACCAGAACTACCTGCGCGGGGTCCAGGTCGCCGACTCCGCCGGCACGGTCCGCTTCACCAGCATCTTCCCGGCGTGCTACACGGGGCGCTGGCCGCACATCCACTTCGAGGTCTATCCCGACCAGGCCAGCATCACCGACTCGACGAAGGCCATCGCCACCTCGCAGGTCGCGCTGCCGCAGGACGTCTCCGAGAAGGTCTACGCCCAGTCGGGCTACGAGGCGTCCGTGCGCAACCTGGCGGCGGTCAGCCTCGACAGCGACAACGTCTTCGGGGACGACTCGGCCGCCAGCCAGCTCGGCACCGTGACCGGCGACGTCTCCAGCGGCTACGCGGTCGCCCTCGCCGTCGGCGTCGACACGTCGACGGCCGCGGGCGGCAGCCAGGCTCCCGGTGGAGGGCCGGGGGGCGGAGGGGCGCCGGGCGGGGGCTGACGGGTCAGCCGGACCAGACCGGTCAGCCGGATCAGCCGCGCAGCTCCCAGCCGTTGCCGGCGGGATCGCGGCAGATCACGATCCGCCGGCCGTCGAAGTCACCCGCGGTGAACGGGATGCCGGCCGCGGTCAGGCGGGCCTCGATCGCGGCGCAGTCGGCACCGACCTCGATCGCCGTGTGCGCCTTGGCCGCGGGAACATGGTCGGGGTCGAGGCTCAGGTGGACCTGGGTGCCGTCGTCGGCCTCGAACCACCGCGCACCGCGGCCGAGGGCCACCGACGACGGCTCGAGCCGCCGGTAGCCGAGCACCCCCACCAGGAACTCCGCCTCGGCGTCGGCGGCATCCGGCGGGACCCCGAGGTTGGCATGGTGAAATCTCGGCACACGCCGGAGTGTGACACAGAAGCCACCTCCGGCGGAACGTCCTCGCCCCCGGTCAGCCGGCCTCAGCCTCCAAGCGGGCGGCCGACGAGCCCGGCCCGCTCGGCGACGAACTCCTCGACGCTGCGCGCCGGACGTCCCGCCCGCAGTCGGGAAATGTTTGGATTCTGTCGCCTTCGTACGTGACAGGCGCCGGTGCCCGACGGGTGCCGACGATCATCCCCGGAGGGGCAGATGGCCAGCGAGACGACCTGTCCGGCACCGCCGTTCGACCGGGAGCTCACCCCGCTGCTGGCATCGGGCCAGCTGCCGTCCACCGTGGACGCCGCGCGCATGGTCGCGCTGCGCACGCCGACACCGCTGGCGGTGGTCGACGAGGCGCTGGCCGCGCAGGACCTCGTCCGTGAGGACCGGCTCGTTCCCGGACTGGACGGGGACCCGGACGTCACCGTCGCCGTCATCAGGAAGCGCGCGGGCGCGCCGGGCGGGCCGGGCGTCTACTTCGCCCACGGCGGCGGGATGGTCATGGGTGACCGGTTCAGCGGCATGGACCGGTACCTGGACTGGATCACCCTTTTCGACGCCGTCGTGGTGTCCGTGGACTACCGGCTTGCGCCGGAGCATCCCGACCCGGCGCCGCTGCGCGACTGCTACGCCGGTCTGGTCTGGACGGCGGAGCACGCCGCGGAGCTCGGGTTCGACCCGGGCCGGCTGATCGCTGTGGGCCTGAGCGCCGGCGGCGGGCTCGTCGCGGGGGCGACGCTGATGGCCCGGGACCGCGGCGGGCCCGCGCTCGCCGGGCAGATCCTGCTCTGCCCGATGCTCGACGACCGCGACGCCACGGTCTCCACGCAACAGATCGACGGCATCGGCGTGTGGGACAGGTCCAGCAACATCGCCGGCTGGGGCGCCCGGCTCGGCGACCGGCGCGGCACGGACGACGTCTCGGAGTACTCGGCCCCGGCCCGGGCCACCGACCTCTCCCGACTGCCGCCGACCTACCTCGACTGCGGATCGGCGGAGGTCTTCCGGGACGAGGTGGTCGCCTATGCCTCGGGAATCTGGGCGGCCGGCGGGTCCGCGGAACTGCACGTGTGGTCCGGCGGCTTCCACGGTTTCGACGGAGTGGCGCCGGACGCCGCGATCTCCGTTGCCGCGCGGAAGACCCGGGACGATTTCATCCGGCGCCTTCCCGGGTCCCGCACACAGTGAGGAGCGATGAATAATCGCTCACTCCGAGCCTGCCGACCCGCACCCACCCGCATCCAGGCACACACGAAGGTCGACCCTCCGCACAGGGAGACATACGAACGCGTAACGGTGACTCCCGCCGCGGCACGCACGCACCCCCTAGATCACATTCCACATCGTGGAATAGTAAGCGCTCACTTGTCCAAGTCGGTTCGGGCGGTTAGCCTTTCCTCGGCGCCAGGAAACCGGCCCGGGGAGAGCGGCGGCGGACCGTCCAGAGCGCCGCACGGCGAGGGCGGCGGCACGTTCGGTCATCGATTCGCGTGATCGCCGCTTCGTGCGTCCCCTCGTATCGGCGGAAGTGAGAGCACTCGACATGGATCGCGAGTCGGAGTCCCCACGTGCGGAATTACTCGCGGCTACCGATGAACAGATCGAAGACGCGGCTGACCACGCCGATCCGATGGCACTGCGGGGATTGCTGTATCAGCTGACCGGCGACGAGAGCGTCGCCGCCACGAAGGTCGGGCCCGTACCGGGCTACGTGGGCGGGAACCTCTCGGTCGGCCTCACCGATCCGGCCGACATCGCCCTGCTGCGAGCGAAGGCCGCGGATTTCCTGAAGGCCTGTCGCGACTCCGGCGCGGGGCAGATCGATCCCGGGCCGCGCGAACGACTGCCGCGCAGCCTCGCGCTCGCCGGCGGCCTGGACGAGCTCCCCGCGGAGGACGTCGACCTCTGGGTGGAGGAGCTCGGCCTCGACCCCTGGGTCCGCGGGCTGACCTGGAAGGAGCCCACCCCGCCGGAGCGGCTCGCGGACTTCTCCGTCATCGTCATCGGTACCGGCATGGGCGGCCTGAACGCGGCCGTCCAGCTCCAGCACGCCGGCATCAGATTCACGGTGATCGAGAAGAACTCCGGCGTCGGTGGGACGTGGCACGAGAACCGCTACCCGGGCGCGCGGGTCGACTCGCCGAGCCGCGCCTACATGCACATGATCGGCGTCGAGTTCGACTGCCCGTCACCGTGGTGCTCACAGTCCGAGAACCAGCGCTACTTCGACTGGGTCGCCGACACCTTCAACCTCCGCGAGCACATCGTGTTCGACACCGAGGTGACGACGGTGGTCTGGCAGGAGGGCACCTCCACCTGGGAGGTCACGGCGAAGGGGCCGGAGGGCGAGCGGGTCTTCCGGGCGAACGCGGTCATCAGCGCCGTCGGGCTGCTCTCGCGGCCCAGCGTCCCGACCATCGCGG
Organism: Parafrankia sp. BMG5.11; assembly: GCF_004337455.1. Classification (NCBI taxonomy): domain Bacteria; kingdom Bacillati; phylum Actinomycetota; class Actinomycetes; order Frankiales; family Frankiaceae; genus Parafrankia; species Parafrankia sp. BMG5.11. The sequence continues at coordinate 157,345 of NZ_SJXI01000087.1, read as the reverse complement.
GCGCGCAGGACTTCCAGGGCCCGTCGTTCCACACCGCGCGCTGGCCGGACGGCCTCGAGCTGGGCGACAAGCGGGTCGGCGTGATCGGCACCGGCTGCTCGGGCGTCCAGATGGTTCCGGAGCTGGCGAAGCTCGCCTCCCACGTCACGGTGTTCCAGCGGACGCCGCAGTGGCTGTTCGAGCACGCCGGCTACCTGTCACCGTTCCCGGACCAGGTGACCTGGCTGGACCGCAACTTCCCGTACCACCCGCACTTCATGCGGTTCCGGACCAACTGGCTGCTCGGCCCGTACCAGTCGGGGCCGTTGCGTGAGATCGACCCGGAGTTCGACGACCCGTTCGCGCGCAGCGCCGTCAACAAGGAGATCCGCGACGAGCGGGTCGCCTTCATCCGGCAGAAGCTCGCCAGCCGGCCCGACCTCGTCGAGAAGATGATCCCGCCGCATCCGCCGTTCTCGGCGCGGCCGGTGCAGGTCGACGCGAACTACAACATGTACGACGCGATCATGCGGGACAACGTCGCCCTGGTCACCGAGGGGATCGACCGGATCACCCCGACCGGCATCCGCACGGCGGACGGCACCGAGCACGAGCTGGACGTCATCGTCTACGCGACCGGGTTCAAGGCGAACGAGTGCCTGTGGCCGATGGAGGTGCTGGGGCGCAATGGGCGCTCCGTGCACGAGCTGTGGGCGAAGGACGGCCCGCGCGCCTACCTCGGCGCGATGCTGCCGGGCTTCCCGAACCTGTTCCTCATCTACGGGCCGAACATGAACCCGTACGGCGGCCTGGGCGTCGTCAACCACCAGGAGATGGTCACCCGCTGGCTCCTCGAGTGCATCGAAAAGGTCATCGTCGAGGAGAAGGCCTCCATCGACGTCACCGAGAAAGCCTACTGGCGCTACAACGACCAGCTCGACGAGCGCGAGAAGTACAAGATCTACAAGGATGCGCGGGCGAACAGCTACTACCGCAACGAGCACGGCCGCTCGGTCACGAACTGCCCGTTCCCCGGGAACGAGATGTGGCACCGGCTACGCCACCCGGGCTTCGACGACCTGATCCTGCGTTGATCCCGCCGGCCCGCCTGCCCGTGGTCGGGGCGCCGGCGGGCCCGGTCAGGGCACGGGCGCCCTCGCGTTGGCGGGAGCCCCCGGTCAGGCCGGGTGCGGGGGCCATTCCAGGCCGGACAGCGAAGCCAGCGCGTGCACCAGTGCCTGGGCGCCGTCACGGCCACGGTCCTGCGCCTGCAGGGCCACGTAGAGCTGGTTGGCGAGCGCCAGCCCCGGCAGGGCGAGCCTGGCCCGCCGTGCCTCGGCGAGCGCGATGCCAAGATCCTTGACCATGTGGTCGACGAAGAACCCGGGCGCGAAGTCGCCGCCCACCACCCGCGGCGCGAGGTTCGACAGCGACCAGCTGCCGGCGGCGCCGCTGGCCACCGACTCCAGCACGCCGGCGACGTCCAGTCCGACGCGGCTGGCGTACAGCAGTCCCTCCGACATCGCGACCATGGTGCTGGCGATGAGGATCTGGTTCACCATCTTCGTGTGCTGACCGGCGCCGTGATCACCCTGCCGGACGATCGTGGCGCCCATCGCCTCGAAACCGGGGCGGACCGCCTCGAACACGCCGGGCGGGCCGCCGACCATGATCGAGAGTGTGGCGTTGCGGGCGCCGACGTCGCCGCCCGACACCGGCGCGTCCAGCGCGTGCATCCCGATCTCCCCGGCGGCCCGGCCGATCTCGACCGCGAGCGCGGGCTCGCTCGTCGTCATGTCGACGAGAACCGTCCCGGGCTCAGCACCGGCGAGCGCGCCGGCGGGGCCGAGCAGCACCTCGCGGACGTCCGCGGGCAGGCCCACCATCGAGAACACGACGTCGCTGCCGGCCGCCACCTCGGCGGGCGAGTCGGCCCAGGTCGCCCCCGCGGCGAGCAGGCCGTCCGCGCTGTCCCGGCTGCGGGTCGTGACCGTCACCCGGTAGCCGCGGCGCAGCAGGTGCCCGCACATGGACGCCCCCATCACCCCGGTGCCGATCCACCCGACCCGGGTCGACTCGGGCGACATCGACTCGGGCGACACCGGCGAGGAACCTGCGACGGACAAGACGACCCGCTTCCTGTGCGACCACGCACGACTGCGTCCCACTGCCACCTCGTACGACCCCGTACGACCCAGGAGTTCGTACCACCCGGCCCCACCGCCGGTGGCGGCCGGCTCAGTTCACCGCGGCGCGGCGCAGCGCGCGGTACAACAGCTGGGGATCGCCCATCCGGCGGCGCAGTGCCCGTTCCAGGCCGGCGATCGGGTAGAGGTTCTGGGGGGCGCGGGCGTCCTTGAACTCGGCGGAGGCGAAACGGCGCAGCGTCACCTGGCTCTGGTCGGCCAGCGCGATCGCCTCGGCGGCGGACATGTCCGCGCCGCACTCGACCCGCACCACCCCGGCCCACGGCGCGCCCGGCCCGCCCGGCAGCCGCAGGTACCAGCTGTGCCGGTCCCAGCTGGAACCCATCAGGAAGACCGGGGTCCGCTGGCCCGGACCGAGGGTGCCGACCATCGCGTGCTGGCGCGGCGGAAGGTAGGCCGACTGGTGGGTCTTGACGAAGCCCAGGGTCCGCGGCAGGTGCTGGCGCCCGCGCAGCGGGCCGTCGACGACCAGCAGGTCGGTGCCGGCGTGGTGGCCGGTGCCGGTCGTGTGGTCGCCGAGCCGGGCGCGGGCCGCGGCGGCCGACTCCACCTCGAGCTCACCGAGGGCCCGCTGCAACGCCAGGCTCAGCCCGACCGGGTCGGTCGCGCGCGTCCGGCGGACGGGATAGTCGCCGGCGGTCGTCCGGACGTCCGCGGCGTGCGCGGCGGCGGTGAACGTCCCCCGGCTCACCGTCGCGACGGCCAGGTGGGCCCCGGCCTCACAGCAGCAGACGACGCCACTGGCATAGGAGGCGCACAGGGCCGGCAGCGCCGACGTCGCCTGCTCGCCGGCGGGCACGCTGTCGTGGATCCAGGCGCGTGCCTCGACGCGGCGCACCCCGTCGACGAACAGCACCGCGCCCGGCGGGGCCGTGCCGGGAGCGGGGTCACGCGGCGCCCACGCCGACTCGGGCACCTCGACGTCCAGCACGACCGGGGCGCTGGACTCGACGAGCTCCTCCTCGCCGAGGCTCGTCCCGTAGCCGGGATCCCAGGCGTCGACGCTGAACCGCATCCCGCCCGCCGGCGCCGCAGGTGCCGCGGATCCGGGAGGTGCGGGAGGTGCGGGAGGTGCGGGGGATCCGTCGGGTCCGGCCGGCGCGGCCGGCCGCGGGATTGGTGGTGCCTCGGTCACGTGCGCTCCCTGACGACGGTCGACGTCCGCTGGTCCCGGTTCACCGCGAAGCGTACGGGGACCCGCTCGGCCAGCGCCTGGACGTGGGTGACCAGGCCGACCATCCGGCCGCCGCCGCTCGCGAGGCTCTCCAGGGTGCTCGCGACGACGTCCAGGGTGGCCTCGTCGAGGGTGCCGAAGCCCTCGTCGAGGAACAGCGAGTCGAGCGTGGCCGCCCCGCCGGCCGCCATCGCCCGCAGCTGGGAGGACAACGCGAGAGCCAACGCCAGGCTGGCCTGGAACGTCTCACCGCCGGAGAGGGTCCGCACCGGCCGGCGCGAGTCGGCGTCGGCATGGTCGACGACCACGAACTCGCCGTCCTCGTGGGTCAGCTCGAACTGGCCGCCGGACAGCTCCGACAGCGTCACCGACGCCTCCTCGACGAGGATGTCGAGGGCGGCAGCCACCATCCAGCGCGGGAACCGGTCGGAGCGCAGCAGCTGGCCGAGCTGGCGGGCGACCTGGTCCGCCTCACGCGCCGTCGCGACCTCGGCGGTGAGCCGGGCGGCCTCGGCACGGCGCTCGACGACCCGGGCAAGCTCCGCGCGGGCCCGTGCCAGCCCTTCCGCCACGGCGGCGGACGCACCGGCCGAGGCCGGCCCCCCGGCGGGGTCAGGCTCGGGGCCGTCGGGGCGAAGGTCGTGGGCGGCGAGCAGCTCGCCCAGCGCGGTGTCGGCGTCGTCACGGCGCCGGCGGGTGGCCTCGGCCTCGGCGGTGGCCGCGGTGAGCAGGTGGTCGCGGGCCGTCGCCTGCGCGCGGGACCAGTCGGTCAGCTCCGTCCAACCAGCCAAAACGTCCTCGCCGTCGACCGCGGGGGCGCCGAGCGGGACGAGGCCGTCGCGGGCCGCGGCCAGCGCGGCGCCGGCCGCGCCGAGCGCGTCCCGGGCCTGCTCGAACGCCCGCTCGGCGGCGTCGACTTCCGCCCGGGCGCCGCGTAGCCGCTGGTCGGCCTGGCCGGCCGCGGCGGTGAGCCGGTCGAGCTCGGCGAGCGCGGCCGCGACCTCGACGGCGCTCGGCGCGCCGGCGAGCGCGGCACGCAGCGCCTCGGTCTGGTCGTCGAGGGTCGCGACGCGGGTGGCGGCCCGCTGCTGGGCCCGGGCCGCGGCGATCCGCTCCTCGTCCGCCCGGGCCTGCCCGGCGGTGGCGAGCGCCAGTGCCTGCCGCGCGGCGGCGAGGGACGCCGCGGCGGCGGCCGACCGCTCGGCGGCGGCGTCACGCTGACCGGCCCGGTCACGGGCGAGGCCGGCGGCCCAGGTGACGAGCGCGGCCCAGTCGGCCTCCAGGTCGGTGCCCGCCAGGCCGGGAGCGCCGAGGGAGACCAGCGGGTCCCGGGCGGTGTCGAGCGCCCGCCGTGCCCCGGCCGCCTCGTCCCGGCAACGGGTGACGACCGTCTCGGCGGCCGCCGCGGCGTCGCGGGCCTGGCGCAGGGCCAGGTCGGCGCCGGTGACGGCGCCGTCGAGCCGCTCGACGTCCGCGAGGAGGTCGGCGGCGCGGCGGGCGTCCGGCGCGTCGGCGAGCGCGCGGCGCAGCTCCTCGACCCGTTTGGTCAGCTCCGCGAGCCGGGCCTCGGATTCCAGTGCCGCCCGGGTGGCGGCGGTCGCCTCGGCGGTACGGGCGGCGACCTCACCCTCGGCGGCGGTGACCGCCTCGTCGGCCGCACCGATGCCGAGGGCCGGCAGCGGCGGCGGCAGGGTCGCGACGGGCCGCGCGCAGACCGGGCAGTCCTCCCCCACGGCCAGGTGCGGCCGCAACGCGGCGGCCAGATCGGCGCGGGCGGCGGTGTCCCGGGCGGCGGCCGCGCGGTGCCGGGCGTGGCGGGCCGTGTCCAGGGCGGTCTCGGCCCGGCCGAGCGCGTCCCGGGCTGCGGCGTGCGCGGCTGCCGCGCCAGCCTGGCCGGTCAGCAGCTCGGCGAGCAGCTCGTGATCGCGCAGGGCCCGTTCCAGCGGACCGCGCGGCGGTGCGGCGGCCCGCTCCTCGCGGACGGCGGTGTCGGCCCGCTCGGCCGCCTCCCGGCGCTCGACGGCCTCGGCCCGCGCCGCCTCTGCGCCGCGCAGCCGATCGGTCAGCGCCGCCAGCCCGACCGGCGGGCGCACACCGGCGAGCAGCCCCAGCTCGGCTTCGAGCCGGCTCATCTCGGCGGCGGCGGCCTCGGCGGTCTGCTCGGCCGCGCGTTCGGTGGTGGTCGCCGACGCCAGCCCGCCGCGCGCCTGCGCGAGCGCGGCGTCCGCGGCGGCGAGGGCCGCCCCGGCCGCGGTCTGCTCGGTGACGGCTTCCGGTCGGGCCGCGAGCAGGCCGGCGAGTGCCTCGTGGTCGTGGGCGTACCGGTCGAGCGGGCCGCGGGACGGCGCCGCGGCGAGCCGTTCCCGGGCGGTGCTGTCCGCCCGCTCGGCCTCCTCGCGGTGCCGGCGGGCGTCCGCCGCGGCGGCCCGGGCGGCGTGCAGCCGGCCGGTGAGATCCGCCAGCCCGTCCGGCGGTCGGACGGCGGCGAGCCGGTCACGCTCAGCGGCCAGCCGGGTGACCTGGGCGGCGGCGTCGGCGGCGGCGGTGTCCAGCCAGGCCAGCTCCGCCAGCGCGGCGGCCACCTCGGCGGCGAGCCGGGTGAGCGCGCCGACCTGGTCGGCCGCGGTGGCCTCGGCGGCGGCGGTCGCGTCCGAGTACCCGGCGAGCTGCTCGGCGAGGACGTCCGCGCGCTGGCGCTGGTCGCTCGCGCGGGCGTTCGCCGCCGCGCGGATCGTGTCGTAGACGCCCAGCCCGAGCAGCCGGGTGAGGATCGCCTGCCGCTCGCTCGGCTTCGCCCGCAGGAACTCCGCGAACTCGCCCTGCGGGAGCACCACGCAGGTGCAGAAGTGCTCGAAGGTGAGCCCGAGCAGCTCCTCGACCGCCGCCGTGACGGCGGGCGCGCCCGCGGCGAGGACCTCCGTCGGCTCCCCCGGCCCGCCGACGCCGGCCGGGTCGACCAGCCGCTCGAACCGGGCGTTGCGCACGGTCACGTTCCCGCGGGCGGAGCGGCGCAGCTCCCGCGCCACCACGTAGCGGGCGCCGGCCGCGTCGAAGACGAGACGCACCGTGCCGCGGGCCGCGGTCGGCGCGAGCGCCAGGTGCACCGTCGCGCGGTTGTTCCAGCGCGGCACCGAACCGAACAGCGCGAACGTCAGCGCGTCGATCAGCGTCGACTTGCCGGCGCCGGTCGGGCCCACCAGCGCGAAGTAGTCGGCGTCGGTGAGGTCCAGCACCGCCGGTTCCCGGAACGACCCGAAACCGGCGAGGTCCAGCTGTACCGGGCGCATTCAGTCCCCTCCCAGATCCCTCGGCCGGCGCCGGCTCGGACGTCCCATCAGTCGCTTGGTCACTCGGTCACTCGGCCACTTATTCGCCGCTGGAGACGTCGTCGTGCAGCCGGGCGAACAGCGCCTCGACCCGGGGGTCGTCGAACTGCTCGGCGGCGCAGTACTCCCGGAACAGGTCCACGGGGCTGCGCCGCGCCAGCGCCGCGGTGCTCGGGCGCGACCCGCCGAGGGCCACCCGGAACTCCGGGTCGATGCCGACCTCGAGCGCGTTCGGCAGCAGCTCCTGGACGTCGTCGCGCAGCCCCGCGCGGGCCGGTTCGCGCACGACCACCCGCAGCAGGTCCTCTGCGAGCTCCGGGGCCTGCGCGGCGAGCTCCGCGACGGTGCCCCGGACCGTCCGCAGCCGGCGGCCGGCCGTCAGCGCGACGTCGGTGACCCGGGCGGGAACGCCGGGGCTCGCCTCGACGAGGCACACCACGTTCGTGTTCTCCTGCTCCCCGAAGTCGACCGCGAGCGGCGCGCCGGAGTACACCACCGGGCACGGCGCGGCGAGGGTCTGCCGCCGGTGCAGGTGCCCCAGCGCCACGTAGTGGGCGTCCGCGGGGAACGCCGCCGCGGACACGTGATACTCGAAAATCGACTGGGCCAGCCGCTCCCCGCCGCCGAACAGGCCGTTGGTCACCGTCAGGTGAGCCAGGACGAGGTTCACCGCGTCGTCGTCGAAGCCGGAGCGCAACTGCTCCACCAGGGCGCGCACCACCTGGTCGTAGCGGGCCGCGGTCTGGTCGGGCGTCTGGGTGACCAGGTCGGCGGCGCGGACGGCGTACCGGTGGGAGACGAACGGCAGCGCCGCCACGGTCACCGGTTCACCGGTGCCGGGGGCGCGGAAGGTCACCACCCCGCCGTCGGCGGCGGTGCGCGGCGTCCCGACCAGGGTGATCCCGGCGGCGGACATCAGCGGCCGGTAGGCGTCGAAGGTCGGCTGGTGGTCGTGGTTGCCGGCGATCACGACCACCTCGGCCCCCGTGCCGCGCAACGCGACGAGCGCCTGCACGGCGAGTTGCTGGGCCGCCGCCGGCGGGGCCGCGCTGTCATAGACGTCCCCGGCGACGAGCACCGCGTCGACCTCGTGCTCCCGGGCGATCCCGATGATCTCCCCGAGCACCGCGCGCTGCTCGTCGAGCCGGTTACGTCCCTTGAGCGTCTTGCCGAGATGCCAGTCCGAGGTGTGCAGGAACTTCATGGCGGTCCCTAAAGGCCGGAGGTCAGAACGGCGGAACCTCGTCGGAGGGGTTGGGTAGGAGGTCGAACGGATTGCGGGGAATCGTGCCGGGCGCCGGTTTCCCGGGCTGGCCGGGAACCGAGCCGGACGGCGGGCCGGTGGTTTCGGGGGGCGGGCCCGCGGTCTCGGAGTGCCGGGTCGCCCAGGCGGGGAACGGGAACTCGACGGCGAGCGGCACCGGGATCTCCGGCTGGGAGATGAACATCGTGCCCGGTTTGGCCAGTGTGGCCCGGGCGCGCTGCCCCGGCGGCAGGAACCCGTACTCCGGCCGGCCCGCCTCGGCCGAGTCGAGGCGGCCGACCACCTTGATCGAGCTGTTGGCGATGATCCGCCGCTCGACCTCACTCGCCGTCTGCTGCGCGCCGATCAGGATGATGCCCAGCGAGCGGCCGCGCTCGGCGATGTCGAGCAGCACCTCCTTGATGGGGCTCGCGCCCTCCCGCGGGGCGTACTTGTTCAACTCGTCGATCATCGTGAACAGCAGCCCGCCGGCGCCGGCCTCCTCCTTGCGCCGCGTCTCCGCGGCGAGCACCACCCCGACGACGAACCGCTGCGCCCGCTCCGGCAGGTTGTGCAGGTCGACCACGGTCACCTGCTGGTCGGCCGTGGACACCCGCCGGCGCGGGCTGTCCGCCAGATCCGCCCGGATCAGTGACCGCAGTGAACGCAACGACGAGCGGAGCCGGCGGACGAAGGCGTTGACCGTCCCGGCGCCCGTCACCGGCCCGGCCCAGTCCCGGCGTGTCTCCTCGTCGGTCAGCCGGTCGACGATCAGGTCGACCAGTTCGGAGTAGGTCCGCACCAGCTGGCCGTCGATGCTGACGGCCCCGTCGGCGCCGGCGGGAACCGCGTCCGTGCGCAGCCGCAGGGCCACCTGGTGGACGACGATCGTGTACTGGTTGCGGTCGTCCTCGGCGTCGGCGAACACGTACGGCAGCAGCTCGCCCGCGCAGAACTCCTGGATCGTCCACCAGAACGCGGCTACCCCGGTCGGCCGGGAGGCGACGTGCGGACGTCCCGAGGTGTCGTCGGGCAGCGGCGGGGCGAAGAAGCCGACCGAGCGGAACGGCTCGGCGGGCAGCCCGAGCAGGCTGTAGGCGGCGCGCATACCCTCGTCGAGCCGGGAGTTGGCGTGGTCGAGGAACAGCAGGTCCTCGCCCTTCACCGAGAACACCAGCGCCTTGGTGTTCACCGCTTCGCGCCTGAGCACCCCGCAGCGGAAGATCGAGTGCAGCAGGAACAGCGCGAAGCTGGTCTTGGTGGCCACTCCCGAGATGCCGCTGATCGAGACGTGAGCGCCCCGGGTCCCGTCGAGGAACTCCAGGTTGACGTAGATCGGGTTGCCGTCCCGCCCGATGCCGACCGGGATCCGCTTGTCCATCATGTCGAAGTACAGCGCCGTCGCCCGCTCGTCGCCGGTCGCCCGCCGCACCTGCTCGCCGGGCAGCGGCGGGACGTAGACCTCCGGCTCCACCCGGGTCGTGGTGATCTCGGCGATCTCCTGCACCTGGGCGGGCAGGACGCCGTCGGCGATCAGGAAGACGTCCGAGCCGAACGACGCGCCCTCGTGCCGGGCCCGCACCTGGGTGACGATGCCGGCGGTCATCACCGGCCCGACGCCGGGCACCGCGCGGACGGTGACGACGACATCGTCGAGCTGCAGATAGCTGCCCTCGAGCAGGGCGACGTGGAACAGCAGCGGGGTGTTCTCCTCGGTGCCGAGCACCCGACCGACCGGCGCCACGGCCGCCGCCTCCCGCGCCGGGCCGGCGGTACGCCTGCCGTTGGACCCGCCGACCTCAACCGTCATGCACGAACCCCCAACCGACTGCCCCTACCAACCTGCTCCTGCCGGCCTGCGACTGCCGGCCTGCCAATGCCAATGCCATGGCCATGGCCATGCAGCGCCCGACACCCGACACCCTCCGCCACAGGCGATCGCCCGGCGCATCCGGCGACCGGCCGCCACCAGGCTAGCCGTGAGGTCCGACACCCAGCCGGTGCCACCTCGACCAGCGACCTCCAACGCGTTCGCCGCCCGGCCGGGAGATAGCCGAGCCATAGTCGTCGGATGGCCCGTCTCATGCTCGTGCTGGGTGCCGTGCTCGTCTCCTGCATGGCGACGACGTCCTGCGGGCCGGCCTCGGACGGGTCGGGGTCGGGGCCGGTACCGCCCTGCAGCCTGCTGACAGTGCCGGAGATTCGAGCCGCGATCGACGCGGCCTGGAGCCCGGGCAGGCAGCAGGTCTCTGAAGGGGACACGGATGCGATCGGATGCGCCTTCAGTTCACCGAAAGGGTTCGTCATCCTCTGGAGTTCCGCGCAGGACGCCGAGGCAGGCTATCGGTCATCGCGCGCGGCTCCGGCCCAACAGCCGCAGGAGGATCTGAGCGGTGTCGGCTACGAGGGTTACGCATACACCAGCCCCGGCAACGTCCAGGAAGTCCACCTGCTGAAGGGTGACGCGTACGTCTCGGTCGCCGTCGGGGCAGGAGCCCCGCCGGGCACCGCCCGCCATTTCGGTGATCTTGTCGTTGCCAGACTCCCCTGACCGCCCGGTGCCTGCCGAGACGACCTGCACCTCCGATCAAGATCGCCAACGGACGGGGTGTCGTCAACGCGGTTGATTATCTTGAGGATAATTCGAGACTAAGAAGATCAAACCCCCGGCACGTCACGGCGATCCGGACACGGCAGGGGCAACCAGGGCGCCTACCGGCGCGAAGGCGCGCGACGGGTGATCCGCTGCCGTAGGCGCGCGCCGAGCGGGAAACCGGCCGACCCGCCCAGGAAGATCACCGCGTGGACCAGAGCCTCAACCCACGAGACCCCGAACGCGATCCGGCCCACGCCGATCAGAAGCATCACGATCATGACCGCGAGCGCGGCGAGAGACAGGAACCACCGACGTCGTCCGCGTCGACGTCGGTCTGGCTCCTGAGACGTCGGGGTGGTGCCGTGGCTGCCCGCGGGTTGGACCGGGCGGCTCAACTGGTGTGGGTCGGGACGTGGCGGTCCAAGGCGTCGGCGAGGTCGGTGAGCTTCCGTTCGTAGGAGTCGTGGATCCGCGGGGTGACGTAGCCGAAGTACAGGTTGCTGCGCAGGATGGCGGTGAGCTGGTCGCCGTGGGCGGTGAGGGTGACCTCGGTCGGCCAGGCGCCCGGGCGCCTGGTGATGGTGCGGGGCCAGCGCCGCCCGCCCTGACAGCGGACGGTGTTCGGGGTCGGGGGGGATCGTTCCCGTGCGGAAGCGGGCGGATCCCCTGCGGCGCTAGGGTGATCGCACTATGACGAGAGCGATCAGAGGCGATCAGAACGAGGCGTCCGAACCTCAGCACAGCATGATCACCGAGTGGCTCGAAGTCGACGCCGAGCCTCGGCCGTGGCGGAAGCCGAGGCGACGGAAGGTCCTGTTCGCGCTGACCACGGTCCTGCTGATCTCGCTGACCGCGCTGCTCTGGCCCGGCGGTGAAGCGGATGCCCCCCTGCCCAGTGCGACCCCCGAGGAGTGGTCCCACGCCGCCCCGCTCGAAAAGACCCTCTACGGCCATACCGGCTGGGTGCGGTCGGTGGTGTTCTCCCCGGACGGACGCACGCTGGCCAGCGGCTCCGACGATGCCACGGTGCGGTTCTGGGACATGTCCGACCGCACCGACCCCACCCCCCTCGGCAAGCCCCTCACCGGCCACACCGACCCGATAGCGGCGGTCGCGTACTCCCCCGACGGACGCACCCTCGCGACCAGCTCCACCGACCGCACGGTGCGCTTCTGGGACGTCACCGACCGCACCGATCCCACCCCCCTCGGCGAGCCCCTGACCCGCCACTCCACGGACCCCACGAGCTATGTGGCCGCGATGGCGTACTCGCCTGATGGCCGCACCCTCGCCACCGGCGGCCTCGACAACACGCTGCGGCTGTGGGATGTCACCGACCGCACCAACCCCACCCTCCTCAACCAAACCCTCACCGGCCACACCAGAACAGTGGCGTTCCTGGCGTACTCCCCGGACGGGCGCACCCTCGCCACCGGCTCCTACGACCGCACGGTGCGGTTCTGGGACGTCACCGACCGCACCAGACCCGCACCCCTCGGCCCACCCCTCACCGGCCACACCGACCCGCTGATGTCGCTCGCGTACTCCCCCGACGGGCGCACCCTGGCCACCAGCGCCTCCGACTACTCGACACGGTTCTGGGACGTCACCAACCGCACCCGACCCACTCCCCTGGGCGAACCGATCGTCCTAGGCGACAGCCCGTCCGTCTGGTGGGTGCTAGATCTGGACTACTCCCCTGATGGGCACACCCTCGCCACCATCTCCGGCGACCGACTGGTGCGCTTCTGGGACGTCACCGACCGCACCAGACCCACCCTCCTCGGCCAAACCCTCACCGACCACACCGACCGGCTGGAGTCCGTGGCGTTCTCCCCGGACGGGCGCACCCTCGCCGTCAGCTCCGATGACCGCACGGTGCGGCTGTTGGCGCCGTGAGCAGTCCCCTCGCCCTTGGCCGGCAGCACGGGTCCAAGGGTGTTCTGACGCGCCGTTAAGGCTTGTTTAGGACGGCGGCGCTTCGATGGTCGGAGTCGGCTGGAGCCGGGTCCTTCGGGAGGGCGTCTGATGAGTTGGCGGGACCGGTTGTTGCTGCGCCGGTATGGCCAGGGCCGTTCGAAGAGCCGGGCCACACTGCTCGATCGGGAGGCCAGCCCCACGGACCTCGCCGACCTGCGCGCCTTCGTCGCGGAGCGGATCGGTGTGGAGTTCTACGTCGAGCCGGAGACGACCGCGACCGACACGACGGTTGTCGCGGTGGACCGGGACGGCGACTGGATCCGCCGGCGAGTCGGGACCCCGACCGTCGCCGCCAAGCTGGCGAGGTCGGTGGGCGTGCCCGTGTACGACGCCGCGGTGCTCGGGTATCCGCGACGGATGCGGGAACGGAACCGAAACCACCGGAGGTGACCCCGTGGCCGGTCGGTCCCCGGCCCCCGGCTGTGCCGGGTGCGTCGGATGGTGGTGGTGAGTGCCACCTATGCCAGGCTGGCCCGTCTCCCGGGCGGAGGAATCGGCCGGTTGGTGCGGTAATGAGTCGAACGGCTGGTGGGGGGCCTGCGGATCACCCACCGTGACCAGCCGTGTCGGATCGCACCGCGCGGAAGGTGTCCTCAATAGTGATCTTTATTGTGCTGGCGTTTCCCTTCGCACTCATGTTGATGATGTTGGCGATGCACGCGATCGAGCTTCACCTCGACGCGCCGTCGACGCCGGCGCTCAGCCCGGCACGCCGCCGGTCGGCGGTCGCCGCGGCGAGGCCGGCACCACTGCCACTGCCCGCCCTGTCCCCCGCGCGCCCGTCGCTCCCCGCGCCGATCGCCACGACGATCCCCGGTCTGCACGCACTGCCCCCGTTGCCGGTGCTGCCCGCGCTGCCAGCCCCGCGCTCGGCGACCTCGGTGACCGCGCCGATCGTGCCGGCGACCACCGTGGCCGCGACGATCGTGCCACCAACCGCAGCAGCAGCGGCGACAGCGGCGAACACCGCGACCGTCCCGATGGTCATCACGACCGTGGCGGCCGCGGCACCCGTCACGGTGTAGGACGGCGGCCAGCGGGTCGCAGCCGCCGCCGATGCCGGCGGACCCGCCCCTCCCCCGTCACACCAGGCTCCCCATGGTTCGCTCCGCGTCCCGGACACGGACCTCCCCGGACATCAGCTTCGGCGACAGCGCGTCCCGCAGCCGAGCCAGCGCCGCCGACTCCGCGTGCGCCGCCTCGCCACGCGCGTCCAGCGCCGCCAACTCGGCGCCGATCCCGGCACACCGCTCGGCCGCCGGCACCGCGATCACCAGGTCGTTCAGCTTGGCCCTGCTCAACTCGGTCTGGCCGGTGCTGCCCTCGCCCATCAAGGCGATCCTCGGCTGCGCGGCCAGCATGGAGAATGCCCCGCACACCGGATCCAACCGGTCCGGTACGAACCGGACGACGGTGACATGCGAGTCGACGGTCGCCCGCGTCGCATGCACCCACCTCGCCACCCGACCCAGGGTGCCGATGCCCGTCGAGTTGACCAGGACGTCGTCCGCCCGCAGCCGTTTCGCGGCGGGGACCGCGGCCGGTTCCGTCCCGCGGGCCGGTGCGAGGTCGACCCGGCCGGCGCGTACACACTTCTGGTTGAGTACGACGAGCGCGGAGTCGTCCGCCGTGTACCGGGGCGTGATCCCCCGGGTCAGCGTCTCGACCAGGTCACCGAGCCTGAGCTCCCGGCGGCCCGGCCCGCGCGTCGCCGCCGCGTACCGTGCCTCGGCGAGCTCCCGGGCAGTCGAGGCAAGCCGATGGTTCAGCGCGATCTTGTCGTCGAGGGCGCCCAGCACCGCCGCGATCGCCCGCTGTTCGGGATACTCCGGCGCACGCAGCTCGACGGCGGCGATGTGGTTGCGGTTGAGCGAGGGCTGCGCGCTCCCCGAGTTGAACCGGGTGAAGTCGATCGTCCGCAGCAGGAAGTAGAGAAAACGCGGATCGTTGCCCTGGAAGTCCTCGACGAACAGCACGGTGTTCAACGGCCAGTAGTCAGACGGCACGTACGTCACCGTGCCGATTGACGAACCGCTGCGCCCGAGAGTGATCCCCGGCCCGGCGAGCGGCCCCCGGTCATGCCACCCGCTGACCCCGGCGGAGCCGACCACCGGAAAACGACCAGCCCGGCGTTCCGGCGCCGGCAGGTCGAATCCCCGCCGCAGCCGAACCAGGTCAGCGAGCGAGATGCGCCGCCATTCAGGCATCGAGACGCTCCAGTTGGCTGCGAACTTCCTTTTCCAGGCGAGCGGACTCTTCGAAGTGGATGAAGAGTTCCTTGGCGAGACGCTCGATCTTCTCGGCCACCGGCTCGTCGTTGGAAATGTCGGCTTCGGCGGCGCCTACGTAGCGGCCCGGGGTCAGGACGTGGTCGTGGGTGCGGATCTCCTCGGTGGAGGCCGAATAGCAGAAGCCGGGAATGTTCTCGTAGGCCAGGCCCTTGTCGCGGGCCGACTTCGCGCCACGCCAGGCGCGGTAAGTGTCGGTGATCTTCTCGAGGTCACCGTCGGTGAGGATGCGCTCGGTGCGGTCGATCACCGTGCCCATGTTGCGGGCGTCGATGAACAGCGTCTCGCCGCGCCGTCCGGCGAGCCCGCGGGCGCCCGGCTGGCCCTTGTCCTTCGCGAAGAACCACAGGCAGGCCGGGATCTGGGTGGTGCGGAACAGCTGCGGCGGCAGCGCGATCATGCAGGCCACCAGGTCGGCCTCGACCAGCGCGGCACGGATCTCACCCTCGCCGGACTGTTTCGACGACATCGAGCCGTTCGCCATCACCACGCCGGCGGTCCCGCGGGAGCCCAGCTTGGCGATGATGTGCTGCAGCCAGGCGAAGTTCGCGTTGCCGGTCGGTGGGGTCCCGTACCGCCAGCGCTGGTCGTCGACGGTGCGCGCCCAGTCGGACATGTTGAAGGGCGGGTTCGCCAGGATGAAGTCGGCCCGCAGGTCCGGATGCCGGTCGTTGCGGAAGGTGTCGTCCCACCGGGCGCTCAGATCGCCGGTGATCCCGTGGATGGCGAGGTTCATCTTCGCCAGCCGCCAGGTCCGTTCGTTCGACTCCTGGCCGTAGACGGCGATGTCGCCGGAGTGGGTGAGCCCTCGGTGCGCGACGACGAACTTCTCCGCCTGGACGAACATGCCGCCCGAACCGCAGCAGGGATCGTAGACCCGGCCCTCGTAGGGCTCCAGCATCTCGACGAGCAGCCGGACCACGCTGGCCGGGGTGTAGAACTCACCACCGCGCCTGCCCTCGGTGCGAGCGAAGCGCTCCAGGAAGTACTCGTACACCTCCCCCAGCACGTCCCGCGCCGGCCGGGTCGCCGCTTCCGTCGGAACTCCGGCGGCGGATTCGCCGAAAAGCGCACCGTCCTCGCCAGTAGGCGTGGACGCGGGCCGCTCGGTCGCCCGGTGGCCGGTGAAGCGGGCGTCACCGAGCAGGTCGACGAGCTCGCCGAGCCGGTGCTGGTCGACGCCCTCGCCGTTGAAGATCCGCGGGAGGACGCCGGTGAGCGCCGGGTTCGTCCTCATCACGGCGTCCATCGCCGCGTTCAGCAGTTCCCCGATGCCGGCGCTTCTCGCGTTCGCCGCGATGTGCTCCCATCGGGCCTGCCCCGGCACCCAGAACACGCCCTGCCCGGCGTACTCGTCGACGTCGTCGAGGAACTCCTCGGCCCGGGACTCGTCGATCCCGTCGGCGAGCACGTCCTGCCGGATCTGCTCGCGCCGCTCGGCGAACGCGTCCGAGACGTACTTGAGGAAGATCAGGCCGAGGACGAAGTCCTTGTACTGGGCGGCGTCCATCGAGCCGCGCAGCTTGTCGGCCGTCTTCCACAGCGTCTCGCGCAACTGGGCCATGGTGGGCGGTCCGGCCTGAGCGGACTTCCTCCGCGGGGGCATGGATCTCCTTGCGATCGTGGAACCGGCTGGTCAGGGGGTCGGGTTCGGGGCGTCGATCAGGGTAAGCGTGCCGTCGGTCAGCCCATCGACGGCGGTGCGGCATGGTTCGCCGTCTCGGCATGAACCGCGGCGGTCACCGTCCGGGCGGCCGCGGCGACGTCCGGGTCGAGGCCTTCGCCGGCGGAGAAGTCGCGGCCGCAGATCGCGTAGATCACGACGTGCTTCGGGAGCCGGCCGAGTTTCCGTCCGATCTCGACGGTGTCCGCGAGCCCGAGCGCGTGGGTCGACGCGGCGCCCACGTCCCGTGGCAGCGCGTGGTCGTCGGCCTCGACGCGGTGCACGGTTCCGGGCGGGGCGGCCGAGTCGGCGGCGTCGACGATCCAGACCGCGTCGGCCCCCTCCCACGCGAGGAGCAGGCTCGTCGGTTCGCCCTCGGACTCGAGCACGTCCACGCCCGGCGGGGGCCGGCGGCGGAGCAGGCGGGCGACCTCCAGGCCGACGGCGTCGTCGTGCCGGTAGGGATTGCCGATCCCGATGACCGTCAGTCGCATTCGAGGTGGAGGGTCAGGAAGTGGGTCGCGCAGGAGATGCAGGGATCGTAGTTGCGGACGACCTGTTCGCAGCGCCGGACGAGTTCGGCTTCGGGCAGGTCCAGGCCGCGTTCGACGACTCCGCGCAGGTCCTCCTCGATCGAGCGCTGGTTCTGGGAGGTCGGCGGAACGATCTTGGCGTCGAGAACGGTGCCGTCCTGATCGGTCGTGTAGCGGTGGTAGAGCAGGCCGCGGGGCGCCTCGGTGGCGCCGTACCCGGTTCCCGCCCGGGGCCGGGATTCCAGTGCGGGGAGGTCGGGCTCGGTGTAGTCACCGATGATCCGCAGTGCCTCGTCGGCCGCGTGGACCATCTCGACGCAGCGGACGATGATGGCGCGGTACGGGTTGCGCTCGGGTGGGCGCAGGCCGATGTCGGCGGCCGTCTCGCGCGCCGCGGGTGCCAGCCACCGTGCGTTCAGCGCGAAGCGGGCCAGCGGTCCGACGAGGTAGGAGCCGCCCGTGGCGAGGGTGGAGTGCAACGCGTTCGACCAGGGGACCTGCTCTTCGGTGAAGTGCCGGTCGTAGTCGGCGGCGGCGATGTCGAGCCCGTCGGTCGAGACGATCCGGCCACGTTCGACGGGATACTCACCGGGTTGGTGAAGGGCGACGAAGGTCTGGGGGATCTCGTCGTCGGGGAAGTCCAGGCCGGCGGTGAACCGGGCGGCGTCCCGGGCGATGTCCCGGGCCCGTTCGAGCTGGGGGACGAGGCCGGTCAGCTCGCGCCGGCGGGGTGCCCGGTACCAGCCGCCGACCCGCGCGTTGACGGGGTGGACCGACCGGCCCCCGATGACCGTCATGAGGCTGTTGCCGGCCTTCTTCAGTGCGAGCGCGTTCTCCACCAGGGCGGGGTCGTCCTGGGCGAGGTGGATCGCGCTGTCGTAGCCGAGGAAGTCCGGCAGGTGCAGGAGGAAGACGTGCAGGGCGTGGCTCTCGATCCACTCGCCGCAGTAGATGAGCCGTCGCAGCGCGGCTGCCGGGCCCTCGACGTCGAGGCCGCAGATCTGTTCGATGGCCGCGAGCGCGCTCATCTGGTAGGCGACGGGGCAGATGCCGCAGATGCGGGCGGTGATGTCGGGGGGCTCGGTGTAGGCGCGGCCGCGCAGCAGTGCCTCGAAGAACCGCGGCGGCTCGAAGATCTTGAGGCGGACCTCGGTGGCACGCCCGTCGACGATCCTGATCAGCAGCCTTCCCTCGCCCTCCACCCGAGCCAGCGGCGGGGGCGTAATGGTCCTAGTCGTCATGATCGGACCTCCCGCCGCCCTCGCTGCCGCCGCCCTCGCTGCCGCCGGACGCGGCGCGGAACGCGGGCGCCGCGGCGTTGAACGTCTGGAACACCCGGTCGACGTCGTCGTCGTCCATGCCGAGGACCTTCAGCTGCCGGGTCAGCGCGGGGGCGTTCGGGCTCTCCATGGGGCCGAAGCAGCCGTAGCAGCCGCGGTGGTAGGCGGGGCAGATCGCGCCGCAGCCGGCATGCGTGACCGGGCCGAGGCAGGGGGTGCCGTGCGCGACCATGACGCAGACCGTCCCGCGTCGCTTGCACTCGGTGCAGACGGAGGACGAGGAGATGGCCGGACGCCGGCCGGCGAGGAACGCGCTGATCACCTCGAGGAGCTGGCGGCCGTCGATCGGGCAGCCCTGCAGCTCGAAGTCCACCCGGACGTGCGCGGAGATCGGGGTGGACGTCGACAGCGTGGAGACGTACTCGGGAGTGGCGTAGACGGCGGCGAGGAAGCCGCGGACGTCCGCGAAGTTGCGCAGCGCCTGGATGCCCCCGGCGGTGGCGCACGCCCCGATCGTGACCAGGCGCCGGGACGCGGCCCTGATCTGCCGGATCCGCTCCGCGTCCTGCCCGGTGGTCACCGAGCCCTCGACGAGCGACAGGTCGTAGGGCCCGGCGACCGTCGCGCTGGACGCCTCGAGGAAGTAGGAGATCTCGACCTGGCCGGCGAGCGGGAGCAGCTCGTCCTCGCGGTTGAGCAGGGTGAGCTGGCAGCCGTCGCAGGAGGCGAACTTCCAGACGGCGAGCCGGGGCCTGGCCACCCGGCCCGGCACGGCCCCCGGCGCCGGCACTGCCGCCGGGGCCGAGGTCCGCATCGGGTCCGGGGTCGCCATCAGAGCTCCCGCACGGCCAGCAGCGGGCCGAGGCGGTCGTAGTCGTGGACCGGCCCGTCGAGGCAGAGGATCAGCGGACCGAGCTGGCAGCGACCGCAGTGACCGAGGCCGCAGTGCATGTTGCGCTCCACGGACAGGTGGACGCGGTCGGCCGGCACGCCGACGTCGACCAGTGCCCGCGCGGTCAGCCGCATCATGATCTCGGGGCCGCAGGTGAACGCGACGGCCCGGGCCGGGTCGAAGCGCACGTCACGCAGGAGGGCGGTGACGAGCCCGACCCGGCCGCGCCATCCGGGCTCGCCGCCGTCGACGGTGACCAGGGCCTGCAGGTCGGCCCGCTCCTGCCAACCGGCCAGCTCCCGCCGGTGGAGGAGGTCCGCGGGGGTGCGGCTGCCGACCAGGACGGCCACCTCGCCGTAGTCGTCCCGCCGGCGCAGGATCGCCCGGATCAGCGGGCGCAGCGGCGCCAGTCCGAGCCCGCCCGCGACGACGACGACGTCCGAGCCGGCGGCCGCGCTCAGCGGCCAGCCGCGCCCGAACGGACCACGCACCCCGAGGACGTCACCCGGGCGGGCGGCGCAGATCGCCTCCGTCACCGCCCCGACCGCCCGGACGGTGTGCACCAGCGGCCCGTCGTCGCCCGCCGGCCCGTCACCGCCGGCCGGCCCGGGACAGCCCGCCACGGACAGCGGCACCTCGCCGACACCGAAGGCGTAGACCATCGTGAACTGGCCGGGCTCCGCGCCGAGCGGGGCACCGCGGAGCGGTTCGAGCTCCAGGGTCCAGGTGTCCCGTGTCTCCTGGCGGCGGCGCGTGACGCGGAACGGCCGCGGGGTCATCTCCCCGGCCACGCCGTCAGCCCCGGTCCGGGCTTCCGTAGACATCGAGCAGTCGAAGACGGGTCGCCTGCAGGCGCTCGACGAGCACCTGCGCGAGATGGGACAGCACGTCGTAGCCCAGCGCCGGGTCCTGCTCGAACCTGTGTCGCAGGCAGGAGCCGTCGACGGCGCTCGCCCGGACGAGGGAGAGCGCGCGGGCGTCGAAGTGCAGCCGGTACGGCGGGAACAGCCATGACCAGCCGACCACGTCGCCGGCCGTGACCGTCTCGATGGGGACCAGCCCACGGGTCGGGACGAATGTCTCGATCACGACCGTGCCCTGCCGGATGACGTAGAAGGTGTCCGCCGGGTCGCCCTCCCGCAGGATCACCGCACCGGCGTCGAACGCCGCGTCGCGGGCGCATCGAGCGAGCAGCGCGAGGTGATCCGGGCGCATGCCGGCGAACACGCCTGCCTCGCCCAGGGGTGTCTCAACGGATGTCATCGCCGGCCTCCCCCCGCCGGACCACGGATCAGCGTCTCCGGGTCGCCGGCCGCCGAGTTCGCGCGGATGGCGGTCAGTTCCTCGGTCACGTCGATGCCGACCGGGCACCAGGTGACGCACCGGCCGCAGCCGACGCACCCGGATGTGCCGAACTGGTCATGCCAGGTGCCGAACTTGTGTGTCAGCCACTGGCGGTAGCGGGAGCGTCCGGAGGCGCGGACGTCGCCGCCGTGGGTGTGGGAGTGGTCCAGTGAGAAGCACGACTCCCAGCTGCGCCAGCGCTCCGCCGTGCCGCCGGTGAGGTCGCTGACGTCCTCCACCGAGGTGCAGTAGCAGGTCGGGCACACCATGGTGCAGTTGCCGCAGCTCAGGCACCGCTGCGCCACCTCGTCCCAGCGCGGGTGTTCGAGGTTGTCCGCGAGCAGGTCGCGCAGGTCGGCCGCGTCGACGGTGCGCCCCATCCGGTCGGCGGCGCCGTCCACCGCCGACCGGGCCGCGGCCCGGTCGGACGCCTCGGCCGCCCGTCCGCCCAGCTCTTCCAGCACCTCGACGCCCCGCGGGGTGCCAGCCTCGAGGAGGATCCGGTGCTCACCGTCCAGGATCTCGCTGAGGACCAGGTCGTAGCCCTCCCGCACCGCGGGGCCGGTGTTCATCGACACGCAGAAGCAGGTGCCGCCCGGCTCGTGGCAGTTCACCGCGACGACGAACACCTCGCCGCGCCGGGCGGCGTAGTCACGGTCGGTGTGACGTCCACCGAGCAGCACCCGGTCCTGGATCGCGATCGCGTGCAGCTCACACGAACGCACGCCGAGGAACGCCACCGCGCCGCGCGGCACCGGCTCCTCCTCCACCTCGAACCCGCCGTCGCCGTCCCGTCGGGTCGTGAGCAGGCGCAGCCGGGGCGGCAGCAGGTGCTGCTTCCACGAGTGCGGCCCGACCGCGTAGCCGAACAGCGCCGCGTCACGACGGCGCTCGAGCCGGTAGCGGCCGGCGTCCTGGACGTCTGTCCAGCCCACCGGCAGCTCCCCGGCACCGCGGATCTCGTCGTAGACGATGGCGCCGTCGCGCACGGTGGGGCCGACGACCTGGTAGCCACGCGCCCGCAGCACGTCGATCAGGGTCCCGACCGTCGCCGGCCCGACGACGGCGTCGGTCACACCTGCGTGCGTCACCCTGCCCCCTCATCCACCCGGACAGCGACAACCTTCTGTAGCAGGTTCCATACCCTTCGCTTTCGCCAGGGAACATCGACGTCAGGCGGAGATCTCCGACGCGACGACCCGAGCCGAGAAGGCCGTGCCGACGACGGCGAGCGGTGCGTGATCAGAAACGTTCGGACGGCCGGAAGCCGGGCAGGAAGAAAGCGTGAGGAACCGGCTACCAGACGCTTACGGGGGCGGGCACCGCTCCGCGGGCGGAAGGGCGGTGTGACGTGCTTTTCCGTGATCGTATGGACGCGGGCCGGCAGCTCGGCCGGAGGCTGGCGCATCTCCGTGGGCTGGACGTCGTGGTTGTCGGGCTCACCCGCGGCGGGATTCCGGTCGCCTACCAGGTCGCGCGGGCGCTGGGCGCCCCGCTGGACGTCATCCTGGTCCGCAAGCTCGGCGTCCCCTTCCAGCCGGAGCTCGCGATGGGCGCAATCGCCGAAGGGGACGTTCGGGTCATCAACCCCGAGACGCGGCTGATGGCCGACATCGGCCCGGACGAGCTGGCCGCGGTCGAAGCCCGCGAGCGGCTGGAGCTGGACCGCCGGATCCGCCGGTTCCGGGGCGCCCGGCCGCGTGTTCCACTGGCCGGTCGCACCGTGGTCGTGGTGGACGACGGGATCGCCACCGGGGCGACGGCGTCCGCCGCCTGCCAGGCGGCCCGCGCCGCCGGCGCCACCCGGATCGTGTTGGCGGCTCCCGTCGCACCGCCGGACCGGATCGGATGGCTGCGCCGGGACGCCGACGAGGTCGTGTGCCTGCACACTCCGGACCGGTTCTTCGCCATCGGCACGTTCTACACCGACTTCACCCAGACGTCCGACGACGAGGTGACGGACCTGCTGCGCAGGGCGGCGGTCCTGGCACCGCAGGCACCTACGGCCGCACCGGCCGCACCGGCCGGGACGCACGAGACGCACGAGACGCACGAGACGCACGAGACGCACGAGACGCATGGAGCGGCCACGCCGGGCGCGACGCCCAACCCGCCGGGGCGCGAGGTCGAGGTCGACATCCCTGCCGTCCCGGTCCGGCTGACCGGGCAGCTCACGGTTCCGGAGAAGGCCGGCGGTCTGGTCGTGTTCGCCCACGGCAGCGGCAGCAGCCGACACAGTCCCCGTAACCGGTACGTGGCCGACGTCCTGGGCGCCGCCGGACTCGCCACCCTGCTGTTCGATCTGCTCACCCCCGCCGAGGAGATCGACCGGGCCAACGTGTTCGACATCGGGCTGCTCGCCCACCGCCTGGTGGACGTCACCGGCTGGCTGCGCGGCCAGCCGGGCGTGTCGCACCTCCCGGTCGGCTACTTCGGGGCCAGCACCGGAGCCGCCGCCGCGCTGTGGGCCGCGGCCGAACCCGGCTCCCGCATCGCCGCCGTCGTCTCCCGCGGCGGCCGGCCGGACCTGGCCGCCTCGAAACTGGCCGCGGTGGCGGCCCCGACCCTGCTCGTCGTGGGCGAGCACGATGACCTCGTCATCGACCTCAACCGGCAGGCCCAGGCCCGGCTGCGGTGCGAGAACCGGCTCACGGTGGTCCCGCGGGCCACCCACCTGTTCGCCGAGCCCGGCGCGCTGGAGACGGTGGCCGCGCTCGCCCGTGACTGGTTCGTCCACCACCTGACCCTGGTCACGCACCGCGGTTGACCCCGTCGCGCACCGGCCGGCGGCGGGCCGGGCTCTAACGGCGGCCCGCCGCCGCGGCATGACGTTCGGCGGCGGCCGCCGGCGTGGTGACCGGTGTGGCCGCCGTGGGCAGGGGCTGCCAGCGGTCCGAGAGACGGTCCTCCAGAGCGGGCATGGTGGTGTACTCGAGTTCGTCGAGGCCGAGCCGGTGCGGTTCGAAGGGGCCGTGCCGGCGCAGGTAGTCCATCACCTCGTTGGCCTGCGCCCGGGCGCGGTCGAACGCCGGGTCGTCGAACATGTCGCGGGGGCCGATGAGCCGTCCGCCGGAGATCTGGAAGCCGAGGCACACCACCCGGGGTGGGCCGTCGAACCGGGACGGGTGCGCCTGCCCGGCGGCGACCGGCATGAGCGGCGCGTGGTGCGAGCCGCGCATGCTGCCGGCGACCGTGTAGGCCAGGGCGAACGGTTCGAGGGCCTCGCCGACCGCGGGCAGGCCGGACTGGCAGCGCACGATCATCACCGGGTCGTCCTTGCCGACATACCTGCCGGCGATCAGGGACAGCCGCTGGGTGCTGGTCGCCACCGCCTGCTCGGCCGAGGTCTTCGAGGTGACGCTGTGCAGGACGTAGCGGGCCGGCGCGCCGATGTACATCAGCAGGT
Source organism: Parafrankia sp. BMG5.11 (assembly GCF_004337455.1). Taxonomy (NCBI): domain Bacteria; kingdom Bacillati; phylum Actinomycetota; class Actinomycetes; order Frankiales; family Frankiaceae; genus Parafrankia; species Parafrankia sp. BMG5.11. The sequence continues at coordinate 133,434 of NZ_SJXI01000087.1, read as the reverse complement.
CGTACATGTCGGCCGGGCAGTCGAAGACGATCCGCTTCTCCTGGTACAGGTCGTACACCTCGAACTGGAAACCGGCGTGCATCTTCGCGTCGATCACCAGCCCGGCGGTGGTGAACGGGTCGGCGAACATCCGGAACAGCGGGAGGTTCCAGGCTCCCGGCTCGGTCTTGTCCGCCAGGAAGCACAGCACCGTCTCGGACGGCCGTTCGGTGAACTCCAGCTCGGCGTAGCCGGGACCCATGCCCCGCAGGTTCCCGGAGAAGGCGTCGGAGAGCAGGTCCTGCCCGGCCCCGTAGAGCCCCAGATCCCGGGCGATCCGGGTGGTCGCGTGGAAGACGTCCCAGGCGAACGAGTGCACCGCCGCGGCGTCCGGGCCGTGCTCGTGCGTCATGATCAGAGCGAGGTCGTCACCGCAGGCCGCGACCTTCCCGTCGAGCAGCAGATCGCCGCGGGCCGCCTCGACCCGCCGGGTCGCCTCCTCGACCATGTCCGGGTGGACGGCGCAGTGGCCCACGAACCCCCCGGTGTCGGCCTTGATGATGCTCAGGGTCGGCATGACCGCTACCTCCTGACTCGGCGGGCGTGTTCACCAGACGTTCGAAGCCCTACCCGGGCGGGTGGACGGCAGTCCCGCCGCGGGCGGCGGACAGCAGCAACCGCCGCTCGGCCGAGGCGATGACCCGCCGGGCGGCGTCGACCGCGTCCGGGTTGACCGACACCGAGGTGATCCCGAGGCGCACCAGGTGTTCGGCGAAGTCGGGCCGGGTCGACGGCGCCTGCCCGCACAGCGACGAGGTGATCCCGGCGTCCCGGCAGGCCGCGATGATCCGTGCGATGGCGTCCAGCACCGCCGGGTCGGACTCGTCGAACAGCTCCGCGCAGGTCCGCGAGTCGCGGTCGACGCCGAGGACGAGCTGGGTGAGGTCGTTGGAGCCGATGGACACCCCGTCGACGCCGAGCCGGGCGTAGGCCGGGATCCAGTAGGCCACCGACGGGACCTCGGCCATGACCCAGCGGTGCAGGCCGCGGTGGTCGCCGAGCGGGCTGGCGTCGACGGCTTCCAGGCAGGCTTCCAGCTCCCAGCGGGTCCGCACGAACGGGATCATGAGGTGCAGGTTCGGCGTCCGCTCACGGACGTGGGCCAGCACCTCCAGTTCGAGGGCGAAGATCTCGGGTTCGCGGACATAGCGGTAACAGCCGCGGTAGCCGATCATCGGGTTCGCCTCGGCCGCCTCGAACCGCTCACCGCCGGTGAGCCCGCGGAACTCGTTGGTACGGAAGTCCGTCGTGCGGTAGATCACCGGGCGGGGGGCGAACGGGCGGGTGATGCGCAGCAGCGAGGCGCTCATCCTCTCGACGAACTCCGCCCGCCCGCCGCGCGCGAGCAGCTCCTTGGGGTGCACTCCACCGAGCGCCTCGGTGAGCAGGAACTCCGCGCGCAGCAGGCCGACACCGTCCACCGGCAGTGCGGCGACCTCCTCCGCCCGTTCGGCGATCGCAAGGTTGACCAGCAGTTTCGTGCCGGTGGGCTCGGCTTCGGCCCGGCCGGGCCGAAGCGCGGCGACGGTGGTCGCCGGCGCGCCCGCGATGGCCGCGGCCCCTTCGTAGACGGTTCCCCTGGTGCCCTCGACGGTGACCAGCTCGCCGGTGCGCAGCGTCGTGGTGGCCGTGCGGGTGCCGACCACACAGGGCACCCCGAGCTCGCGGCTGACGATCGCGGCGTGGCAGGTCATGCCGCCGCCGTCGGTCACCAGGGCCGCCGACCGGCGGATGGCGGGCACCCAGTCCGGCGAGGTCATGGGCGCCACCAGCACCTCGCCGGGCCGCAACAGGGAGCACTGGTCGGGTGAGGCGAGGATGCGCACCGTGCCGCTGGCCCGGCCCGGCGCGGCCGGAAGGCCGCTGACCAGCGTCTTCCGCGCAGCCGGAAGCACGGATGGTTCGGGTGCCCGCTCGCCGCTCGGCGCCGTGCCGAGGGTGGTGATCGGGCGGGACTGGACGAGGAAGGTGCGGCCGTCATCGCGTGCCCACTCGATGTCCTGCGGGCTGCCGTAGTGGTCTTCGACCCGGATCGCCAGCCGCGCCAGGTCCACGGCCTCGTCGTCGCTCAGTACCCGCTGGGCCCCCTGGTCGGGGGCGAGCTCGACCCGGCGGTCGGAGCCGTCGGATCCCCGCACGATCTGGTGGCTCTTGTTGCCGACCCGGACTTCGAGCAGACGGGGTCCCCGCTTGCTCAGCGTGTAGGTGTCCGGCAGGAGCTGTCCGCCGACGACGACCTCACCGAGACCGAAGGCTGCTTCGATCACGACCCGGGACCGGTCGCCGGTCGCGGGGTCGGCGGAGAAGATGACGCCGGAGCGCGCCGCGTCGACCATCTGCTGCACGACGACGGCGATCGCCGGCTCGCCGCTGATCCGCCTGCTCGCCCGGTAGGCGAGGACCCGCGCTCCGAAGAGGGAGGCCCAGCAGTCCCGGACCCGGTCGAGCAGGTCGCCGCCCGAGGTGTTGGTGAAGGTCCGGTTCATACCGGCGAACGAGGCCCCGGCGGTGTCCTCCTCCGTGGCCGACGAGCGGACCGCCACCCACTCGGCGCCGAGCCGCTCGTAGGCGTCCAGGACGGCCCGGCGAACCGTGTCGGACAGTTCGACGGCACCGACCCGCTTCGCCAACTCGTCCGCCACGGCCGCGCACGCCGCCGGATCATCCGGGTCGAGGCCCGCGGTGCGCGCCGCGAGCTCGGCACGCAGACCCGCCCGTTCCACCGTCTGCAGGTAGGCCGATGCCGTGATGACAAATCCCGGCGGGACCGGCAGACCAGCCCGGACCAGTTCTCCCAGGTTTGCGCCTTTTCCCCCGGCCAGCGCCGTATCGCGCACGGACAACTCGTCGAACCAGGCCACCAGCGGTGTATCAGCCTCCATCAACGTCACCTCACCAGAGCTGCGCAACAAACCTGACCGTGCTACTCCAGACCTTTCTCTCAGCCATACCCATGACCGGATCGGCTGACCGCCTGCCGCTGTCAGGCCATCCCGGTTCGCAGCCGATACACTTCTCAGCCGGCGGCCAAATCGGGCCGAGGCCGGATTGATACCTGGCGCAATCGTAATTTCTGACCCATTGCGACCTTGGCTGACATCTCTGACGTCACCAAAAATGGTGGTAGTTCCGGTCGAAGGACGTTCGACGGGAGGAACCGATGCCCGCATCCGGCGTCACGATGATCGAACGAAGCGTCGACAAGACCTACGAGTGGCTCAACCAGCTCGCTGACGCGCTTGGTAGTCCCGGTGACCGCCACTATGCGTACCGGGTGTTGCGGGCGGTCCTGCACACGCTGCGTAACCGGCTGCCGGTGGACGCGGCGGCGCATCTCGGCGCTCAGCTGCCCGAGCTGATCCGCGGGATCTACTACGAGGCCTGGCGGCCATCGGCCACCCCGCAGCCGTATCACCACGCGGCGCAGTTCCTCGACCGGGTCGCCGCCGAAGCAGGTCTGACCGGGGAGACCCAGGCCGGCTATGCCGTGGCGGCAGCCGCCCGGGTGCTACGTCAGCACATCACCGCCGGCGAGCTGGATCATGTGTGCGCCGCGCTACCGACCGAGATCTCCGCTCTGCTGACCGACGCGAAGTCCTGAGCGAGCTGCTGGATGATCTCCTTCGGCCAACGCCGGCGCCGGCGGCGGGCCAGCACGTCCGGCCCGTAGACAACCAGCCGCCGGGCCGCCTTCCGCCGATCACGACGGCGTCGCCGGCGCCCAGCCGAGGTGGGGGGCGACGGTTTCGGCGATGTCCTCGAGCAGGCTCAGGTTGTCGCGCAGCCCGAAGGCGGGCGGCAGGAACGCGATGAGCTCGTCGCTGACCGCCAGGCTCGGGTCGGCGAGCAGCTGGTCGACGACGGCGGACGGGGCGCCGTGGTGCACGGGACTCATCGTGAACCGGGCGGGCGGGGCCGCCGCGGGGGTCAGGGCGCCCTCCGGGCGCGAGGCCGCCGGCCCGTGGGTGCGCCGCTGTTCGTCGTAGGCCGCGTAGCCGCGGGCGAGCTCCGGCGACGTGGCGGGCAGCACGGAGCGTGCGATGGCGACGCGCGAGGGCGAGGTTCCGGTGTAGGCGGCGCGGTAGGCCTCGACGGCGCGGGCCAGTTCGGCGCCGTAGTCGTCGATCTGGCCGTGCAGGATGGTGCTGAGCAGCAGTCGCAGCCCCTGGCGGCCGACCCGTTCGGCGGAGGCCACCGAGCCGCCGCCGTACCAGACCCGGTCCGGCAGCGTGGGGCTGGTCGGGCGGACGAACAGCCCGGTGCCCGCGGCGACGAGCCCGGCGGGGTCGGTCACCTCGCCCAGCTTCTCGCCGCGGATGCCACGCAGGAACGTGGCGAGCCGGGCCTGGGACTGGTCCCGCCCGTCGTTCGGCTCCTGGCCGAAGATGTGGTCGTAGCCGCCCTGGCCGGTGCCGAGGCCGAGCTGCAGACGTCCGCCGCTGAGCAGGTCGGCCGTGCCGGCGGCCTCGGCGAGCAGCACAGGATCCTCGTAGCGGGCGCCGATGATGGCGGTGCCGAGGCCGATGCGCTCGGTGTGCTGCGCGACAGCCGCGTGGAACACCAGCGGCGACGCGAGGTAGTTGTCGAAGTGACGCTGGTAGACCCAGCCGGTGTCGTAGCCGAGCTGCTCGGCCACCCGGAACAGCTCGATGCCGTCCCGCAGCCCTTCGGCGGCGTGCCCGGCGGGGAAGGCGATGCGGGAGTTGAAGCCGAGCCGGAGCCGGCGCGCCTCCCCCGCGGCCGTGGCCGTGGTGGCGGTGGCCGTGGCGGCGGTGTCGTTGACTGCAACGGTCGTCACGGGGTGCTCCCGTCGTTGTGGTGGAGGAGGGTCTGGTGGCGCTCGTCGGCGCCGGCGGTGTGCTCGACCCAGGCCGCGTGCAGTCGGGCGTAGTGGCCGGGGACGCCGACGAGCTCGTCGTGCCGCCCGCTCTGGACGAGACGCCCGTGGTCGAAGACGAGGACGCGGTCGGCGCGCTCGGCCGTCACCATGCGGTGGGCGATCGAGACCGTGGTACGCCCGACCGTGAGCGCGCCGAGCGCGTGCTGCACGCGGACGTCGGTCGCGGGGTCGACGCCGCTGGTCGCCTCGTCGAGCACGAGCAGGTCGGGGTCGACCAGGGCGGTGCGGGCGAGGGCGACGAGCTGGCGCTCGCCGGCGGAGAGCCGGTCGCCGCGTGTGCCGACGCGGGTGTCGAGGCCCTCGGGCAGGGTGTCGATCCACGGCCGCAGGCCGAGCGAGTCGACGATCTCGTCGAGCGCCCCGGCGTCGCCGCGGACCCCGGCGAGGATGTTGTCGGCGATCGTGGCGTCGAACAGGAACGGGTCCTGCGGGACGACCGCGACACGGCGCTGGAAGGACAGGTCCGACACCTGGCCGGCCGGGAGGCCGCCGAGCAGGACACGGCCGTGGCGTGGCGCGATCTGCCTGGTCAGCAGCCGGGCGAACGTGCTCTTGCCCGAGCCGGTCTCGCCGACGACGGCGACGTGCTCGCCCGCGGCGATGCCGACGGTCAGCTCCCGCAGCACGGGCGGGCCGTCCCCGTAGGCGGCGGCGACGTCGTGCAGGTCGACGGCGACCGGCCCGGCGGGCAGCTCGCGGGCGTCCCCGCCTTCGACGACACCCGACGGCGTGGCGAGGATCTCCAGCGCGCGGCGCCAGCCGACGACGGCGTTCTGGGCCTCGCCGAGCATCTGGACCAGCATCTGCAGGGGCCGGACGAAGAAGGTGACGAGCAGGAGCATCGCCACCAGCTCACCGGCCGACAGGTGCAGCGTCGGCTCCCACCGGGTGTGGGCGGTCGACCAGCGGACGCCCGCGACGATCACCACCACGGTGACGAACGAGATCGCGATCTCACCGAAGGCGGTGTTGAAGTGCAACGGGACGAGGGTGCGGCGCTGCGCCGACGCCGTGTGCTCGACGGCCTCCTCGACCATGGCGCGGCTGCGTGCCTCGGTGCCGGTCGAGCGGATGACGCTGATGCCGGTGACGGCCTCACCCACGGTGGACTGCAGCGCTGACACGCTCTCCCGGACCACGCTGAACCGGCGCGCCACCAGCGCCTGCACGCGACGCATCGCGACGAACAGCAGCACCGCCGTCGCCAGCACGGGCACCGCCAGCTGCCAGGAGTACACCGCGATCAGCACGCCGGCGATGATCATCTGGGTGACGTTGACGAGCAGCATGACGCCGCCGTTCTGCACGAAGGTCGTGACGGCGTCGACGTCGCCGGTGAGCCGGCTGACGAGGTCGGCGCTGCCGGTGCGCGCGAACGTCTCCGCGGCCATCTCGTGGATGCGCGCGACGCCGGCCGCGCGCAGCTCGGCGAGCGCGGCCTCCGTACGCCGGTAGACACGCCGGTTCAGCCACCAGGAGGCGAGCACCGCCGTGACGGTCGCCGCGGCACCGACACCGGCGGCGCGCGCGACCACGCCGGCGGTTCCCTTGTGCGGCTCGAGCAGGCCGTGGTCCAGGGCGTACTGGACGGTCAGCGGCGTCACGATCCGGCCGGCACCGGCGACGAACGCCAGCAGCAGGGTGAGCGGCAGGCCGACGGTGAGGACGGGCGTGGTGGAGGCGATCAGCCGGCCCAGCTCGCGCGCCCGGGCCCGCCCGAGATCGGCGAGGCCGCGCTCACTCATCGGCCGTGTCCGATCCCGCCATGTCTGATCCCGCCGCGTCAAAGCCCGCCGCGGCCGGGCCCGCCCCGTGGGTGCCGTACGCGCCGAGAATCCGGCGGTAGTCGGGCTCGGCGCCGAGCAGCTCCGTGTGGGTGCCGACGGCGACGAGCCGCCCCGCGCGCAGGAAGGCGACCCGGTCGGCGACCGCGACCGAGCTGGGACGTCCGCCGACGATCAGCACGGTCGTCCGCCCGCGCAGGCCGGCCAGCCCGCCGAGCACCCGGCGTTCCACGGCGGGATCGAGGGCCGAGGTGGCGTCGTCCAGCAGCAGCACGCCGGGCTCGCGCAGCAGCGCGCGGGCCAGGCACAGCCGCTGCCGCTGGCCGCCGGAGAGCCGGGCGCCGCGCTCGCCGACCCGGGTGTCGAGGCCGTTGGGCAGGTCACGGACGACGTCATCGGCGCCGGCGGCGGCCAGCGCCCGCCAGATCTCACCGGCGGTGTAGGGACGCCGTTCGCGGGGATGGCCGTCGAGCTGAAGGTTGGCGTGGACGCTGCCGCCGAACAGCCACGAGGTCTGCCCGACGACGGCCAGCCGGGACGAGATCTCCCCGCGGGCGAGGTCGTTGGCGCGGACTCCGCCGATCTCGACGACGCCGTCGGTGGGGTCGTCCTGGCGGCTGAGGAGCTCGGCCAGGGTGGTCTTGCCCGAACCGGTCGGCCCGACGAGGGCGACGATCTCGCCGGGGCGCACCTCGATGTCGACGTCCGCGAGAAGGCTCGTACCGCCACGGATGAGCCCGACGCCCCGCGCCCGCAGCCCCAGCGCGGGGGCGGGCACGGGCACGGGCACGGGCGGATCGCTCACCTGCCGTCCCGGCGCCCGCGGAGCAGGCGCCCGCGGGCCGGGAGCGGCGGCGCCGGGCAGGACGCGGTCTCCGTGGGCGGTGGTCTCGGCGGCGTCGAGCACGGCGGCGACGCGGGTGCGGCCGGCCACCGAGACCGGCAGCATCCCCAGGAAGCGGCTGATCACGTTGAGCGGGATGGAGATGGTCAGCAGCAGGTAGACGACCTCGACGAGGACGCCGACGCTGAGGTCGCCGGTCTCGACCCGGCGCGAGCCGACGACGAGGACGGCCAGGACCGCGGCGGTCGGCAGCACCTCCAGGAGCGGGTCGAACACCGAGCTGAGGTCGCCCGCCGCGGTGGTGGCCGCGCGCAGCCGGAGCGCCGCGGCACCGACCCGGGCCCGCTCGCGGTCGGCGATGCCGAGGGTCCGGACGACCTGGCCGCCCTCGATGCTCTCCAGCGCGAGCGCGCCGAACTCGCCGCGGCTGTCCTGCACCGCCCGGGCGCGCGGGCTGAGCAGGCGCTGGTAGAGCAGGTTCACGCCGAGGACGGAGCCGACGAGGCCGACCCCGACCAGCCCGAGCGCGGTGTCGTGCCCGAAAAGCTGGACGATCGCGACGACCAGCATGACGATCATCCCGAGCGCGAAGTAGAAGAACGTCATCGGGAACCACAGGGCGTCCACATCGGACACCGCGGTGGACAGCAGACGCCCGGGCGGATGCCGGCGGTGCCAGGCCAGGTCGAGCTCGAGATACCGGCCGACGACGGACCGCCGGACCCGCGCCTGCGAGCCGTGCTGCACGTACCCGGTCGCGATGCCGCGGATGACGATGGTCACCCAGCGCACCGTGGAGACGCCGAGGATCGCGCCGACCGCGATCCACCAGGTGGCGCGGGCGATGTGGCCGCCGGCGAGGGCCGGGACGATCAGATGGTCGGTGGCCCAGCCGATGGCGGCGGCACCGAGGATCATGGTGGTCCCGTTGACGATGCCGGCGAGGGTGGCGATCAGGGCCGGCCGCGGGTGGGCGAGGGAGCCGTCCAGCATCGTCCGCAGCCCTGGCCACAGGGTCGCGCCGCCGCGCGCTTCCCCATCCAGGTTCCTTCTTATGTTCACCAGAATGGTAGGAAATACTGGTCTCGTCCAACGCGTTCGCGCGATTGCACCGATCGCGGCCCGCGATAGATCCTTGGCTGTCGCCGATCCCGCCCGGATCCTCGGAGGCGGGCGGCGCCCGCGACCCGGCCGGCGGGATGGGTCACCATGGCGGCATGCGAGTCACGGCGCCGCCCAGCCAGCCCCGAGCCGGGAGCGCATGATGCCGGCCGGGCTCCCCCTGTCCGGTCGCGCGATCGGCCGTGAGGTGACCGCGGCTGTCACGGCCGTCGCCGCGCGGGACGCGGACGCGCTGCGCGAGGCACGCACCCGGCTGCGGGCCGTCGACGAGCTGCAGGTCCGGGACGTCCTGCACGGGCTGACCCTGGGGCTGATCGAGCAGGCGTTCCCCGACGGTCTCGACGCGGCCGACCTGCGCGCGCTGCTGGGGGACGTCCTGCGCTCGGCGGCGGCCTGGCTGCCGGAGCTGGACGCCTACCCGGTCGCCGTCGTGCTCACCGGCGTGCTGTCGGTGCACGAGGCGGACGCGCCACCGCTCGACCCCGAGGTGCTTCCGATCGCCTGCGCGGCGGTGGTCAGCCACCTGGTCCAGCGGCTCGGCGTCCCACTCGACGCCGAGCTGGCCCGCGTCTTCGACGAGCTCCGCCAGGCGCAGACGATGGAGATGCCCTGAGGGTCACCCGAGGCGCAGGACAGGCTGGTCGCCCAGGCGTTCCGGCGGGGCCCCGCGACCGAGGGCGCCCCGTTCACTCCCGGCCTGGGCCTGCAGCCGGCTCCGCCGAGAACCCTGCTGCCGGCGACCGGCGGCCACGTCCTGGAAAGCCTCGCCGCGGGCTGGAACGCGCTGGCGCCAGCCGCGTAGCGGCGGGGGGCTGTTTCGCGACGCGGGTACCGGCGGCTGGCCGCGTACTTCTCACGACGGCGTCCGCGGTCCCGCACGGTGGGTCAGCGGGCGCCGAACGGCGGGTGCCGGCCGCGTCGAGACGTGGCGGGCCCGAGGCGATACGTGCCGAGCCGCGGGTGGGTTCACGCCCGGCCAGGCGCGTGGGCGCCGGCCGCCGGCCGGGTGGGCAGGCGCGTCGGTGAGGGGGGCGCGCCTGCTCCCTCCGGCGCGTCGGCCGGGTCGGCCGCGGGCACGGCGGCCGGGTCGGTGGCCCGGTCCGAGGCGCTGGCCCGGGGGGCCGTGGCCCAGCGGATACTCGAGACCACGCCGTGCCCGGCGATCCGTCCCCAGGTGGCTTCGGTCGCCGGGAGGTAGGGCAGGCGCAGCGGCCAGCGGGTCCAGGCGGGCATCAGCCCGACGGCCGCGGCGGCGAGCGCGCTGTAGGGAACCCGGGCGGCGAGGGGCAGCGGGGCCCGCAGCAACAGGTAGCGGGCCGCGCCGCGGGCCTGCGGCGTCCCCCGCAGCTCGGGCCGGAAGGCGGCGAGCTGGTCGGCGAGCTCGGGCCGGGTGCGCGGCGGGTCGGGCACGCCGAGCCGGCTGGCGATCAGGCTGGCGTCGGCGATGTAGTCGTCGCATTCGGACGGGCTCAGCGGCGCCGCCCCGTAGCGTTGGTGGGCGGCCAGGAAGCTGTCGATCTCGGCGAGGTGAACCCATCGCAGCAGGTGCGGGTCGCCCGCCGAGTAGGGCCGGCCGTCCGCGGCGACGCCCCGGACCCGCCGGTGCACCCCGCGCACCCGGTCCACCGCCCGCTCCGCCTCACTCACCGGGCCGAACGTCGTCACCGCCAGGAAGAAACTCGTCCGCTGGAGACGGCCCCACGGGTCCTCTCGGTAGTCCGAGTGCTCGGCGACCCCGGCCATCGCGAGCGGGTGCAGCGACTGGAAGAGCAGGGCGCGCAGGCCGCCGACGAACATGGCCGCGTCGGCGTGCACCCGGCGGATGGGCCGGTCCTCGCCGAACCAACGCTCGCCGGGGGCCTCGAAGATCTGCTCCCGCCGCTGCGGCCCGCTCGTGCCCGCCACCCGGGAGAACACCTCCCCGGCGAGACGGGTGCGCAGGGCTTCCGCGTCGATCCGGATCCTGGGCAGCGTCACCGTTCCATCATGCGCCGGGCAACCGCGGACGGACCAACCGGCCGGAATCGGCCTCCGGCCCGGGGACGGCCCGGGGACGTGCCGGGTGCCGGGTGCCGCCTTCCCGCATGGTTCAGTGATGGCCATGGAGGTTGCCGGACCTGCGACGATCGCCGGCCACGTGATCGTGTGTGGCCTGAACGACCTGGGCCTGAGCATCGTCGAGCAGCTTGACGCGGCCGGGGTGCGCGCCGTGGTGGTGGACGAGCGCGACGCGCCGGGCCTGCGCCGCCGGCTCGAGCGGTGGGGCGTCACCCTGATCCGGGAGAGCGTCCGGACGCCGGAGTCCCTGCGCGAGGCCGGCCTCGACACCGCGCTGGCTGTGGTGGCCTGCCACGAGACCGACCTGGAGAACCTGCAGATCGCGCTGGTGGCGGTCAACGCCGCGCCGCGGATCCGGATCATCGCCGGCATCGGCAACCGCCAGCTCGGCGACCAGCTCCGGGACGCGCTCACCCAGGTCCGGGTACGCAGCGTCGGTGAGCTGGCGGGGCCGGGCTTCGTCGAGGCGTGCGTCCGCTCCGCCGTGATCCACGCCTTTCCTTTGGACGAACCAGCCGGGGACAGGGAGATCTTCGCCGTCGTCGACGAGCCGGTCACCGGCCGGGCGCCGTTCCGGGCGCTCTACGGCGACCTGACACCCATCTCGCTGCGCCGGGCGGGCGAGCGGCTGGCCGAGGTGTGCCCGCCGCGGGACGTCCCGCTGGCCCCCGGTGACCGTCTCACCGTGCTGGGCCGTCTCGGCGAGCTCCGCGCACGCGGGATGGCGGTCGACGAGGTGCACGACGCCCGCGTCTTCGCCTCCCTGGCCGCCGGCGCCAGGGAGGACGCCGGCGACAACAGCCGCGGCCACGGCGGCGGGGGCGCCGGGGGCGATGACCGCGACCGCGGTGGACTCGGTGACAGAGACGGCCGCGGTGGCAGGGATGGCCGTGCGAGGGCGCCGGACGTCCCCGGCCGCACACGGCACGCGCCGGCCCGGAACACGACGCGGGCCGCCCGGATGCGGACGCTGCTGGCGACGGTGCGCGGCGAGCTCGACCGGCCGTTCCGCCGGGCCCTGACGGTCGTCGGGGCCCTCATGGTGATCAGCACTGTCGTGCTGGCGTTGACCTACGAGGACAACAACCCCGGGGCGCCCGCGGACTTCGACACGCTCGACGCGCTGTACCTGACGGTCGAGACCATGGTCACGGTCGGCTACGGCGACTACAACTTCGGCGCCGCGGACAGCTGGCTGCAGGCCTTCGGCATCGGCCTGATGCTGCTCGGCGCCCTGTCCATCGCCGTCGTCTACGCGTTCATCACCAACGTCATCATCAGCCGCCGGCTGGAACGGGCGCTTGGGCGCGGCCGAGCGAACGCCGTCCGCGGGCATGTGATCCTCTGCGGGCTCGGCTCGGTGGGCGTGGCGACGATGGAGGGCCTGCTGCGGGCCGGCCGGCGGATCGTGGTCATCGAACGGGACGAGAACAACCGGTTCCTGCCGGTGGCCCGCGAGCGCGGCGTCCCCGTGGTGATCGGCGACGCGACGGTACGCGCGACGCTGTTGGAGGCCGGGCTCGCACACGCGACCACGATCGCGGCGGTGACCAGCGACGGCCTGGCCAACCTGGAGACCATCCTGTCGGCCCGTGAGACGCACGCGGAGCTGCGCCGGGCCCACGCCGCCCGGTGGGCCGCGCGGGCCGCCGCCCAACGCGCCGGCGGCCGGGCCCACCACGGCGCACGCCACGACCCCGCCCGACCCGCCGACAGGAGCCCCGAAGCGGAGCTGCGCGTCGTCCTGCGGGTCTTCGACGCCACCATGGCGGACGAGTTCGAGCGCCGCTTCGGGATCCACACCGCCCGCAGCGCTTCCACGCTGGCGACGCCGTACTTCGTCGCCGCCGCGCTCGGCCACGAGGTGATCAGCGCCTTCTACGTGGAGCGGACGCCGTTCCTGGTCGCGCGGATGACGGTGCGCCCCGGAGGCGGGCTGGCCGGGCCCACCCTCGGCGAGCTCGCGACCGGAACCCGGGTCCTGGCCATGACCAGGCACGACGACCCCCACAGCGGCCCCCGTATCGGGCCCGACGACGACTCCCGGGGCAACACCGAGGACGGCATGGCCCACGGCTCGGGCGCGAGCTCCCCGGACTACCGACCCGGCCGGCACACAAAGCTGCGGCCCGGGGACGAACTGCTCGTGGTCGGCCCCGTCACCCAGATCGTGGACATGGTCCGGCGCAACCAGCTGACCCGGCACACGTCGTCACAGAGCTGACGCCGCCAGCCGGCACCGCGGGCGGCTGCTGGTCAGGAGCGGCTGTTCAGGCCAGGGGGATGCCGGCGCCGAGCAGGCCGGTGCGGACACGCTCGGCCACCGCCTCGACCTGCGTCGAGAGGTAGAAGTGCCCGCCGGGCAGCACAGCCAGGTCGAACGCGCCTGTCGTGTGCTCGGCCCAGGCCGCCGCCTCCGCCTCGGTCACGGCCGCGTCGCTGTCACCGATCGTCACCCGCAGCTCCGCGGCCACCGTGACACCGGGCGCGCAACGGTAGGTCTCGATGGCCTGGTAGTCGGCCCGCGTCGCGGGCAGGATCAGGTCGACCAGCTCCGGGTCCGCGAGGATCCGCCGGTCGGTGCCGCCCAGCTTCGCGATCGACTCCAGGACGGACGCGTCATCACCGTGGTGGACGGTGCCGGGCCGACTCCTGGACGGGGCGGGACGGCCGGACGGGAACACGATCGACGGAACAGGTGCCCCCGGCGTGGCCTCCAGCCGGCGGGTCACCTCGAACGCGACGATCGAGCCCATACTGTGCCCGAACAGGGCAAGCGGGCGGTCGGTCAGCGGGCCCAGCGCCGCCGCGATCTCGTCGGCGAGCGCGTCGATGCTGGTGTGCGGGGCCTCGGCCAGCCGGTCCTGCCGGCCCGGGTACTGCACGGCGCAGACCTCGGCGACCTCCGCCAGCGCCGCGGACAGCGGGTGAAAGAAGGTGGACGCGCCGCCGGCGTGCGGGAAGCACACGAGCCGGGGGCCCGTCTCACTGCCGCGGTGGAACCGCCGCAGCCAGCGGTCGATGTCGCTGGTCAAGGTCACCACCGTCAGGCCGGGACAAGGACGGGAACAGAGCGGTCCGTGTCCGGACCCACCACCACCATCAGACCATGCCCGCCCGCTCCCCGGCCACCGGCCCGTCGACGTCCCGGTCGAGCATCGTTCGCACGCCGGTCCGCACTGGACTCCCGGGGCCGCCGCCACGGCACCGGGTACGCCGACGAACGCGCCTAATAGCTTTGCGGTTCGAGCAGGCTCCGAGGAAGATCCCCGCATGCCGGTCGAGAGCTCTGACGGGGTCCGTATCGGCTACGAGATCCTTGGGCAGGGGAAGCCGCTGGTACTTCTGCACGGCTTCTTCGGGGACCGCGAAGCCGAGCTCTTCCGCACCCGTGGCGTCGCACCGTTCATCGACCACCTCGAACGGCAGGGAGCGCTGCCCGACTGGATGCGGACAGCCGACCGACTGGCCAGAGCCGTCGTCGTTGAGCTGCCGGGCTGCGGCCACTTCGACGCATTCGTCCGTAGCGATCTTTCCGTCCCACCCGCCAGGACCTTCCTCTCCACAGCCTCGATACCCGTCAGCCGGACCTGACCCAAGGGAGCACACCAGTGGCCGCCGGAGTACTGATCGCGGAGAGCCTGCGCGTCGGGACCGTCCTGGACGACCTGTCGCTCGTCGTCCGGAAACTCCAACGGTCGGCACCGGGAAATGCCACCGCCGAGCAGCCACCTGTCTGGACGCTGGTCTTCTTCGACGTCGCCGACACCGCAGCCGAGGCACTGGCCACTCAACTGAGCGACGCCCTGGATACGCCTGGATGGTACGTGGACCTACACACCGCTCAGGACAGCTTCATCGTGTTCCCCGGCCGAGTCATACGCTACCGACGGGGGGACCCGCAGGGACGCGCCGAAGCCCAGGAACACGGCCGTGCTCACGGCATCCCCGACTCACAACTCGACTGGCCGATCTGACTCTCCGACCGGCGAGGATCTCGATGGTGCGGTCAGGCTCGTCTCCTGCTGGTCGGAGGAACGGCGCGGCGGGTCTCCGACGAGCCACGTGGCCCACGACGCTCGGCCCGCGTGGCCAGGCTGCCCCGCATGGCGCTGGATGACTGTTTCCCAGGCTGGCGCGGTACTGGTGGTGCGTCCTGATCTGACGGACGTGGAGCTCAACGAGCTGTTCGACGCGTCGTGGCCGGACCGCGGCCGACGTCCTTTGCGCCGTCAAAGGGCCGCCAAATGGCGGGGGCCGCTCACCATCGTGTTTCGCCGCGGCCACCCTGAAAGCACAAAGAACCCAGAGAGTCAACACACAACCCTTCCCCAACACGGATGGCCGACCTATCATCTCTTTACGGTGATCGGCTAAGGTTGCATGCCGTCGTCCATCTCGAGGCCCGCGGTAGTCGTGTGCGCCGGGCGCTTCGTTTATTTCCATGTCGGGGGTTCACATGGGTACGGGTGCCGACCAGGCCATCGAAGACGCCACCCAGGGGTCTCCCAGCGATCCGCGGCCGGTTACCGATACCTGGCGTGATTTTTTCCCGCGCCCGTGACCATGCTTCTGTGATTCCGTTCTCCTTCGCCGCCGGAGATTTTCGGCGGCGACCGGCGGCGATTCCACAAAAGCCGACCCAGGGCGCTGGACACGCCTGCCTTCAGACAGGCGTCCCGGAGAGGACGGCACCAGCAATGCTCGACCACCCCGTACTTCCCGTACCCGACGTTGTTCCCCTACCCGAATCCGCGGTCCCGGGTCGCGTTCCCTCTCGTCGCGGGCTGTTCCTGGCCGCGACCGGTGCCGTCCCCGCGGCGGTCCTGACGAGCGGCGTGGCCGCGGCCGCGGTGCGTCCGGGAGGGCCCGGCCAGCCCGCTGGGGACCTGCCGCCGCGCGTCGACGTGCACCACCACGCCATGCCGGCACCCGTCCGGTCCTGGCTGGTGGAGCACGGCATGCTCCCACCGGCGGGCGGCCCGCTGTTCGCGCGGTGGGATCTCGGCACCACCCTCGCCACCATGGACCAGCACGGCATCCAGCTCGCCGTCCTGTCCGCGCCGGTGCCGACCGCGTTCACCCCAGTGCCCTCGCAGGCCGCGGAGCTGGCGACCATCGCGAACGACAGCCTGGGCACGCTTGCCCGCGAGCAGCCGTCCCGCTTCGGCTGGCTGGCCAGCGTCCCGTACCTCGAGCCGAACGACGCCGTGGCCGAGATCGAGCGGGTGTACGGCGGCCAGGCGCCCGACGGGGTGCTGCTCACCGCGCACGCCGGCACCCAATACCTCGGTGACCCGGCCCTGGATCCGGTCATGGCGGCCCTGAACGACCGGGACGCGGTTGTCCTGGTGCATCCGTTCGACCTGCCCGGCGCGTCCCCGATCGCGGTGCCGTCCTTCGTCGTGGACTTCATGGCGGACACCACCCGCGCTGCCGTGCAACTCACCGTGTCCGGTGCTCTCGACCGTTTCCCGCGGATCCGGTGGATCCTCGCGCACGGCGGCGGCGCCTTCCCGTACCTGGCGGGCCGCCTGGCGCTGGGCCGCGGCCTCGGCTACGGCGCGGACCCGGGAGCGATCAGGGCCGCGGTGCGGCGGTTCTGGTACGACACCGCTGGGCCGATGTCCCCGTACGCCACGCCCAGCCTGCTCGCGGCCGCCGGTGCCGGGAGGATCCTCTACGGCTCCGACTACAACGCCATCCCCGCGGCGACCGTCGGCGAGAGCCTCGCGGCCCTACGCGCCGACCCGGCGCTGGACGCCCCGGCGCGCGCGGCGATCGCCCGCGGCAACGCCCTGCGCCTGTTCCCCGCCCTGGCACAGCGACTGGGCTGAGGGAACGCCGCACCGGACCGCGGCCGGCACTCGCCCGCATGGTCGGACGGCGGGCGTCCACGTCTCCCTCGTCGTGGACGCCCGCCGTCCGCGCCTCAGTCGCTCAGGACCAGTCCGGCCAGGTCACCGGCGTCGCGCCACTCCTGCAACAGCTCCTCGAACGCGTAGAAGCCGGGCCCGTAGGGCTCCCCGAGGAACCACCGGGCGTTCGACTCGCCCTCGCTGTTGTAGTAGCCGGGGGTGCACTCGGTGACGAACCTGGTGTTGTCGATCTTGTTGTCGCGGATGGTCCGGACCCAGCCCTCCTCGGCCTCGGCGGTGGGCTCCACGACCTTCGCCCCGCGCGCGATCGCCTCGCCGAGGATGTAGGCGATGTGGTCGGCCTGCTGCTCGAACATCTTGGTCGTGGACGCGGTGACCCCGCCCTGGATGAAGCCGGTGGCGAAGTAGTTGGGGAAACCGTGCGCCATGATGCCGTGCAGCGTGCGGAAGCCCTTGCCCCAGTGGTCGTAGAGCGATCTGCCGTCACGGCCCGCGAGCGGCCTGATGTCCAGCTGCCGGTCGAGAGCTCCGGTGATCTCGAAGCCGCTGGCGAACACGATGCAGTCAACCTCGTGTTCGATGCCGTTGGCGACAACCCCACGCTCGGTGATCCGCTCGACGCCCTTGGAGTCCGACACGTCGACGAGGGTGACGTTCGGCAGGTTGAAGGTCGGCAGGTAGTCGTCGTTGAACACCGGACGCTTGCACAGAATGCGGAAGTACGGCTTCAGGAGCTCCGCGGTCTTCGGGTCCTCGACGACCTGGTCGACCCGCTGCCGGATCCGCTCCGCGACCCGGTAGTCCTCGGCCTCGTGCAGCTCCATGAACTTCACGGGGTCGGCCAGCGCGCCCCAGCCGTTCGTGGAGTTGAGGTGCGCCGCGAGGTTACGGGCGACCTCGGTCCAGGCGTCGCAGATGTTGTCCGGCTCACCCGGCGAGTAGAACGCGAAGGTCGCGTTGTGGAAGTTGCGCTGGCGCTCCTCCCGCCACCCGGGCTTCAGACTCGCCACCCATTCCGGATCGGTCGGGTAGTTGGAACGCTCGAAGACGTAGGACGGCGTCCGCTGGAACACCGTCAGGTGCTTCGCGCCGCGCGCCAGGTGCGGGATCGCCTGGACGCCGCTGGAGCCGGTACCGATCACGGCGATCCGCTTGTCGCCGATCTTGTCCAGCCCGCCGTGCAGGTCACCGCCGGTGTAGTCGAAGTCCCAGCGGGCGGTGTGGAAGGTGTGCCCCTTGAAATCGGTGATGCCGGGGATGCCGGGTAGCTTCGGCCGGTTGTAGGGCCCCTGGCACATGATGATGAACCTGGTCCGGATGTCGTCACCGCGGTTGGTGACTATCCGCCAGCGCCCGATCTCCTCGTCCCACTCCAGCGACTGGACCATGGTGTGGAACAGCGTCTTGTCGTAGACGCCCAGGTGGCGCCCGATCCGCTGGGCGTGCTCGTAGCACTCGTCGCCGTGGGAGAACTTCTCCTTCGGGATGAAGCCGGTCTCCTCGAGCAGCGGGAGATAGCAGTAGGCGTCCGAGTCGATCTGGATGCCTGGATAGCGGTTCCAGTACCAGACGCCACCGAAGTCGCCGCCCAGTTCCAGGATTTTGAAGTCGGAGATCCCCTTCTTCTGTAACCGGTCCGCGGCGATCAGTCCCGAGAAGCCGCCACCGAGGATCACCACCTCGATCTCAAGGTCGATCGGCGTGCGGGGCGTGAGCGGCGTGTGCGGATCGGCTTCGTAGAACTCGGCGAACTCGTCACCGGACTCGACGTACTGCTTCTGGCCGTCAGTGCGCAGCCGCCGGTCCCGCTCGGCGAGATACTTCTCGCGAAGCGCCTCCTGATCGACCTCGGGGGTGATCGTCGGCGCACAGTGATCCAGGGGCGATCGGTACATGAGAGATCCTCGGTCCTGCTCGTGGTCACGGTCGGGAACGGCGGGTCCGGTCATGGCCGGCTCCGCGGGATTTCGATCGGCCGGGTCGGTATGTCCACGGCGCGGCTGCTCAGCGTTCCGGCCGGAGGGCCAGGACGCTGCCCTCGGCGTCCGCCGAGACGTACAGGGTGCCGTCCGGGCCGGCGGCGATACCGGCGAACGGGCCCTGCGGCCCCGAGAACGGCGGCTGCCCGCGCAGCGGCTTGGGGGTGACGCCGGGCGGGGCACCCACGGGGAGGTCACGCGCGATCGTGGTGCGCGCCCCGGTGCCCGGGTCGACGTCTAGCAGCGTCTTGGCGCCGGCGTCGACGATCAGCAACCGCCCGCCCCGGGCCAGGATGCCCTGCGGCGTGTCCAGACCGTCGACGACGGTCTCCGCGCGTGGGCCGCCGACCGAGACGATCCGCCCGGCGCCGGCCTCGGACACCAGGCAGGCCCCGTCGGAGCCGAAGGTCACGCCGACCGGCTTGTCCAGTCCGGTGGCGAGGACCTCGATCTCGCCGGCTCGGACAGCCAGCACCCGGCCGCGGCCGAACTCGGCCGCCACCACCGCGCCGTCCGGCGCGATCGCGACACCGTAGGGCTGGTCCAAGCCCTCCGCCAGCACCTCGCTCACGAATTCCGCGGGCCGGAAGCGCGCGATCGTGCCATTGCCCGTGGTGACGATGAATTCGCCAGGCCCGGTGGTGGTCACCCCGCGGACGAAGCCGGGGCTGCCGGGGCTGAACAGCATGCCGACGGTTCGCGGGGAGCCGCCCGGGCTCAGCGCGTAGAAGAACGGACCGTCGGCGATGTAAAGGGTGCCGTCCGTGTCGAGGGTCAGGTCCAGCGGCCAGTTCAGGCCCCCGGGCAGCGTGGTCCGGGTCTCGCCGCCGCCCAGCACCTCCGTGATCTCTCCGGTGAAGTTCGAGACGAACAGCCGGCCGTCGAGAAAGGTGCAGTTGTCGAGGCCGGGCTGGAGTTTGGCGAGCACCTCCCGATCGCCCGAGCGCGGGTCGATGCGCAGCACCTCGCCGGTGTGTACCTGGGTGGACACGATGAATCCGGCGTCGTCGAACTTCACCGAGTCCGGCACACCCAGGTCGCCGGCGACCCGCTGCGGCTCGCCGCCGTCGGGGTGAATACGCCAGATGTCGTTGGTGGCCATGGCCGGGTAGTAAAGAAAGCCGTCCGGGCCGACCTCCATGGCGTTCGGCATGCCCAGGTTGTCCGCGAGCACCCGGGGCGCGCCGCCACCGAGCGGCAGCTCCATCAGCCGGCCGCCGGGGCGGCACTCGTTCACGAACAGGCGGTCCTGGTACACGGTGATGCCGTTGACGGCGGGCATGTCCTCGCCCACGACCCGGACCCGGCCGTCGGTGCCGAGGACGCTCACCCGGTCGTCCATGTACTCGGTCGCGTAGATGTTGCCGGCCGAGTCGAACGCGACGTCGTCCGGGCCGACGATGTCGCCGCCCTTGGGGCTGACGGCCTCCACCGCCCCGGTGTCGACGTCCAGCGCGCTGATCTGACTGCCGGTCACCTGGGCTATGTATATGCGGCCGTCGGGACCGGTGCGCAGCCCGTTCGCACCGAAAAGCCTGCTCGTCGGCGTAAGTCGGTCCAAGGTCCAACCCGCCGCGAGGGTGGTCGGAGCAAGGCTGGTGTAGCGCGCCCCTTGAGCCAAGGTTGAGACCCCCTGTACTGAGGACATCGGTGTCCGCGAGACGTGTCCGCCGCCTGCCGTCGGATGGCAGGCGCGCGGACCACCTCTGTACTGGTTATGTGTCTGGTTTATGACCGTATATCTTTACAAGGATAGCAATGCTGGCCGCCATCCTCAACAGCCATCTCGAGAACAGCGGCGCCTGGTCAGAACGACCCATTGTTTGCTGAAAAGCTAATGGGTGGAAGGCGTCGCCTCCTGTAGCACACCCTCGTCGACCAGGCGCTCGATTTCCCCCTCGTCGAGGCCGAGCAGCTCGCGGGCGATCCGGCGGGTGTGCTCGCCGAGCATCGGCGCGGGGCGCAGCTCGACGTCCGGGATGTTCCGGAAGTGCGCGGGGGTGTTCTCGCTGGGCATCGGCCGCGGGATCAGCGGGTGCCGCGCGGTGCGGAACGCCCCGCGCGCCCGGAGGTGCTCGTCGTCCAGCAGCTCCGTGAGCCGCAGCATCATCCCGGCCGGCACGCCCGCCGCCTGGAGCTCGGACGCCGCGACGCGGGGCGGGCGCAGGCGGGTCCACGCCGCGATCAGCTCGTCGATCTCCTCCGAGCGGGCGAGGCGGTCCTGCGTGGTCGCGAACCGCGGGTCCGCGGCGAGGGACGGGCCACCGATCACCGCGGCGAGCCGGTGCCAGTCCGCGGAGTCCCGCACGTCGACGACGACCCACTCGTCGTCACCGCCGCACGGGTAAACGCCCCGCGGCGCGTGCCGCTGCGAGCCCTCGGCCCGGCCGAGCGACGCCGCGGCGTACAGGTCGGGATTCTGGCCGAGGATGACCTCGGCCTGGGCGACGCTCACGGTCCCGCCACGGCCGGTGCTGCGCCGCCGGACGAGCAGAGCCAGGACGCCGATCGCCGCGACCCGGGCCGCGACGTGGTCCGGGTAGATCGTCGACGCGTCGGCGAAGCCGCCCGAATCACCGGCGAAGCCGCCCGGATCACCGGCGAAACCGTCCGGGTCGTCGGAGGTGTCGTCCCGCCACAGCAGGCTGATACCGGTCGCGGCGCGCACGAGGGGGCCGTAGCCGAGCCAGTCGCCCCACGGGCCGTCCGCCCCGAAGGCGCTGGAATCGGCCACCACCAGCCGCGGGTTGACCCGGTGCAGCTCGGCCACACCGAGCCCCAGCTTCTCCATCGTCCCCGGCTTGAAGTTCGACAGCACGACGTCGGACTGCCGCGCGAGCTCCAGGAACAGCGCCCGGCCACGCGGGTGGCGCAGGTCCAGCCCCAGGCTCGCCTTGTTGCGGTTGCCCCAGGCGAAGACGGGGCTGATCGGCTCCACGGTGAGCGACTGCCGCGAGCCGTCGGGGAACGCCGCGCTCTCGATCTTGATCACCTCGGCCCCCATGTCGGCCAGGAGCCGCCCACTCTCCCCACCCACGACGATCACGCCGAGATCGAGCACCCGGAGTCCGTCGAGCGGCCGGCGCGACGCGGGAGGCGCCTGAGGCGCAGGAGGCGCAGGGGGCTCGGTGGTGCCGGCCGCATCGGGTCCCGCCACCGCCGCCGGACGATCACCGGGGGCCCCGCTGTCCGGCGGCTCACCCGCCGGTTCAGCCGCCGACTCACCGGCCCGCAGTGCCGGTGTGCGCAGGCCGGCCCGGTGGCCGTCGATCCCGAGCAGACAGTCCGGGACGAGCATCTCCCCCTCCGGCGTGGCGACGCCGGTGAACGTGCGGCGGGCGGCGAAGTGGTCCGCGCGCAGGACCCCGGTGAGGTCGAGCACCGCCGCCGCGGGAATCCCCAGCCGCTGGAGCTCGGCCGCGACCTCGTCGCGTTTCCGGTTGGCGAGCAGGCGACCGATCTCGGGATGCAGGACGTCCGCGACGGCGAAGCGCCGGGACATGTCCGCCAGCTCCGGGTCCGCGAACCGGGCGGGACGGCCCATCCACTCGAACACGGCCCGCCACTGCCGGGGCTTGAGGATGCACAGCCGGACGTAGCCGTCCGCGCAGCGGAACACCGGATAGAGATGGCCGGCGGCCGGGCGGCCCCGGGGGCCGTCGGAGGTGGGGATGCCGCTCGTCGCGGAACCCGCCATCCCGTAGCCGGGGTCGATGACCTGGACGGCGGTCTCGAAGACCGACACCTCCACGTCGTCGCCGACACCGGTGACCAGCCGGTTGTGGTGGGCGAGCAGCGCCGACCACGCCGCGACCAGCGCCGAGGACTCCGTGGGCAGGGCGGCCGGTGGGAGCAGCGGTGGCCGGCCGGGCAACCCCGAGCGGGAGAGGAAGCCGGCGAGCGCGGCGTGCACGGCATCGGTGCCGGCCCAGTCCCGGTAGGGCCCGGACCGGCCGAACTCGGTGACGGAGACGACGACGAGCGCGGGAAACCGGCGCCGGAACTCACCCGCGTCGAGGCCCAGACTGTCCGGGAGCGACTCGGTGAGCCCCTCGATGACGATGTCGCTCCTCGCGAGCAGGCCCAGTAACCGCTCGCGGCCGCCGGCCGCCGCGAGATCGAGCGCCAGGGCGCGCTTGTTGAAGTTGTGCGTCTCGTGCCGGACGTCCGTACCGGGCGCCCGACCAGGAGCGTCGAGGGTTCCGGCCGGCTCGACCCGGACGACGTCGGCGCCGAGGTCGCCGAGCACCCGCGAGGCGAGCTCCGCGCCGCCGCGGCACAGGTCGACGACCCGGACGCCGGCCAAGGGCAGCTCGGCGCCGCCGCCCGACAGCCCCGTCACGGTCGCTGCCCCGTCCGGTCGGGCGGGGACCCGGCGCTGCTCTCCGGGGCGAAGCACGGCAGGGCGCCGCCCTCGCAGTCGAGGAACCGCACCCGGACCGGCAGGCCGACGGCCACCTGGTCCGGATCACAGTCCACGATGTTGGTCAGCATCGTCCACTCGCCGTCGACCTCGACGGTGGCGAGGACGAACGGGGTCGCGAAGTCCGGGGACAGCGCCCGGTGCACGACCGTGTGGGCCACGACCCGGCCCGTCCCGGTGCTCTCCACGTAGTGCCAGCCGGGCTCGCCGCATCCCGGGCACAGGCGTTCGGGGGGGAAGTACCGGATCCCGCAACCGCCGCAGTAGGGGACGAGCAGGCGATGCTTCGCTGCGGCGGACCAGAACTCGACGGAGAGCTCGGAGGGCGTGGGTGTCGATCGTGTCATTTCAGGCCTTCCCCAGGACGACGACCTCGTAGTGCCGGGTGCCGGACCCGGCGTTCGCCACGACGGCGACCTCGGCCCCCGGCACCTGGTGGACCGCCGTGCCGCGGATCTGCCGGACCGCCTCGGCCACCTTCAGCGTCATGTGCTGGGTTCCGTTCCAGGAGTAGGACAGGCAGCCACCCTCGGGGTTGGTCGGGTACCGGCCGTCGAGGGCGATGTGCCCGTCGTCGACGAACGCCCCGCCCTCCCCCTCGCCGCACAGCCCGATCACCTCGAGCTGCCTGAGGAGCTCGAACGAGTTGGGGTCGTAGAGGGCGAGCACGTCGGCGTCCCGCGCTGTGACGCCCGCGGCCCCGAACGCCCGCTGCGCCGCGGCGGCGCCCAGCCGGCCCACCGTCCGGTAGTCCAGCGGCGGCATGCCGTGGTTCCCGGCGAACTCCATCCCGGCCCCGAGCACGGCGACCGGCTGGTGGGGCAGATCGCGCGCCCGTTCCAGCGAGGTGAGCACGACGGCTCCGCCGCCCTCACCGGTGATGCACACGTCGAGCAGGTGGAACGGCGTCGCCACCAGGGGCGAGGCCAGGATGTCGTCGACCGTGTACGGGCCCTTCCCGTACATCATCGCCTCGGGATTCGACGAGCCGTTGTTCCGGATCGTGGCGGCGACGGTCGCCAGCTGCTCCGGGGTGGTCCCGAACCGGCGGATGTACCCCTGGGCGACCAGGGCGAACAGGGGAATGGAGTAGGCGCCCCAGACGTCGACGAACTCGACCTCCGCCACCGCCACGCCCACCGGCCCGCGGCCGCCGAACCTGCCCGACAACCCGCCGCCGACGACGGCGACGTCGCACAGGCCCGCGGCGATCGCGGCAGCGGCCTTCATCACGCCGCGGGCACCGGCCGTGTCGAGCATCCCCTCGCCGACCCAGTTGAGTGACCGCCCCAGCGAGCGCGACCACGAGGCGCTCTCGTCGACCGTCCCGCCGGGGCCGGGCCAGTCCGCGGCGACCCCGTCGACGTCCGCGGGCCGCAGGCCGGCGTCGGCGATCGCGCCGAAGACGGCCTCCTGCGCGAGATCGAGTGCGGTGCGGTGCGGCAGCCGACGCGCCTGTTCGGTGGCGTGCAGCCCGACGATCGCGACGTCACGCAGTGCCATCTGAGCCCGCCTCCTCGCGGCCGAGCCACTCCCGGGCCCGCGTGTAATGACTCATCTCGCGTTCGACCAGGAGCGCCGTCGCGTGCGCGAGCTCAGTGCCGCTCGACGCGAGGTGGATGCTGCCCTCGACGGTCCATTTCCCGCCGTCCTTACCGGCGAGCCAGGCCCGCGCGGTCAGCGGCCGGTTGATCGGCACCGGCTTGCGGTAGGTGACGCTCAGCGCCCCCGTCACCGCGAGCTGTTCCATCTGCACGGCGAGGTGGCCCACGATCTCGACGAACACGCCCGAGATCCAGCCCCCGTGCGCCACGCCCGGGCCGCCCTCGTGCTCCGGGCCGCAGCGCAGGCGGTAGTGGGCCGACCCGTCCGCGGCCAGCGTCTCTTCTTCCATCCCCATCCGGCAGCGCCCGAGCTGCCGGCAGGGGGGACACAGGACTGCGAACAGGTCGTCGCCGACCGGTTTCCAGTTCGGTTCGGTTCCGTTCGGCTGCACTGTCAGCTCTTCCGGCTGCTCCGTCAGCTCTTTCGGCTGCTCTGTCAACGTGACCGCCCTACCACTCGACCGGGAGCGACTCCGGGGCCCGCACGAGCAGGCCGGACTTCCATGGCAGTTCCTCGACCGGCACGCCCAGCCGCAGCGAGGGGAACCGGCGCAGCAACGCGGCCAGCGCGACCTGCAGCTCCATCCGGCCCAGCTGGGCTCCGAGGCAGTAGTGCGCGCCGTACCCGAAGGCAAGGTGATGGTTGGGGTGACGAGTGAGATCCAGTTCGTCCGGATGGTCGAAGACGGCCTCGTCACGGTTCGCGGACTGCGCGAACACGATCACGGCCTCGCCGGCCGACACCGTGACGTCGCCCAGCTGGACGTCCTCGGTGGCCACCCGGGGGTTGTTGCCGCCGGTGGACAGCTGGACGTGTCGCAGCAGCTCCTCCACCGCGCCGGGTATCAGCTCGGGCCGCGCACGCAGCGCCTCCCAGTGCCCGGGCTCGGTGAGCAGCACGTAGATGAAGTTGGACAGCTCACTCGCGGTGGTCTCGTGACCGGCGATCAGCAGGGTGATGCCGATGTCGATCAGCTCCTCCTCGCTGAGCCGATCCTCGTCGTCCCGCGCGGCGACCAGAGCACCCAGCAGGTCGTCCGTCGGGTGCGCCCGGCGGAGGGCCACCAGCTCGGCGAGGTAGCCCGCGAGCCTCGCCCGGGCGTCGACGACCTGTTCCTCGGTGTAGGCGGTCGTCGACAGCATGACGTCGGCGAACTCACGGAACCGGTGCTGATCTTCCGGCGGCACGCCGAGCATCTCGCAGATCAGCGTGACCGGCAGCGGCAGGGCGAAGCCCCGAACGAGATCGGCGGGCGGCCCCGATCGCTCGATCTGCTCCAGGTGTGCCTCGACGATCTCCTGGGCACGAGGGCGTAACTGCTCGACGCGACGGCCGGTGAAGGCTCTGGAGATCAGCAGGCGTAACCGGGTGTGCTCCGGCGGGTCCATGCTCAGCAGCGCGGACGGCTGCGCCGGCCGCGGGGTGGTCCGTGGGACGTCCTCCCGACCGACGGCCGCGGCGCGGCTGAGTCGCGGGTCGGAGAGCGCCTGCTTCATGTCGTCATAGCGGGTGACCAGCCATCCCTCGCCGCCGTAGGGCAGCCGTACCCGGGCGACCGGCTCCTCCCGGCGGATCTTCGCCCACAGGGGATGGACTTCGAGGCCGGCCGATGGACCGAAAGGGAACCGGTGGACCTCGGTGTCGTCGGGCACGGCTTTCCTCCGTTCTCGCCGTCGCAACACAGACAGATCAGGTAAGTGGACAGGGCTCGCGGATCGTCAGGTTCGGGTCCGGGTCAGGACCCACCGGCGGCGCGCGGGAGCCGGCGACCGTCCGACTGCTCCGAGTCGTCGGTCACGAAACCGGAATCCGGGTCAAGGGAGGATTGGGCCGGGTGCACTACGCCCGGACCGGGAAGTTCACCGTGCTGAGCTGTCACCGGCGGCACGGTGCTGAGGAAATCACCCCGGCGTCCTGCCGTGGTTCACCGGCACGCAGCCACGACGCACGGCACCTTACGGAACCAGAATGCTGCCTGCTCTTTGTCAAACTCCGGCGGAAAACACGCAGCCGCCAGCAAACACCGCGCCGGCGCCCGTCAGTTCTGCGCGATCCGGAACTCGCCCACCACTGCGACCGGAGACGGAGTCGCCCTTTCCGACACCGCCTGCCGACTCGCCGAGGGCCGCCCCCTGGATGGCCGCAGCCGCCGACCAGATTATAAACGATCTTCGGACGCTAACATTGACAAGATTAGAAGCCTTATCTCGATGTGTCTACTCCCATCTCGACACCCGGCGCGGATCCCGCGGACAGGAGCTGACCGGATGGAAGGTTGACCAGGCCGCAGGCAACCTCACCCTGGCCGCGCAGCCAGAATCGTTCCAGCAGGTCAGGAGCACTTTCCGACGATTTCACCGAGGACCGCGCGCGAGCTCACCGGCGTCGGGCGAGCGCGCAGCACGAGGGTCTCCGGCCCCGCTCGCAGTTGGCGGCCGGCCGGACTTCGAGCGGGTGAACGGGGCCTGGAACGGCGGAGCCCACCGCCACCCGACAAGCTCCGTGTACGGACCACTTTCGGAGCAACAAACAGGCCCGGGCTGGCCTGAATCTGCTTTGCGACAAGCAATGGAGCGTCCGGACGGATGAGGGCCTGCGCGGCAACTAAATACAAAGACGCAGTTGACAGGCCGTAGGGGCCGGTGGGATATATCGGTACCGACGTGGCGCGACGGGAGGCGGCGCAGATGGCTCGACCGATGGAGGGCGTCCGAGTGCTGGAGGTCGCCCAATACACTTTCGTCCCCGCCTCCGGAGCGGTTCTGGCCGACTGGGGCGCGGACGTGATCAAGGTCGAACACGCCGAGTACGGCGACGCCCAACGCGGGCTGATCCGGCTGCTGGGTCTCGATGTCTCCAGCAACGGAAACGCGTTCTTTCCCATCATGGAGGCCCCCAACCGCGGCAAACGCAGCATCGGGCTCGCGCTCGAAAAGCCCGGCGCGCGCGTCGTTCTGGAGAAGCTCGTCGCGCGGGCCGACGTGTTCGTGACGAACTTCCTGCCCAGGTCACGGTCCCGACTGAAGATCGACCTCGAGGACATCAGGGCAATCAATCCCAACATCATCTATGTGCGGGGCAGCGGTTTCGGCCAGCGTGGCCCGGAGCGTGACAAGGGCGGGTACGACGGCACCGCGTTCTGGGCCCGGGGCGGCAGCGCGTCGGGCGTCACCCCACCCGGAGCCGAGCGGATGACGAAGATGCCAGCCGGCGCCTACGGCGATTCGATGGGCGGGCTGACGATCGCCGGCGGCATCGCCGCGGCCCTCTACCGGCGCGCGGCGACCGGTGAGCCCTCGGTGGTGGACGTGTCCCTGCTCGGCGTCGGAGCATGGACCACCCAGTTCTCGGTGAACCTGGCCCTGCTGGCCGGCGGACCGCTGCCGGACGTCGAGGAGCCCCGGCACGGCGCGCCGACGAACCCGCTGATCGGCGCCTTCCGGACCGCGGACGACCGGTGGCTCCAGCTGTCGATGCTCCAGCCGGGGGTGTACTGGCCGGAGTTCTGCACGGTCGTCGGGCGCCCGGAGCTCGCCGAGGACGAACGGTTCAACTCGACCGAGAAGATCATGGCGAACGCCGCGGAGGCCGCCGATCTGGTGGCCGAGATCATCGCCTCCCTGACCTACTCCGAATGGCTCAAAACCGTCGAGGGGATGAAGGGCCAGTGGGCCGTGGTCCAGGACGCCTGGGGCGTCGGCCAGGACGTTTCGCTGCGCGCCAACGGCAACATAGGAACCCTCGTCGACGCCGAGGGCAGGAACCGTGAACTCGTCGCGAACCCCGTCCAGTTCGACGAGACACCCGCAGACCTCGGCCGCGCGCCGCGCTTCGCCGAGCACACCGACGAGATCCTGCAGGAGCTGGGTTGGTCGGAGGAGGAGATGATCCAGCTGAAGATCGACGGCGTGGCAACCTGACCCGGGCCGCGGGAAAGTCCGAGGTATCACCCACCCGATCAGCACCAGGCCCCCGGCCTGCGCCCGGTCGGCGAACTCCGCGCATTCGCCCACTACTCGCCGCCTGCCGCCGAGAAACCCGCCACGCACCGCACCGTAAGCACCGATCACATGATCGGAAGCACTGCCGTCACCCATCCGACACCGAAAACTCTCCACGGAGAGGCTCACCGCAACCCACACCGGTTCCCGGGCCGTTTCAGAATGTGCCGGCAGACGCCGACGTCGATGTCGCTCCCCGCCGGGCCCTGCCCGCCGTGCGCTGTGTCCTGACCCCGCCGCCAGACAACGGGATCGCATCCAGAACACCCGGATCAGACCGGAACAAACCCATCCCGAATCGCACCACGACTCGGCGGACTCATCGGTGGTTGACTTCCGCCTGGGCCGCGGGCCGGCGTGCCCGTGTACCCAGAACCTGATTCCGGTGTGCCGCCGCGCGCATCACCGAATGTGTGGCGGCAGCGGTCCGCTCGCCTCAGCCCGTCAACTCGGAGCATCGCCACCTGCATATTTCTCCAGATTCCGCTTGTGAAACGGACAGGCGGTCCGTACCGTGGCCGTTCATATCGGACCGGAGGTCCGATTCGACAGATCGACCGGCCGGGGACCCGGCCGCACCGCCAGGCGGGTGCGGCCCGGCGGCCTGCGATCTCGCCACGAACCACACCGTCCCGGCCGACGGAAGTACAGATCACCTATCGCGAGACGAGGGACATCAACATGCGGAATTCGGGGATCCTGCTCGGCAGGTCGGCATGCGGACGGCAACCGCGACAGCCGGTGGGCGTGCGCTTAGCCGCGTTAGGAGCTTTAGGTGCTCTGGCCGCGAGCCTGTTCCTCGCCGGTTGCGGCGACAGCGACGACAACGGGAGCAGCGGGACGGCGGGCGACACCGGGACCGCCGCCGAAGTTCTGGGCCCGGTGGCGCAGGCAAAAGGTGACCCGGTGAAGATCGGAATCATCTCGGACGGCAAGGGCCCCGCCGCGGACCTCTCCTACGAGTTCAAGGTCTCCGAGGCGACCGTCAAATACCTCAACGAACACCGCTCCGGAATCGCGGGCCGGCCCATCGAGCTGGTGGAGTGCGAGGCGCTGGCCGACCCGGCCAAGGCCACCGACTGCGCGAACCGGATGGTCGAGGAGAACGTCGCCGCCGTCGTCGTCGGCTCGGCCGGGGCCGGGGAGCAGATCTGGGAGCCGCTGCACGCCGCGCACGTCCCGGTGATGTTCTACACCGCCAACGGCGCCGGGTCGCTGGGCGACCGCGAGTCGACCTTCGTCCTGGCCGACCAGTTCTTCCCCCTGGTGACCCTGCCGGTCAAGGTCGCCAAGGACGAGGGCGCCAAGAAGGTGACGGCCATCGCGATCGACCTGCCCATCACCAAAGGCCTCTTCCAGATCATCAGGCCTCAGCTCGAGCAGCAGGGCCTCGCGCTCGACGTCATCCTGATCCCGCCGGGCACCGCCGACATGACGCCGCAGATGCAGAGCATCATCAGCGGCGATCCCGGGATCGTGCACGTGGTCGGCAGCGACGCCTTCTGCATCAGCGCCTTCAACGGACTGCGCGCGGTCGGGTACGACGGGCCGCGCACGGCCATCGCGCACTGCGTCAGCGACGCGACCCGGGAAGCCGTACCCGGCGACTTCCTGGAAGGCATGACGATCACCGCGACCGCCCCGATCGGCTCGGACGACCCGGCGATCCGCCTCTTCAACGCCGTGGTGGAGACCTACGGCAAGGACATCGACGTCACCGAGGCCGGCGCCGCGGCCATGTACCTCACGGTCTCCGCCTTCCACTCCGCGCTCGAGGGGATCACGGGCGACATCACCCCGGCCACCGTCACGGCCAAGATCAAGGCAATGCCGGAGAAGGACCTGCCGGGCGCGACCGGACTGCGGTTCCGGTGCAACGGCAAGGCGTATCCGGCATCCCCGTCGGAATGCTCCCGAGGCGGTCTCCTGACGACCCTGGACGAGAAGGGCCGGCCCACCACGTACGAGGCGGTCGGAGTGACGCCGATCGAGGACTGAGACGACGGCCAGCTCGCTGTCACAGCCCTCGACCGGGACGACGTCGGGAGATCGTCATGGATCATGTCGCCTCGCTCCTCCTCGGGCTCGGCAACGGAGGGGTGTTCGCGGCGTTGGCCGTGGCACTCGTGCTGACCTACCGCAGCTCGGGTGTCATCAACTTCGCGACCGGAGCGATCGCTTCCTACGTCGCCTACACGTACGCCTGGCTACGGGACGGCGAGCTGCTCGTGCTCGTGCCCGGCCTGCCGACGTCGGTCGGCCTCGGCAGGCCGCTGGGCTTCGCCGCGGCGGCGCCGATCGCCCTCGCGATCGGCGCGCTGCTCGGCGCGCTGCTCTACCTGCTGGTGTTCCGACAGCTGCGCGAGGCACCGCCGCTGGCCAGAGCGGTCGCCTCCCTGGGTGTTCTCCTCGTGATCCAGTCGCTGTTGGTGATCCGGGTCGGCGTGGCACCGGTGAGCGTCAAGACGATCTTCCCGGGAGAGCGCTGGCGGCTCGGCTCGTTGACCGTGCTCTCCGACCGCTTCTACCTCGCGTTGTCAGTGCTGGTGCTGACCCTCGCGCTGACCGCCGTCTACCGCTTCACCCGCTTCGGGCTGCTCACCCGGGCGACCGCCGAGTCGCAGACCGGCGCGTACGTGAGCGGCGTGAACCCCGACCGGGTGGCCCTGCTCAACTGGATGATCAGCAGCGCGGTCGCCGGCGCGGCCGGGATCCTCATCGCCCCGTTGACCCCGCTCGCGCCGGCCACCTACACCCTGTTCGTCGTTCCGGCGCTGGCCGCCACGGTCGTCGGTGGCTTCCAGCATCTGCTTCCGGCCGCCGCCGCCGGGCTTGCCATCGGCATGCTCCAGGCGGAGGCGATCGCGCTGGCCGCAGACCACTCCTGGCTGCCGCAGAGCGGGTCGGCGGAGCTGGTGCCGCTGGTGGTGATCCTGGTGGCGCTGCTGGCCACCGGACGGGGCCTGCCCGTGCGTGGCACTCTCGTCCGCCAGCCCCTCGGCCGGGCGCCCCGGCCACGTTCGCTGCTCCTGCCGACCGTCATCGGCACCCTGATCGGCGTCATCGCGCTGCTCGCCACCGACGGAACCTGGCGCAGCGCCGTCATCGGCACGTTCATCGCGGCCGTCATCGGCCTGTCCCTCGTCGTCGTCACCGGCTACGCCGGCCAGGTGTCGCTGGCCCAGCTCGCCCTCGCCGGCAGCGCCGCCTTCACCCTGTCCGGCCTCACCCGGAGCTGGCATGTGCCGTTCCCGTTCGCGCCGCTGCTGGCCGCCCTGGTCGCCGCCGTCCTCGGTGTGCTCGTCGGGCTGCCCGCCCTGCGGCTGCGCGGCCTGACCCTCGGGGTCGTCACCCTCGCCCTCGCCCACGCCATCGAGGCCGTCTGGTTCCGCAACACCGACATCGTCAGCGCCAGCGGCGCCCTGGTGACCCAGCCCTCGCTGTTCGGCCTCGACCTGAGCATCGGCACCGGTCACGCGTTCCCCCGCATCCAGTTCGGTCTGCTCTGCCTGGCCGTGCTCGTCGCCACCGCGTGGGGCGTCGCCCGCCTGCGGAGAAGCGCGCTGGGGTCGGCCATGCTCGCCGTCCGCGCCAACGAGCGGTCCGCGGCCGGCATCGGCGTGAACGTCGTGCTCATCAAGGTCGTGAGCTTCGCGCTGGCGTCCTTCATCGCCGGTCTCGGCGGCAGCCTGCTCGCCTACCGGCAGAGCACGGTCACCTACGAATCGTTCACCGCGATCAGTGGCCTGACTCTGCTGTCGACGGCGTACCTCGCCGGAGTGACCTCGGTGTACGGCGGCATTCTCGCCGGTGTGACGGCCGGGACCGGCATCATCTTCATCGCCCTGGACCGGTGGGTCGACCTCGGGGACTGGTTCCCCGTCCTCTCCGGGCTCGGGGTGGTCGCCGTCGTCCTCGTCCACCCCGAGGGGGCGGCCAGCGCCGGCCACCACCTCGCCGACCGCCTGGCCCGCCTTCGCGGCGGACGGAGCCGGAGCGGCGGAAAGCCGGCACCGTCCGCGCCGGCACAGAGCGTGGCAGCGGGGGACGTGGCAGTACAGGACATGGCGGCGCAGCACGCTCCGACCGGGGGGAAGCCGGCGGCGGTCGCAATGGCGGACGCGACCTCGGGGACGGCAGCTGCCCCGGAAGCCGGCACCGCTGTGGACGCGGCGGCGGAAGGGGCGCCGGGTCTCGACGTCACCGGGCTCACCGTGCGCTACGGCGGCACGGTCGCGGTCTCGGACGTCTCGCTGGGGGTGCCAGCCGGGCGGATCGTCGGCCTGATCGGCCCGAACGGCGCGGGCAAGACCAGCGTGATCGACGCGGTCACCGGCTTCACCCGAGCTCAGGGCGAGGTGCGGTTCGGCGGGCAGCGCATCGACCAGCTGGCGCCGCACCAGCTCGTGCGGCGCGGCCTGGCCCGGACCTTCCAGTCCCTCGAGCTCTACGACGACCTCACCGTCGAGGAGAACGTCGGCGCCGCTTTGTTCGGCACCCGCGGCGAGGGGCTGCACCGTGCCCTGCACGCCGCGCTCGACCTCGTCGGCATCGGTGACCGGGCCGACCGGCCCGCCGGTGAGCTCAGCCAGGGTGAACGCCAGTTGGTCTCGATCGCCCGTGCCTGTGCCACCGGCCCCCGGATCCTCCTGCTCGACGAACCGGCCGCGGGACTCGACTCCACCGAGACCGCGTGGCTCGGCAGGCGCATCCAGGCGATCGGCCGGTCCGGCGTCGGGCTGCTGCTCGTCGACCACGACATCGCCCTCGTGCTCGGCGTCTGCGACTACATCTACGTGCTCGACTTCGGAACGGTCATCGCCGAAGGCACCCCGGCCGAGATCCGCGCCAGCCGGGCCGTCGCCGATGCCTACCTCGGCACCACCCACGACACCCCAGCGGTGATCTCGTGAGCTCGTCGTGAACCCCGTCCAGTTCGACGAGACGCCCGCGGAACTCGGCCGCGCGTCACGCTTCGCCGAGCACACCGACGAAATCCTGTGGGAGCTGGGTTGGTCGGACGACGAGATGATCCAGCTGAAGATCGACGGCGTGACGACCTGACCCGGGCCGCGGGAATGCCAGAGGTACGACCTACCCGATCAGCATCGGGTAGGCGGAAGCATCTCTCCGGAAAGACCCTCCCAGGAACCCGGACCGGTTCCTGGGCTGTTCCAGGGTGCGTCGGCCGACGCCGATGCCGGAGCCGTCCGCTATCGGGCTCCGCCCTGCGCGCGCTGTTTCCCGGCCCCACCGCCGGACAATGGCGCGCACCCCGCCCGGAACCAGACCGGAAGCCGGCCCGACTCCGATAACGCGACCGCTACCCGGCGGACTCGTCCACGGGCGCATCACCCGCGCCCAGTATCCGGGCAGCCGCCGTCGCCGTGCTGATCGCCGAACGGCCACCGGCAGCGATCCGTCCGCCTCGGCTCGCCCGTGCAGACCATCGTCACCTGCGTCTTTCTTCGGATTCCGCTTGTGAGGCGGACCGGTGGTCCGTACGGTGGCTCCCTGCATACCGGACCGGCGGTCCGATTCGACGGGATCGGCTGGCCGGGAACTCGACCGTGCCGGCGGCGGGTGACCCGGGGACCTGTGGTCTCGCCACGAACCACACCGTCCCGGCCGGCGGCGGTACAGCACACCCAACGCGAGACGAGGGACATCAACATGCAGAAGTCGGGGATCCTGCTCGATAGGTTGACGCGCAGGCGGCAACCGGGACAGCCGGTAGGCGTGCGCTTAGCCGCGTTAGGGGCGTTAGGCGCCCTGGCCGGGAGCCTGTTCCTCGCCGGCTGCGGTGACAGTGACGACAACGGGGGCGGCGGGACGGCGGGCGACACCGGGACCACCGCCGAGATCCTGGGCCCGGTGGCCCAGGCAAAGGGCGACCCGGTGAAGATCGGTATCGTCTCGGACGGGCAGGGCCCCGCCGCGGACCTGTCCTACGAGTTCACCACCGCCGAGGCCACCGTCAAGTACCTCAACGAGCACGGCTCCGGCATCGCGGGCCGGCCCATCGAACTCGTGCAGTGCGAGGCGCTGGCCGACCCGGGCAAGGCCACCGACTGCGCGAACCGGATGATCGAAGAGGACGTCACCGCCGTCGTCATGGGCTCCTCCGGGGCCGGGGAGCAGATCTGGGAGCCCCTGCACGCCGCGCACGTACCGTCGATGTCCTATACCGCCAACGGCGCCAAGTCGTTGGCTGACGGCGATTCGACCTTCGCCCTCAGTGACCAGTTCTTTCCCCTGGTCACCATGCCGATCACGGTGGCCAAGGACGAGGGCGCCAAGAAGGTGACGGTCATCGCGATCGACCTGCCCGTCACCACCGGTCTCTACCAGCTCACCAGGCCTCAGTTCGAGCAGCAGGGCATCGCGCTCGACGTCATCCTGGTCCCGCCGGGCACCGCCGACATGACGCCGCAGATGCAGAGCATCGTCGGCGGCGACCCCGGGATCGTGCAGGTGGTGGGCAGCGACGCCTTCTGCATCAGCGCCTTCAACGGACTGCGCGCGGTCGGGTACGACGGGCCGCTCGCGGCCATCGCGCACTGCATCACCGACGCGACCCGCGAAGCCGTGCCCGGCGACTTCCTGGAGGGCATGACGGTCACGGCGACCGCCCCGCTCGGCTCGGACGACCCAGCCGTCCGCCTCTTCGAAGCCGTGATGAAGACCTACGGCAAGGACATCGACACGACCGAGGCCGGCGCGGCCGGCATGTACCTCACGGTCTCCGCCCTCCACTCCGCCCTCGAGGGGATCACGGGCGACCTCACCCCGGCCACCGTCACGGCCAAGATCAAGGCAATGCCGGAGAAGGACCTGCCGGGCGCGACCGGACTGCGGTTCCGCTGCAACGGCAAGGCCTATCCGACCCTCCCGGCGGAATGCTCCCGAGGCGGTCTCATCACGACCCTGGACGAGAAGGGCCGGCCCACCACGTACGAGGCGGTCGGAGTGACGCCGATCGAGGACTGAGACGACGGCCAGCCCGCTGTCACAGCCTCAACCGGGATGACCGGCCTGCCGATGTCACTCGGCGTCGGCAGGCCGCCGGCCTGCACCCTCGGGACCACGGGTGTCCCAGCGCAGCTCGACCGTGAGCCGCCCGTCGTCGACATCGACGATCGCCTGGACGGCTCCGGTCAGCGCGGGGGGCTCCGTCTGGCCCGGCCAGGCTGCCGAGACGAAGACGCTGCCGCCCTCGGCGTCACTCCACAGCGTGAGCAGCACCCGGTTCTCCGGCAGCACGGCGAGCGTGCGGTCGAGCAGGTCGACCAGCCCGGCCCGCAACTCCAGCGGAATGTTCGCCGGCTCCCCCGCGACCTGCACCTCGACGGTCATCCCGCGGCCCTCCGCGGCGGCGACGACCGCCTCGATGTCGGCGGCGAGCATGGCCAGGGTGGAGCCCGCACCGTCCTGGACGAGCATGCGGCGGATCGCCCCCGCCTGCCGGGCACACTGCCGACGCCACCGGCGGTCCCGCGGGTCGGCTGTCCCGTCGGCGAGCGCGTCGAGGGTCGGCAACACGTCGTCGCGGATGGCGCCCAGCCACCGCGCCCGCTCCCGGCGGATCATCACGTCGGAGTCCCGGCCGGCGGCCGTCTCCGCCTCGGCGCGGGCGGCCCGCGCGGTGGTGTCGGCGGTCCGCCGCAGCAACGGTCCCATCATGGCCACGATCAGCTGAAGCCCGGTGATTCCGTACGCGAGCGAGAGCAGCCGCGAGACGGTGAGCGGATCCATCACGCCGCGGACGACGACGGTCGCGACCACGGCGGCCACGACGACGGCCATCGCCGCGAGCGACTCCACCGCCCGCCGGGACGCCGTCACGAACGCGACCAGCAACCCCACCGCGATCAGCGGCCAGTTCACCACCCGCAGCAGGTCGCCGTCGTCGACGTTGGCGCTGGCCAGCACCGCCCCGATGGCCAGCGCCGTCACACCGGCCGCCTCCGGCCCCGACAGCGGACGGCGGCGGACCACCGACGCGACGGTGACCGTCGCGGCCGCGAGCACCAGCCAGACACCGACAGCCGTGGCCGCGGAGTGGACCCGTCCCAGCGTGACGAGCAGCGGCAGCAGCATCAGGACCTGCCAGGCGATGGCGAGGGCGGCGATCACCACGCGCAGGCCGGCGGCGTAGTCGTGCCGAAGGTCCGCCGCGGTCGTCTCACGCGTGGTCTCCGCACCGGCCCGGCTACCAGAGGCGCTGCCGGCGCTGCTGCCGGCGGCCGGGCCGCCGGCTGCCGGGCGCGGGTCCGCGTTCGCGCCGTGGTCCGGCCAGGTCAGCGTCACGGTGGTGCCGCGCCCGGGCGCGGAGTCGATCGTCGCCAGGCCGCCGGCGTCCCGGACCCGCGCGAGGACGGACTGACGCACCCCGAGCCGGTCGGGAGCGAATCTGCCCGGCTGGAAGCCGGCGCCCCGGTCGCTCACCCGGATCGTCAGCCGCCGTGGCGACCGCTCCAGGCACACCCACGCCTCGCCCGTCCCCGCGTGCCGCTCGACGTTGGCCAACGCCTCACCGGTGGCGCCGGCCAGCGCGGCCACGACCGCCGCCGACGGCCCGCCGGCCTCCTCACCGGCAGCGGGATACCCGGCAGCGGGATGCCCGTCGGCCGGCTGCCCGTCCTCGAGCGGCGCCGTTCCGGTCAGGTGCACGGTCAGGCCGCGTTCCCGGGCGCTGCTCACCACCGCGGCGAGAGCGGCGTCCAGGCCGATGGCCGGTGGGCCGTGATCGTGGGCGAGCAGGTGGCGCACCGCCGCGGCGCCGGCCGCGCACCGGCGCCGCGCCAGCGCGAGATCGTCCCCGCCGCCCCAGGCGATGCCCGTCAGGATGTTGAGGACAGTGTCGTGCAGCAGCCGTTGACGCTCCCGCCGGTCACGGTCGAGCGCGAGCACGAGCACCCTGGCCCGGTGGCCGAGCATCGCCGAGGTGAGGCGGTCGTCCGCCCGTCTGGTCGACTCGCGCAGGCGGCACACGGCGAGCGCGAACAGGACGGGCACGACCAGGGTGAAGGTGACCGCGGTGAACACCTGGGGCCGCCCGTCATGTCCGCCGACGACGACCGACACCACCAGAACGGTCTCGGCGGCGGCGAACGCGCGCGGCGGCAGCGCCCACGCCGCCGTCAGCCCGGCGTGGAAGACGGCGAGCATCACCCAGCTCCCGGTGTCACCGGCGGACGCCGGCGGCAGGCAGACCGAGCTCAGCGCCGCGGGGGCGGCCGCAGCCACGACGGTGCCGGCAGCGAGCGGCACGCCCACACCGTGGCGCAGGCTGACGACCACGAAGAGGACACCCCACGCGGAGGCCGCCACGACGACCGCCACCGCGGCGGCCTCGTGCGCGTACCAGGAGTTCCACACCGCGAGGTAGACCGGTGTCAGGACGAGGCCGGCCGACCGCAGCGCCGCGAGCGCCCGGACGGTCGACCGCTCCAACGCCGCGCTGGCCCGGGATGACGCCGCGCCGGCCAGGTCGTCGCGGTACCCGGGACGGCCGGTCGCGAACGGAACCGATGGCCACGGTGCCGACATCGACGTGGCCGGGGTAGCCGCGAGAGCCACGGGCGAGGCCCGGTTGCCCGACGGCAGCGGGCGTTCGTGGCCCCCGCCCCCGTCTGACGTCCCCATGACGCCACCCTGCCACGAAGCTCACCGGGCATCCCAGCAACCACCGAGTGGCCGAACGTCCCTGGGTATCGGCGCACCGGATGATGCCGCCGTGGAATCATCGCAGGGTGGCCACGCCGTCGCTCGTCCTGTGGGACATCGACCGGACTCTGCTCACCGTCGGCCCGCTCGGCCGGGAGATCCACGCCGCCGCCTTCGAGGCTGTTGTCGGCCGTCCGCTCGGCGAACGGGCGGACACGACCGGCCGCACCGAGCGCGCGATCCTCCGCGACACTCTGCGGCTCAACGGCGTCGCCGTGGACGAGGCGGTTCTCAGCGCCCTCTACACGGCGATGGGGCTGGCCGCGGAGCGGCTCGAGGCACGCATGCGACAGATCGGCGAGCCGATGCCCGGCGCTCGGGCGGCCGTCGCGAGCCTCGCCGACCACGCGGGCCTGCCGAGCGGGACCGTCGTGCAGTCAGTGGTGACCGGCAACCTCCGTTCCGTAGCGGCGGCGAAGCTCCGCGCCCTCGGCCTGACGGAGCACCTCGACCTCACCATCGGCGGCTACGGGGATGACGACGGCGACCGGGCCGTGCTTGTCCGGCAGGCGGTCAAACGGGCCGAGGCCGCCTACGACCTCACCTTCGAGCCGGCCCGCACCGTCGTCATCGGCGACACCCCGCACGACGTGAAGGGCGCCCGCGACGCCGGCGTCCGGGCCGTCGGCGTCGCCACCGGCGCCACCACCGCCGCCGCTCTGGCCGCCGTCGGCGCCGACGCCGTCCTGGCCGACCTGACCGACCTCGACGCCCTGCACAGCGCCGTCCTCGGCGTCGGCCCGGCGGAACGCCGCGCATGACCGTCGACGTCCACACCGTTGGTGTCCAGGTAGCGGCCGGTCTCAACGGGGTCCCGAGGTCCGTGCTTACGGCCTCGGGCCGGGTCGCACCCGGCTGTCAACTCCGTATCGTCTGGCCCCGGTAAGCTGGGTCAACCGCAAAAACTGGTCCACCGAGCGGTGTCGAGTCATAGCGGGCCGTCGAGGCATAACAGCGGGTGCACCACCCTGCACATCAGGTCCATGTCGGCTACCGGAAGCGGCCGAGGGAGAGAAGGTCGATCATGGTGGCCGAGTCGAGAAAAACACGGAATCGCGACCGGGCGACGCTGCGCGAAAAGCCCCAGCGCATTGCCGACGAGCTTCGACAGCTCATCGTCCAGGGCGATCTTTCGGAGGGAGAATCGCTCGGCCACGAGCCGGACCTGGTGGAACGCTTCGGGGTCTCCCGCCCATCCCTGCGCGAAGCACTGCGCATACTCGAGACCGAGGGGCTGATCTCGGTCAAACGCGGTGTCCTCGGCGGAATCGTCGCCCATCGGCCCGACCAGCGGATGACGGCGCGCACCGCGGCCCTCGTGCTCCAGGCCCGCAACGTGCCGCTCGCGGACGTCCACGCTGCCCGTAGCCTGCTCGAACCGGTCGCCGCACGGCTTGTCGCCACGTCCCGGGGTCGTCTCGCGGCGGCCAACGAACTACGGCGGCTCACCGCCGAGCAGCTCGAGGTGATCGACGACCCCGAGGCGTTCGGGAACGCCAACTCGCGTTTTCACGCCCGACTCGTCGAACTGGCCGGAAACCAGACCCTGGGCATTGTCGCGGAAATGCTCAACGAAATTGTCGGCCGAGCCGTCGCCGCGGTCAGCCAACCCGAGGACGGAAAAGACACCACGGACACCCGGCTACGTGGGCTGCGTTCCCAGGCCCGACTGGCAGCCCTAATCGAGGCGGGCGACGCCGCCGGCGCGGAAGAACACTGGAAAGAACACATGACGACGGTGGGAAAGGTGCTGCTTGCCCAGGGCGCAAAATCAGTCATCGACCTGATGCAACATCAGTACTGATATTCGTCCGCACGCAGCGGCTGGTTACCGGCCCAGCGGACCTTCATCTTGTCCAGCAGCATCAGGATCGGCAGGCCGGACTCGCTGAACGCATGACCGTGACCGTGGTCTCCCCCGCCGCCCGGCCACTGCCGTCGCCGAGATCGACACCTCGTGGGCGCGGCGTCTGTCAGCCGGACGGGTGCCGGCTCCGGGGCAGGCGGCAGGCCTGCGCAGCGATGATGTTGCGCTGGATCTCGCTGGTGCCCGCGTAGATCGCCGTGCCGAGCGAGAACCGCAGGGCGTGCTCGATGCGGCCGTCGGCGAGCGCCGTGGGATCGAGCCGGCTACGCAGGGCGTCCGGCCCGACCAGCTCGGTCAGGTCCTCGGCGGCGTCAACCAGGGATTCGGTGCTGAACAGCTTCGACATGGGGCCCTCGGCCACCGGGACCTGCCCGGTGGCGCTCATCCAGGTGGTGCGCAGCTCCAGCAGCCGGGCGACCTCGAGCGCGGTCGCCCAGCGACCGAGCCGCGCCTGCACATCGGGCTCGTCCAGCCGCCCGCTGGCGCGTGCCCACTCCTCCACCGCCCCGAGCAGGCGGTCCAGGTGCGGGCTGAACGCGGCGGAGTGCTCGTCCTGGAGCGCGAGCATCAGCGCCCGCCACCCGCCGTCGACCTGGCCGATACGCCAGCGGTCCTCGACCGCCACCCCGCTGAGGAACACGATGTTCGTCCGCTCCCCGGAGAGGGTGTACACGGCCTGTACATCGATGCCGGGCTGGTCGAGCCGCACCAGGAACAAGGTGAGGCCGGCGTGCCTCGGGCCGTCGGGACGGGTGCGGGTGAGCAGGAAGATGTAGTCGGTGACGTGACCGTTGGTCGTGAACATCTTCTGGCCGTCCACGATCCAGCGGTCGCCGTCGCGGCGGGCCCGGGTACGCACACCGGCGACGTCGGAGCCCGCCTCGGGTTCGGTCATGCCCAGCGCGATGGTGAGCTCACCGCGCAGGAACCGCGGGAGGATCTCGGCCCTGAGCTCCGCCGAGCCGACCACCCGGATGACGTTGGCGACCATCTCCGTGGTGGCGACGGCGTAGATCGGCGCCTCCGCCCTCGTCAGCTCCTCCTCGAGGACGTGAACCTCGTAGGGGTTCAGCCGCCGGTGGCCGTCGTCACGCTCCCAGCCCGGACCGACCCAGCCGCGCTCGGCCAGCCGCCGGGCGAAGGTCGCGTCGTGTGACACGCCGCTGCGGTACACCCGCTCGTCGAGTTCGGGCGTCAGCTCCCGCGCGAGGAACTCCTGTACCTCGGTACGGAACGCCGACACGGATTCGTCCAGTTCGAAATCCACGCGCTCAGACCTCCGTGTCGCCGCCGTACCGGGCCCGG
The DNA here is from genome assembly GCF_004337455.1 of Parafrankia sp. BMG5.11. Classification (NCBI taxonomy): domain Bacteria; kingdom Bacillati; phylum Actinomycetota; class Actinomycetes; order Frankiales; family Frankiaceae; genus Parafrankia; species Parafrankia sp. BMG5.11. The sequence goes on along the minus strand of NZ_SJXI01000087.1, from coordinate 91,899 downwards.
GCCGCCCGCCGATAGGCGTCCCGCGGCTCGCCCCACACACGCGCCCAGCCCCTCGCCCGCCGGTAGTACAGCTGGAGGTCGTACTCGAACATGAAGCCGTAGCCGCCGTGAAAGTGGACGGCGTCGTAGGTCACCTGCCGGGCGGTCTCCGCCGCGAAGGCGAAGGCCATCGCGGCCAGCTCGCGGGCGCGAGGCGATCCCCGCCCCGGCTCCGCGGCCGCCCTGACCGCCAGCAACCGGGCGCCGTCCAGGGCCGTCGCGCCGTTCGCCAACGGATGCGACACTGCCTGGTTGGCACCGATCGGCATGTCCCACGCCCGCCGCTCCCGCGCGTACTCGCAGGTGGCCCGGTGCGCCGCCGCGGCCACCCCGACGAGCCCGCCGGCGGTCAGCACCAGCCAGTCGTCGAGCGCGGCCTCGAAGGCGGCAACCGCCGCCGGGCCGCGCACGAGCTCGACCGCATCGGCGTCCAGGGTGACGTCCGCGAGCGGGGCGGAGGCGAGGTTGGCGACGGCGCGGCGCGTCCCGTCGCGCAGCGGCACGAGCAGCAGCCGCTCGCCGTCGAGGACGATGGTGTCGTCGGCGACCGCCGCCGCCGGCACGAGTGACGCCGTGCCGCCGTGCGCCGGGCGCACGGCCAGCGTCACCAGCCGCTCCCCGCGCAGGGCGGTCGTCAGCGCGGTACGCGCCGCGTCGGTGTCGACGTCGCTGGCGTCGACGGCGCCGGCCAGGCCGACGCCGGCCAGAACAGCGAGCAGCGAGGCTGCGGCCTGCGTCTCGACGACGGGCGCCGGCGCGACCGCGGCTCCGACCTGCTCGGCCACCAGGACGAGGTCGAGAAGCGCCGCTCCCCAGCCACCGTGCTCCTCCGGGACGGCCATCTCGACCACTCCGACGTCGCGCAGCACCGCCCAGAGCACCGGATCGAAGCCCACCGGCTCGGCGGCCCGCACCCGTTCCGGCGGGGCATGCTTCGCGAGCAGCTCGGCGAACGAGGCGACGAGCGCCCGCTGTTCCGCACTGAGCTTCAGGTCCATGGCTTCAGGTCCATGGCAGCACGATCCGCACAGTCAGAGGCTACCAAAACATATACATTTTTTCCAGGCGGTGCGATCCCGACTCGGCGACGGAGCAGGCCGGCCGCCACAGAAACCTGGTGAGCGGACGCCGTCCACCCAACCCTCTGCCACCGCATATATATAGATCTATTGGCTTCGATGCGGTAACGTCGGCCGCCAGTCCACGACGTCAGCTTCCCTGGAGGACTGATGCCCGAGCACCGCATGCTGATCGACGGCAGCCTCGTCGAGGCCACGAGCGGCCGCGTCTTCGACAACGTCAACCCGGCCACCGAGGAGGTGCTCGGCACCACGGCCGACGGTTCCCCCGCCGACATGGCGCGGGCCGTCGCCGCGGCCCGCGCCGCGTTCGACCAGACCGCGTGGTCCCGTGACCACGCCGGCCGCCACGCCGCTCTGCTGCAACTGCAGGCGGCCCTTGAGCGCGAGGCCGAGGACCTGCGCGCCGAGCTCGTCGCCGAGGTCGGATGCCCCGTGATCACGACCTACGGGCCGCAGCTCGACGCCCCGCTGCGTGAGGCGTTGCGCTGGCCGGCGGAGATGATCGAGTCGTTCCCCTGGTCGCGCACGCTCCCCCCGAAGGACGCCTTCGGGTTCGGGTTCCCGTCCGCCCGCGAGGTCTGGAAGGAGCCCCTCGGCGTGGTCGGCGTGATCGTGCCGTGGAACTTCCCGTTCGAGATCGCGCTCAACAAGCTCGGGCCCGTCCTCGCCATGGGTAACACCTGCGTACTCAAGCCGGCGCCGGACACCCCCTGGAACGCCACCCGCATCGGCCGGCTGATCGCCGAGCACACCGACATCCCACCGGGCGTCGTGAACATCGTTCCGTCCTCCGACCACCTCGTCGGCGAGGTCCTGTCCACCTCCCCTCTCGTCGACATGGTCGCCTTCACCGTTCGACGGCGACCGGGCGCCGCGTCATGGCCGCGGCCGCCGGCACGGTGAAGCCCACCTTCCTCGAGCTGGGCGGCAAGTCGGTCAATCTCGTCCTCGCCGACGCCGACCTCGCCAAGGCCGTACCGCCCGCCGCGATGGTCTGCATGCACGGCGGTCAGGGCTGCGCGATGCCGACCCGGCTGCTGGTCCCGAACTCGCGCTACGACGAGGCGGTCGAACTGGCCCGGGCGGCGTTCGAGGACGTCCGGTACGGCGACCCGACCGATCCGTCCGTGCTGCAGGGTCCGCAGGTCTCGAAGCGGCAGCAGGAGCGGGTCCTGGGCTACATCGAGAAGGGCCGCCGGGAGGGTGCGCGCGTCGTGGTGGGCGGCGGCGTGCCGTCGGACCTCACCCGCGGGTACTTCGTGGAGCCGACGCTGTTCGCCGACGTCGAGCCCGGGATGACGATCGCGCAGGAGGAGATCTTCGGGCCGGTCCTCGTGGTGATCGGCTTCGAGGACGACGAGGACGCGATCCGCATCGCCAACGACTCCCCGTACGGGCTGTCCGGGGTGATCACGTCGGGTGGCCTGGACCGGGCCAAGGCGGTGGCACGCCGGATCCGCACCGGGACGCTCGGCATCAACGGCGGCCTGTGGTACGGCGCCGACGCCCCGTTCGGCGGCTACAAACAGTCCGGTGTCGGACGTCAGTGCGGCATCGAGGGCCTGGAGATCTTCACCGAGACCAAGACGGTGGCGTGGCCCGCCTGACCAACCTCGCCACCGGTCGCCCGGGCGGCGACTCGGCCAGGGCACCGGGGTGACCGCGCTGCCCGAGCGACCGCGCCGTCAGAGCGGCGCGGAGCCGAGGAGCTCGATCGCGTTGTCCCGCATGATCCTGCGCACCTCGGCCCCGCTGAAGCCGTCGAGCTCCTTGAGGAAGTCCAGGGGCTGCTCGAGCCCCTCGCCGTGCGGCCAGTCGGAGCCGAACAGCACGCGCTCGACCCCGATGAGCTCGGCCAGCACCGGCAGGTCCTCCTCGTAGTACGGGGTCACCCAGACACTGCGGCGGATCGCCTCGAGGGGCTCCTCCGGGAAGTCCCACGGCGTCTGGTTCGCCTGCTTCCGCAACCGCCTGACCAGCAGCGACACCCAGTCAGAGCCGTTCTCGACACTCGCGACGCGCAGGGTCGGATGGCGGTGGAGGACCCCGTCGACGACCAGGGAGGCGACGGTGTCGTGGATGGCCCGGTCGGAGACGAGGATCTTGCTCAGCGTGTTGACCCTGCCGTAGCCCTCGAAGTTGGCGGACCCTCCCCACATGGCGGTGAAGGCGTTGTAGCCGCTGTCCCCGAGATGGAAGGCCACCGGGATCGAGGCCTCCGCCAGCCTGGCCCAGACCGGGTCGTGCGCGCGGTCACCCAGCGACCGCGACGTGCCGTGCCGGCCCGGCACCGGCGCGGGCCGGATGTGCACGATGCGGGCGCCACGTTCGACGAGGCTGTCAAGCTCGGCCAGCGCCGCCTCCGGATCGGCCAGCGAAAGCATGGGCGCCGACACGAGACGGCCGCGGTGGACGAAGCCCCAGTCCTCCTCGAGCCACCGGTTGAACGCCGACAGGCTCGCCATCGTCGCGTCCACGTCGTGCTTCAGCGCCTCCTCGACGCCGCAGCCCAGGGTCGGGAACAGCAGGACGGCGTCGAGGCCCTGGCTCTCCGCCACCGCGACGCGCTCATCACGGCCCTGGTACTCCCCCTTGAGCGGCTCGACCCGCATCAGCGTTCTCGGGTCGACCCCCTCGGGCACCTGGCCACGGAACAGCGGGTCGAGGCAGCCGGGCACGACGATCGGGTTGAACGTCGGGTTCGGGATGAACCGATTGACCCGCCCACCGATGAGGATGTGCGTCCGCCTACCTTCGGTGACGACCCGGACGCCCCGGGTCTTGAACCGGGGGTCGAGGTGCCGGGTGAACGCGTCGATCGACTCGTAGTAGTGGTTGTCGGCGTCGATCGCTCCGAAGTCGAGCTCCATCGCGCGTCCTCTCCGTTTCGGCCCCCGCGGACTCCTCGGTCACCCGGAGTCTAGGCGATAATATCTAAACTTTTCCAGTCGCATTCGGAGGCATCCGGTTCGCCACGGCGACCCGCGCCACCATCGCCGGAACTCCGCCGGCCACGCACAGCCGGACGGTGCCCGCCATCCACCGGCCCCACCGCGATCCGGTCCGCGCCGATCCGGCCACCCCATTGCGTTCACGTTAACCTCTAGATATCTTGCGTACCCGCGGCCAGGTAACGGGCCTTGGCGGCAATCGCGGACACGACTCATCCGGTCGTCCGGGCGAGAGCGACGACGCGGACTCCCGCACACCGACGGCCCCGGCGCGGCCGTCGCGGTCGGCGCCCCGGCCAGGGTCAGATCCACAACGGGACCGGGAGGTGGCTGTGCTTCGAGTGATCCAGTGGGGGACGGGAAACGTGGGCCGGCACGCGGTCGCGGCCCTCTGCCGGCATCCCGAGCTCAAGCTGGTGGGCGCGCTGGTCTACAGCGACGCGAAGGCCGGCCGGGACGTCGGCGAGATCTGCGGCGTCGGCGACCTCGGGGTGCCGGCGACCCGGGACCGGGACGAGATCGTCGCCCTCGACGCCGACTGCGTCCTGTACATGGCACAGGGCGAGATGAACCCGGCCGGAGCCCTCGACGACATCTGCCGGCTGCTCGCGGCGGGCAAGAACGTGGTGTCGACGGCGGTGACGGCGCACATCTACCCGCGCAGCGCGGGCCGCCGCGTCGTCGAACGGCTCGAGGCCGCCTGCGCCGAGGGCGGGACGTCCTTCCACGGCACCGGCATCGAACCCGGCTGGGCAGCCGAGGTGCTGCCCCTCACCATGTCCCCGCTGTTCCGGCGGATCGACTCCCTGCTCGTCCAGGAGCTGCTCGACTACTCCACCTACGACAGCGCCGACATGCTCTTCGACATTATGGGCTTCGGGCGGGCACCCGGCGCCGCCGTACCGATGTCCGACCCGGTGTTGGCCGGAGGCGTCTTCCGGGCACCGATCATGATGGTCGCCGACGGCCTCGGGGCCACTATCGACGACCTCGTCTACGACCGGGCGGTGGCCGTCACCGACACGGCGTTCGACATCAGTGCCGGTCGCATCGAGGCCGGAACCGTCTCGGCGCAGCGGTTCTCCTGCACCGCCGTCATCGGGGGCCGCCGGGCGCTGACCATCGAGCACGTCACCCGCGTCGGACACGGGCAGGCACCGGACTGGCCCACCGGCCGGGGCTGGCGGGTCACCGTCGAGGGCCAGCCGTCGATGGTGCTCGAGTCCAGGATCGCCGTCCACGGCGAGGACGAGAACGACCAGGGCTGTCTCGGCACGGCGATGCACGCCGTGCACGCGATCGGGCCGGTCTGCCGGGCGGAGCCCGGGATACGCACCTTCCTCGACCTCCCGATCATCAACGGCCGGCATGTGTTCGGGGCGGGCCTCGCCGCGGGCGGCCCACCGCGATGAGCAGCCCCGCCAGGACGGACGAAGGCCGGGAGCCGGCCCGGTAGGTGGAGTCAACCGAAGGGCAGGACGACCGTCCTGGTCTCGGTGTAGGCCTCGACGCCCTCGGGGCCCATCTCCCGGCCGATCCCGGACTGCTTGAACCCGCCGAACGGGCTGCGCGGCTCGACGATCGCGATCGAGTTGACCGCGCAGGTGCCGGTCCGGATCCGGCTGGCCAGCGCGACGCCGCGGGCGGTGTCGGCGGTCCACACCGAGCCCGACAGACCGTACTCGGAGTCGTTGGCGATCGCCGCCGCCTCGTCCTCGCCCTCGCCCTCGTACCGGATCACCGTCACCACCGGCCCGAAGATCTCCTCCCGGGCGATCCGGCTGGCGTTGTCGACGTCGGCGAACAGCGTCGGCTCGACGTAGAAGCCGGGGTCGAGGCCGGCGGGGCGGCCGCCGCCGACCACCAGCCGGGCGTCACCGGCCCGGCCGTCGGCGATGTAGCCCTCGACCCGGTCCCGCTGGCGGGCGGAGACGACCGGGCCGACGTCGGTGCCGGGGTCGCGCGGGTCACCGACGACCAGCGCCCGCACGTGGTCGGCGAGCGCGTCGACGACCTCGTCGTAGCGCGCGGCCGGGGCCAGCACGCGGCTCTGCGCGGCGCAGACCTGACCGTTGTTCTGCAGCGCGGAGTCGAGCAGCTGTGGGACGACGGTCGCCAGGTCGGCGTCGTCGAGAATGATGCCGGCCGACTTGCCGCCGAGCTCCAGCGTGCACCGCTTCACGAGCTCCCCGCAGGTGGCCCCGACCGTCCGGCCGGCCGCGCTGCTCCCCGTGAACGACACCTTGTCGACACCCGGGTGGGCGACCAGGTACCGACCGAGGTCGGCACCGCCGGGCAGCACGCTCACCACACCCGCCGGGATGCCGGCGTCGAGGAGCACCTCGGCGAGCAGGAACGAGCTCAGCGGCGCCTCCGGGGCCGGCTTCAGGATGATCGGGGCGCCGGCCGCCAGCGCCGCGCCGAGCTTCATGCACGAGATGAAGATCGGTACGTTCCACGGCACGATCCCGGCCGCCACCCCGACCGGCACCTTCTGCACCAGGCAGGGCCCCATCACGCCGGCCCGCTCCTCGGTGAAGGCGAACCGCTCGGCGACGTCCGCGAAGCCGTCCAGGATGAGCGCGGGGCTGATGGCCTGGCCGAAGATCGAGAACTTCGCCGGCGCGCCCATCTCGTCGGTGACCAGCCCGGCCAGCTCCTCGGCCCGGGCCTGCAGCCCGCCGGACACCTTGCGGATCAGGCCGGCGCGTTCGCCGCCGGTGGTCGCCGCCCAGTCGCCATCCGCCAGGACGGCCCGTGCCGCGGTGACGGCCGCGTCGACGTCAGCCTGGCCGGCCTCCGGGACGGTGGCCACGAGGCGCTGGTCGTGCGGCGAGCGGACCTCGATCAGGCCGGGCGAGGCGGGCTCGCGCCAGCGGCCGCCGACGAGCAGCCGGTCGCGTTCGATCACAGTGGTCACGCGGTAACCTCCGGGGGTAACAGGCGCCGCGCGACCTTGCCGGTCAGCAGGCGCGGCAGCTCGGCCAGGAACACGACCGAGCGGGGACACTTGTAGTGGGCGACGCGGTCCCGGGCGAACGCGATGAGCTCCGCCTCGAGCACAGCGGTGTCGGCGGGGGGCTCCGCCGGCTGGACGACCGCGCGCACCGACTCGCCCATCTCGGCGTCCGGCACGCCGATCACGACGACATCCGTGACGGCGGGGTGGAGGATCAGCACGTCCTCGACCTCGCGTGGGTAGATGTTCACGCCACCCGAGATGATCATGTTCGACACCCGGTCGGCGAGGTAGAGGTAGCCGTCCTCGTCCACCCAGCCGACCTCGCCGAAGGTGCCCCACCCGCGTTCGTCGAACGCGCCGGCCGTCCGCTCCGGGTCACCGTGGTACGCGAACGGCCGAGCCACCTCGAAGTACACCCGGCCCTCGGTGCGCGGCGGCACCTCGTTGCCGTCCCCGTCGACGATGTGCACCGGGGCCAGCAGCGACCTGCCGACCGAGCCCGGGTGGGCGAGCCACTCCTCGGGACCGATGGCGCAGAACCCGACTCCCTCGCTGCCGGAGTAGTACTCGTACACGACCGGCCCGAGCCAGTCCAGGACGGCCCGCTTGACCTCGGGCGGGCAGGGCGCCGCGGCGTGCACGAGCGTCCGCAGGCTGGACAGGTCGAACCGGGCCCGGTCCGCCGCGGGCAGCTTCAGCAGCCGGACGAGGTGCGTCGGTACCACCTGACTCAAGGTCACCCGGTGCCGCTCGACGAGCCGGAGGAACTCGAGCGCGTCGAACCGCTCGGTGGCGATGACCGTGCCGCCGATCCGGTGGACCGCGGTCGCCCAGGCCAGCGGCGCGGCATGGTAGAGCGGCGCCGGGCTCAGGTAACGCGTCGACTCGTCGGCGCCGTACAGGAACCTGACCATCCCGGTGAACTGGTCGCCCGCGCCGACCGGGCCACCGACACTCGCCGGTGTGATCCCCTTGGGCCGGCCGGTGGTGCCCGACGAGTAGAACATCCAGTTGCCCTCGCACTCGTCGTCGACCGGCGACGCCGGTTGGGCGCCGGTGACCTCCTCGTACGAGTCGAACCCTTCGACCGGCCCGCCGACGGCGAGCCGCACCTTCAGCGCCGGGGCGTCGATCCCGGCGGCCACGTCGGCCCGGGGCGCGGACACGACCAGCGCGGCGGCACCGCAGTCGGAGACGATGTACCCGGCCTCGGCGGCCGACAGATGCCAGTTGATCGGAGTCACCAGGAGGCCGGCGCGCAGTGCCGCCCAGACCACCTCGAAGTACTCCGTCCGGTTCTCCATCAGTACGGCGAGGTGGCTGCCGACGCCGAGCCCGGACGACCTCAGCGCCTGCGCCACCTGGTTGGATCGCCGCTCCAGCTCCCCGTACGACAACACCCGATCGCCGATGATCACAGCTGGCCGGTCCGGCGCGGACGCCGCGAACCGCTTCGGATGCTCGATGTCCATGCACACTCCTCCGGTGCGGACTCCCTCAGCGCGGACCGCCTCGGTCCGGGCCACCTCGGTGCGGACTCGCCCGCGCCGCTGCCGTCGACGGATCAGGCCTGCCCGGACGGGAGCAGGACCGGCTTGACGACCTTGCCCGACCGCGAGGCCTCCTCCGCGGTGTTGATCGCCTCGAGCGGGTAGGTCTCGATCAGCCGGTCGAACGGGAAGCGGCCCGCCCGCCACAGTTCGATGAGCCGCGGGATCACGATCTGCGGGTCGGCGCCGCCCTCGAGGATGCTCGACACCGTTTTGCCGAGGAGCGCCACCGGGCCGAAGGTGATCGGCTCGGTCTGGATGCCCACCAGCCCGCAGTGCCCGCCCATCCGCAGCGCGCCGACGGCGGTCGCGATGACCGCGACGTTTCCGGTGGTGTCGAAGCCGAACCGGGCCCCGCCCCCCGTCAGTTCCTGGATCCGGGGGATGAGATCCGTGCCGGCGCCGTCCAGCACATGGGTGGCACCGAGCTCGGTGGCGAGCTCCAGCCGGTGCCGGTGGAGGTCGACCGCGATGATCGGGCCCGCGCCGGCCACCCGCGCCGCCATGATCGCCGCGAGGCCCACCGCGCCGGCGCCGAACACGGCGATGCTGTCCCCCTCCCCCACGTTCAGGTCGACGAGCACGGAACCGGCGCCGGCGAGGATGCCGCAGCCCAGCGGGCCCAGCTTCGCCAGCGGCAGGTCCCGGTCCACCACGACGACGCCGCGCTCCGCGGCGACGCAGTGGGTCGCGAACGAGGACTGGCCGAACCAGCGCGAGGCGATCTCGCCCCCGTCGGCGTCGCGGACACCGGTGGTGCCGTCGAGGCGGCGGCCGAAGAAATTGCGGAACAGGAACAGATCGCAGTAGGGCGGGGCGCCCCGGCGGCAGCTCGGGCACTCGCCGCAGGAGTCGAACGAAAGCACCACGTGGTCACCGACCGACACCCGCGCCACGCCCTCGCCGACAGCCTCGACCACGCCGGCGCCCTCGTGCCCGGTGATGATCGGCGGCGGCGCCGGCGCCCCGTCCTGGCGCGGCACGACGTCGGTATGGCACATGCCGGCGCTCACCACGCGGACCAGCACCTCGCCGGGTCCGGGCGGATCGAGCTCGACCTCCTCGAGCACGTAGGGCCCGTCCGCCTGCCGGAGCACCGCCGCAGTCGCCTTCATCCCGCGCTCTCCCAGTTCCAGTCGTCCGCTCGTCGGCCTGCCGGCGCGTCTCCGGCACGCGGGCCGTTCACCCGGAACCCTAAGTCATAGATCTAGATGTTTCAATATCACCAGAAGTAGGAAGATGCGGCGGCCGCCGGCGCGGACGCACCACCGGACGCTCCCGGCCTGTCCGCGCCCACAGCCCGTCCGGCCGCCGGGGACGCCCGCGGCGCGACGGGGACGCCCGCGGCGCGACGGGGAGACCGCCGCACCAGGCGGCCCGCGGCGGCCCGCGCCCGCGACTCCCCGGTCCGGATTACATGTAGACCTTTTACCGCCTGCGGGCGTAGGCTGCGCCCACTGGACACCCAGCGGCCCCACCGCCCGTCAGCCCCGCGGTGCAGCACCGCCACGGCGACGGCGCCGACCTCGGGCACCGCCCCAGGAGGACGATGTTCACCCAGACCGCGGACCAGGATCTGCTCGGGAACACGACGGCGCAGTACCTGGAGGCGAGATACCCCCCGTCCCGCGTGCGCGAGCTGGCGCGGCAGGACGAGACATTCGACGGCACCCTGTGGAAGCAGGGTGCCGAGTTCGGCTGGACGACGCCACTGGTCCCGGAGCACGCCGGCGGTGGTTCCGTCAGCGGGAACGGGCTGGCCGACCTGCTGGCGGTCACCTTCCAGTTCGGCCGGCACGCCGCGCCGGGGCCACTGATCGGGACGAACGTCGTCGCGGCGGCGCTGGGCCGGTGGGGCTCGGCGGAGCTGCACGCCGGCCCGCTGGCGAAGCTGCTCGACGGAGGCGCCACCGCCGCCTGGGGGCACTCGCCGCGGACCGGAGGGCGCGCGGGCGCGCAGGTTCGGTCCGCCCGCTCGGGCGACCGGGTCGTCCTGGACGGCACGGTCCCCTGCATCGAGCGGGGAGGTCCGAACGGCTACCTCCTCGTCGCCGCCACCGGTCCGGACAACGCCACCGGCGACGGCGCGCGGTCGCACTTCCTCGTCCCGCTCGGCGCTCCCGGCGTGGAGACGACCCCGCTCGACAGCATCGACCTGACCCGCCGCTACCAGGCGGTGACGCTGCGGGCGGTGACCGTGCCGGTGACCGCCCGGGTCGGCGAGCCGGGCACCGCCGACGCCCACGACGCCGCGCTGCTCGACATCAGCGCCGTGCTGCAGGCCGGTGAGATCGTCGGGGCGACGCACCGCGCGTTCGAGCTGACCCTGCGATGGACCAACGACCGCTACTCCTTCGGCCGGCCGCTGGGGTCGTACCAGGAGATCAAGCACCGGATGGCCGACCTGCGCACCCAGCTGGAGGCGAGCGCGGCGGTCACCGAGAAGGCGGCGCGCCTGGTCGGCACCGGCCGTGCCGACGCCCGCACGTGGGCCAGCACGGCCAAGGCCTACGTCGGGCGGGTCGGCCCCGAGGCGATCCAGGACTGCGTCCAGCTGCACGGCGGGATCGGCGTCACCTACGAACACGACCTGCACCTTTACCTGCGCCGAGCTCTGGTCGACGCTCAGCTGTTCGGCACGCCGGCCTACTTCACCGAACGGCTCGTGCGCCTCGTCGAGGCCGCCGTGGCAGACGGAGGACGAGCGTAATGATCACAGTCGAGGAGTTCACCGCGCGCGCCCGAAGCTGGCTCGCCGAGAACATGCCACCCGCCGATCCGGACACCACCGAATTCTTCCTGACGGCGACCCAGCGCCCCGAGGCCGAGGAGCTGGCCCGCGTCGCCACCTGCCGCGAGTTGCAGCGCCGGCTGTTCGACGGCGGGTTCGCCGGCATCTGCGTGCCGGCGGAGTACGGCGGGCAGGGGCTGACACCGATGCACCAGGCCGCCTTCAACCGGGAGATCCGCGGCTACGACTACCCGGCGGAGATCCAGGCGTCGACGTTCATCCCGTGCATGGCCGTGTTGCTGGAGTTCGGCACCCACGAACAGAAGCTGCGCCACATCCCGGCGATGCTGCGCGGCGAGGAGATCTGGGTCCAGCTCCTGTCGGAGCCGGGGGGCGGGTCCGACGCCGCCGGCGCGGTCACCACCGCGACCCGCGACGGCGACCGGTGGATCCTCAACGGATCGAAGATCTGGACCACCTCCGCCTGGTACGGCGACTGGGCGCTGTGCCTGGCCCGCACGAACTGGGACGTCGGGAAACACATCGGGCTGACCGTGTTCAGCCTGCCGGTCAGCGCCCCGGGCGTCGACACCCACCGGATCGAGCTGGTCAACGGCTCGAAGGAGTTCTGCCAGGAGTACCTGACCGACGTCGTCGTACCCGACCACGACCGCGTCGGCGACGTCGACGCCGGCTGGGGCGTCGTCACCCGCTGGCTCCACCACGAGCGGACCATCTCCGGGGGCTCGCCCTACGTCACCGGCAGCGGCAACCGCCCGAACGACGGCCCCTACGAGCCCCGGATGATGCTCGAGACCGCCCGGCGCCTCGGCACGATCGACGACAGCCGCACCCGGGACCTCATCGGCGAGGGGCAGACACTCGCCCTCGTCACCAGGGCCCTCGTCGAGTCGGTCACCCGCAAGATGGCCACCGGCGCCCTGCCGCACCACGCCGCCGCCATGTGCCGGTTGTTCAGCGGCACCGCGACCAGCCGCCGCGCGGCGATAGCGACGGAGCTGTGCGGTGACACCGGGGTGGTCTGGGCACCACACGACGAGACCTCCGCCCAGGTCGCGCGCGGCTACCTGGCCAGCCAGGCGGCCTGTATCGGCGGCGGCACGACCGAGATGGCCCGCAATGTGATCAGCGAACGGCTGCTCGGCATGCCCCGCGAGCACCGCGCCGACACCGGCCCCTTCCGGGACGTCCCGCGCGGGCCACAGGCGAGCGGCGGACGGAGCAGTACCTGATCCAGCTGTGGCCTGCCTGCGTCCTCCACGAGTTCACCTGGGGGTGCCGCAACCGAGAGACCGGTTCGTCGAGGGCCACGTCCCCGTGGCGGGCAACGGTCCCGACACCGACTCCTGGAGCCACATCGAGAAGCACGGCAGCCAGGGCGGCATCATCCTCACCCATCCCGAGTCCGGGCTGCTACAAGGCGCCGAGGGCTAACTACGACGCATAGCCTGCCGCCGGGGCCTCGACGCGGACTTCACGCAACGACTCCAGGCAGCTCTCGACGCATGGGACGCCTACTCCCCTGCCTGACCCGGTAGAGGCGTGACCTTGTAGCTCGTCGCGGTCACGTACTCGTCCGCCGGCGTCGCAGAACCGGACCGCTTCACTGGCCCGGCCGGAGTGGTGCCGCGGCTGCCGTCTGCGGGCCGGTGTGCGGCACCAGCCAACGTGGGTCGACCTGTGCCCGTCCGGGCTCGGGCATCATGTCCGCGGCCCTGCTCGCGATGGCCTCGACCAGCCGGATCGCCTGAAGGACAGACAGATTCAGAACGATCTCGGCGCCGGCGTCCGCCTGCAACCGCACCGATACGTCCGCCATCGTCACATGCCCTTCGTCGCGAATCTGATCGCCCCCTGTACCGAGGGGGTCATGCTGACGCTACGTGGGAAGCCCCCGATGACGTCGGGAAAGGTGGCCAGCGGCACTACCGCGGTCGTGGGACAGGCCGGCACGACGAGCCCACTGACACCGGCAGCAGTATGCCTCTCACGCGCCGAAGTCACCGCCACAGGACTGGGCCTCAACCATCCGTCGTCGGTCACCGCCAGCCGGCCGGTGCTCGCCGTCGAGCACCTGGACCACGGAGCGTCCGGGCGGCTGCCGAACTGCGCTCGCTGGCGATATGGCGGGTAGTGGCACCGGGGCAGGGAGGTAGCGGCCGCTACCCCTGTCCGCTACCCACCGTGGGCGGTCCATGCCGGGTGGAGGCGTCGGGGTAGCAGGAACGGCACTGGCGGCTATGCCGGTCGATCCGGGCCCAGTGCGGGCCGGGCTGGGGCGAGCGTCCAAATCGCGACGTCCCACCCCAGGAACTGTCGGCCCCATGTGCGACGCTGAGTTCGTGGTCGTCGTTTTCGAGGGTGAGCTGTGGATTTGGGAGACCCGGCGCGCTGACAGCTGGACGTTCGTCAGCTTGCCCCCCGAGGCATCCGAAGAGATTCGCGACCGGACTGGCGGACAGCGCCGTGGCTTCGGGTCGCTGCGGGTGCGGGTCACGGTCGGCGGCAGCACGTGGACGACCTCGATCTTTCCCGACAGCGGGCGTGGCAGCTATGCGTTGCCCATCAAGCGCGCTGTTCGCGAGGCTGAGGCCCTGGACGCGGGTGGCATCGCGGCCGTGACCGTTGAACTCATCGATCTTTGATCGTCCCCGGCAGGGGCCGCACCTTGGACGGATCATGAATGCGGGTATGCGCCACGCGCCCCCGGATTCATGATCCAGTGGATGCACCCGCGCGTCGCGGAACCCCTGGACGAGCTTGTCGGCCCGGAACCGGGCGAGCACCGCCGGGTCCCAGCCGTTGACCCGCACCAGGATGTCGCCGGAGCCGAGCAGGTAGGTGGCCAGCCGGCCCACGGCCCGGCGCTCCGGTGTTCCGGCGCGATGTGGTCGCCGACGGTGACGAGGACCGACCAGATCCGGATGCCGTGCGGGTCCCGGACGGCTGTCCCGCAGCGGCCCGGCCATGTCCTTGAGCTGGGCGCCGGTGACCGGGCTGAGCCCGACCCAGGTCCAGAACTGGTCGAAGCCGAACTCGGTGAGCTGGTCGGTCGTCATGGGGATGGTCTCCCTACCGGCCCGGCTTGCGCTCCGCGAAGAAGAAGGACTGGGCGTTGTCGTGGAGCCAGGCCTGGCGGACCTCGTCGGTCAGGTCGAGGTTGGCGACCTCTCCGGTGCACCGGGACATGGACAGGACCGGGTGGTCCGAGGCGAAGATGATCCGGTCGCGGCCCCGGGTCGACAGGTAGTGCAGCAGCGACGCCGGCAGCCGCCTGGGAGACCACGCCGACGTCATCAGCCGCAGATTGCGATATTTGATCATCATTCGGATCGCGGTGTCCCACCACGGATCAGCCCCGTGGATCATGCACAGCCGCAGCTCCGGGAACCGGATACAGACCCGGTCGAGATGTATCGGGTTCTGCGGCTCCGCGGGGATCGGCGGCCCCGGGATACCCGTGTTGACGCACAACGGCAGGTCGAGCTCGCAGCACTTGGTGTAGAGCGGGTAGTAGACCGCGTCGCTGGGCGGGTACATCCCGTCCCCCCAGAAGCTCGGCCCGACCGTGGCGTACACGACCGGGTAGTCCCGGACGAACGACTCCAGCGCGCGCAGCGCGCTCATCGGACGCAGCAGGTTGAAACCGCCGATCCCGAGCGCGAAACGGTCCGGACGCTCCTCGGCGTAGCGCCGCGCCCGGTCGTCCTTCCGCCCCGCCTTGGAGATCAGGATCGCCCGCTCGACACCGGCCGCGTCCATCGCGTCGACCAGCTCGGGAAGCTCCGGGCTGCGCAGGAAGTCCGCCCCGCCCTTGAAGTAGTCCTCCTTCACCCGGATCATCCAGTCCGGCGGCGCGCTGTCCCCCATGTCCACGTTGACCAGGCAGTCGATGGCCTTCACCTTGACCTCACCTTCCGGGAACCCGCGGTGCCCTCCTCGACGAGGAGGCGGCGGAGCGCGTCGATGTCGACCTTTCCGCTGGCCAGCCGCGGCACCCGGTGGGGGGCGCGGACGATCAGCCAGCGGGTCGGGATCTTGAAGCTGCTCAGGTTGGCCCGGGCCTGCTCGGCCAGCTCGTCCGGGTCGTCGAGTGAGCTGGCGACGACCACCGCCGCGACCTCCCGCGCCCCCACGGCCCCGGCGGCGCCCGCGGCTCCCGGTCCGGTGGAGACGTCCGTGACTTGGGCGGCAGTGACGTCGGTGACGTAGGCGTCGGTGACGCCGGGCAGCGCACGCAGCGCCGCCTCGACCTCCATCGGGTAGACCGTCGCGCCCCGGACCTTGAACATGTCGTCGAGGCGGCCTCTATACCAGAGGTAGCCGTCGGTGTCGAGCAGGCCGCGGTCCGCGGTGGGGTAGAACCCGTCGGCGTCGAACACGTCCGCGCGGTGCCGGCCGGCGATGCCGCGCATGACGTTCGGCCCACGCAGCCGGATCTCGCCCTCGGTACCGGGCGGGAGGACGGTTCCGGTCTCCGGGTCGGCGATCCGCACCTCGACACCGGTGAACGGCCGGCCACAGCTGCCGTGCTTGCCGGCGGGCAGGTCGGTGTCGAGCCGGGAACCGCAGTACGGCCCGAAGGTCTCGGTCATCCCGAACAGGTTCGCCCGGGCGCCCGGCCCCGGCCGCGCCGCCGGTGGCAGCACCGCGCCGAGGCTCGCGGGCCGCAGCGTCGACAGGTCGGTGGTGGCGAACGCCGGATGCGCGGCGAGCCGTGCTGCCTGGTCGGGCCAGCCGCGGAACAGCGTCACCCGTTCGCGCTCCAGGAACCGCAGCGTGCGGGCCGGTTCCGGCACGGCCTCGGTGAGCAGGGTGGCGCCGGCGACGAGCGCCGAGAGCAGTCCGCCGCCGAACCCACCGGTCCAGAAGAACGGCATCGGGATGTAGAGCCGTTCGCCCCGCCCGATGCGGCGGCTGTCCAGGCTGGACGCGACGGCCCGCAGCCCGTTGCCATGGGTGTGGAGCACCCCCTTCGGGGTGTCGCGGCTGCCCGAGGTGAACAGCACGGCCAGGTCGTCGGCCGGGCGGACGGCCCGGCCGAGCGCCTCGACGAGCGCCTCGACGAGCGGCGCCGGTGCGGCGCCGGCGGGCAGCTCGTCCGAGGTCCACTCGTCCGAGGTCCAGATCCGGCGCAGTGACGGGAGATCCGGGTGCGGGCGGCCGCGCCGGGCATGCTCGGTCAGCCCGGGCGCCGCCGACGCCAGTTCGTCGAGGTGGTCGCGGCCGCGCAGCCGCGGCACCACGACCAGCTGGGTGACGGCGGCGGCGCGAAGCTGGGCGAGCAGCTCCGGCGGCCGCAGCAGGGTGCTCAGCGGGACGAGCACGGCACCGACGCGCATCACCGCCAGCGCGGCGGTCGCCCACCCGATGCCGTTCGGCATCACCAGCCCGACCCTGCTGCCTTTGGTGACGCCGGCGCCGACCAGCCGCCCGGCCAGGGTCCGGCTCGCGTCGTCGAGCTCGGCGAAGGTGATCTCCTCGTCGTCGCTGACGAACGCCTGGACCGCGCCGTCGAGGCGCCGCCGGGTCGCGAGCAGCGCCGGGATGGTCAGCTGGCCCGGCAGCACCGGCGCATGGGGCAGCACCGCCTCCTCAGGCGTCGCTTCGGGCAGCACCGCCTCTTCAGACAGCGCGGGGTCGGGCAGGGAGTCATCCGGCGGCACGGAGCAGCTCCTTGAGCGCGGTCATGTCGATCTTGCCGCTGGACATCGTCGGCACCTCGTCGTCGGCGATCGGCACGATGCGCCGGGGGACCTTGTACGCGGAGAGGCGTTCGGTCAGCCGGCGGCGCAGCCCGTCGGGGTCGACGGTCCGCCCGGGGGGCACCCGGACCGCCGCGGCGACGATCTCGCCGCGGGCCGCGTCCGGCAGGCCGACGACGTGCGCGGTCAGCGCGGCGACGTCCCGGATGGCGGCCTCGACCTCGAGCGGCGAGACGTTGGCGCCGGCCGTCTTGATGACGTCGCCACCCCGGCCCTTGAAGTAGAAGAACCCCTCGTCGTCGACGACGAACAGGTCACCGGAGTGGTACCAGCCGTCGGCGTCGAACGCCTCGTGGCGTTCCCGCCCGTAGTAGCCCTCCATCAGGAACGGGCCCCGCAGCCACAGCTCCCCCACCTCGCCCGCGCCGAGCACCCGCCCGTCCTCGGGATCGACGATCCGGGCCTCGAAACCCGGCGCCGGACGTCCGAACGAGCCGCGCCGGTGTTCGGGCTGGTCGCCCTCGTCCTCGCTGACCAGGCACACACTGCCGGTCTCGGTCATGCCGAGCATCTGGTGGCGCAGCTGCGGGTCGGCCGGCCGGACGTCGCTCGGCATGAGCGCGTACAGGTTCCCGCGCCGGATCGAGGAGAGGTCACGGCGGGCGAACGTCGGGTCGGCGGGCAGGCGCGCCACCGACTGCGCGTAGCCGTTGACCATCGTCGGGCGCTCGCGCTCGAGCACGTCGAGCACACCGGCGGCGCTCGGCGCGTTGGAGCACACCAGCCGGCCGCCGGCGAGCAGCGTGCCGAGCAGCGCGTAGGCGAACCCCCCGATCCAGAAGAACGGCGAGTTCGAGAACAGCACGTCGTCGGCGGTGTAGCGGCGGATCTCGTTCAGGTTCGCGAGGTGGCGGATCAGCGCGCCATGGGTGTGGATCACACCCTTCGGCACACTCGTCGACCCCGACGTATGCACGATCACGAGCCGGTCACTCGCGTGCACCGCGTCCTCGGCCGCGCGGGCGACGTCCTCGCCCACCTCGGTGCCCCGGGTCAGCAGGGCGTGCACCTCCCAGGCGGGACCGGCACCGCCCCCGCCGTCGGTTGCCATCCCGGGCTCGGCATCCGCCGTCGAGCCGACGAAGACGTGCCGAAGCACCGGCATGGACGGGGCGAGCAGGGGTGGTGCCGCGGCCTCACCGAACTCGGGGACGGCGTCCCGCAGCGCCGCGACGTAGTCGTGGGAGCGGTGGGAACGCGCGCTCAGCAGCACCCCGACGTCGGCGTTGCGCAGCAGGGTCCGCAGCTCGGCGCCGGTGGAGAAGGTGCTCAGCGGCACGCTCACCGCGCCGATCCGCGCGACGGCGAGCCAGCCGACGACGAACTCGCTCCCGTTCGGGTACAGGAGCCCGATGTGCGTGCCGCGGCCGGCACCCACCGCCAGCAGGCCGCGGGCGAGCGCCCTTGACCGCCGGTCGGCGTCGGCGTAGGTGAGCACGTCCTCGTCGCAGGCGAGCAGGACCCGCGGGCCGTACCGGTCGGCCTGCCGGCGCAGCAGCGCCGGGACGGTCAGCGGCGTCCCGTCCCCGGCGTCGACGGTCGTGGCGATCATGACTGCGCCCTCCGCGGTGAGACGTCCGGCAGCCGGGCCCGGTCGCCCTTGACCGCGTCCAGCTCCGCCTCGCACAGCACGACGTCACCAGCGGGGTCACCGGCGGGGTCACCGGCCAGCAGCCGGCCGGTGGTCCTGATCCGCGGCCCGTCGGCCGACCGGGCCAGCACGAAGCGCAGATCGGTGCGCAGCGGGACGGGCCGCCGGTAGCGCAGCGCGAGCCCCGCCGTCTTCCCGGCCAGGCCGAGGTCGCAGTTGTGGTGCTGGATCACCGCGTCGAAGAACAGCGCGAGGAAACCGCCGTGGACCAGGCCCGGCGGGCCCTCGTAGGCGATCGGGAAGTTGACCGTGCCCTCGGCACGGTCGCCGTCGACGGCGATCTCGTAACCGGGGAAGCAGGGATTGAACGCGCCGATGTGGCGGGAGTGGTCCAGGTAGACGCGGCCGTCGCCGTCCGCCGCCGGGCCGACGCGGGGCGCCGGGTCGGCCGGGACGCGCCGGCCCAGCAGCCGCTGCGCCACGTCGAGGGCGGCGAGCAGGGCGTCCACCGCCGGGTCGGGATACTCGAGCGCGAGCAGTAGACCGATGACCTGCCGTAACCGCTCCGCCGCCTCGACGGTCTCCGGGAGCGGCTCAACGCCGAACGTCCAGGGCGAGGGCGGGGCCGGGGCCGGGGTCAGGTCGGTCACCGCAACCTCCACGGCCGCCCGGCCGTCGGGTTCCCGTCCGGCGTCCCGCCCGTCCCGCCCGTGCCACCCGCGGGCGACTCCTTGGCATCCGCCTCCGCCTCGGCCATCCCGATCGGGTTGCCGAGCCGGGTGTAGATCAGCGACTGCTCCATCGCCGCGCGGTACGGCCGGTCCAGCGACTCCCAGATGGCGCGCACGGTTCCCTGCGTGGCGGCCGACGGCTTGCGCGCGATCCCCGCCGCGATCTCGTGGGCACGCTCCCAGAGCCGCGCGCGGTCCACGACCTCGGTCACCAGGCCGATGCGCAGCGCGGTCTGGGCCGAGACCCGCTCGTCGTTGCCCGACAACGCGATCCGCAGCGTCTCCCCCAGCCCGATCTTCCGCATCAGCCCGATCGGTTCCACCGCGCACACCCGACCGTAGGTGACATGCGAGTCGAAGAACGTGGCGTCCGACGAGCAGATCACCACATCGGCCTCGTTCAGGAAGTAGAACGCACCAGCGGTGCAGATGCCCTGAACCGCGCACACCACGGGCTTCCAGCACTTCTGCCACTTCGGGCTGAGCAGCTCGCCCGGGTCCTCGTGGTTCCACACGTCCTCGGGCTGGCCGAACGGCTTCTTCACGTCCAGCCCGGCGCAGAACGCCCGGTCCCCGGCCGCCCGCAGCACCACCGCATGCACCTCCGGGTTCAGTTTCACCCGTTGCCAGACGTCGCGGATCTCCCCGCACATCCGCCGGTCGAAGGCGTTCAGCGCCTCGGGCCGGTCCAGAGTGATCGTCGCGACCCGGTCAGGCCCCGTCTCGTACCGGATGGTCGAGTAGGTCGACGTCATGTGTCCCGCCACTCCGCCTTGTCGGTGTATCGCGGCGATGGTAGCTCGCAACCCTCAAAATATATAGAGATATAGCATAACCTCGCGCGTCCGATCAACGAGAGGGTGTACCGGCGGGCGAGAACCTCGGGCGTGTGACTGCGACCGCCGACCCGTGGCATATATATAGAGATTTAGGTTAGGCTGCGGTCGGATCATTCCCGACGCGCAGGAGAGGGACAGCGTGGAACTGAAGGGGTTGCGGGCGGTCGTCGTGGGCGGCGCGTCCGGGATGGCCAGGGCGACGGCCGAGCTGATCGCGACTCGCGGTGGGCGGGTGGCGATCCTGGACCGGGACAGCAGCGACGGCGCGGCGGTGGCCGAAGGTCTCAAGGGCAGTTTCCACGCCTGTGACGTCACCGACTTCGCGGGGATGGAAGGCGTCATCGAGACTGCGGTGGCCGCGCTGGAGGGGATCGACGTCGTCGTGAACACCGCCGGCGGGGCGACTCCCGGGCGCACGCTGAGCAAGGACGGCCCGCTGTCGATAGAGACGTTCCAGGGCATCATCGATCTCAACCTGACGGGCACGTTCAACGTGGCCCGCCTCGCCGCGTGGCACATGAGCCGCAACGCGCCGAACGCCGACGGCGAACGAGGCGTGATCATCAACACCGCGTCGATCGCCGCGTTCGAGGGGCAGATCGGACAGATCGCCTACACCGCGGCGAAGGGCGGGGTGGCCGCGATGAGCCTGACGATGGCCCGTGAGCTCGGTTCTCTCGGGATCCGGGTGAACGCCATCGCACCGAGTCTGTTCCAGACCGGCCTGACCCGGGGCATCCCGGAGGAGTACGAGAAGGTCCTCACCAAGGACGCCGCGTTCCCCAAGCGGATGGGGCGGCCCGAGGAGTACGCGCGCCTCGCCCTGGGCATCATCGAGAATCCCATGCTCAACGGCTCCACCATCCGCCTCGACGGCGGCCAGCGCTTCGCCCCGAAGTAGGTCAGGGCATGGTCCGCTACGTACTCTTAGGCGATCGACGCGAGCCAGCCGGTGACAAGCGTGTTGAACTCGGCCGGGCGTTCCTGGTGCAGCCAGTGGCCGGCACCCTCCCAGGTCACCACGCGTGATCGGGGGTCGGTGAAGACGGCCCGCTCGACCGCGGCCCGCGCCGGGTCGGCGTAGAAGGTCAGCACCGGGCAGCGCCGCCGGCGCAGATACGGCTCGCTGCGCGAGTGCAGGGCCATCCCGGTCGCCTGCGCCTCCAGCGACTGCCGCAGCACGTGGCCGGCCATCCCGGCGATCCGGCGCACCTGCCAGGTCCGCAGGGCCGGCAGCCGCGCCGGCAAGTCCATGCCGCCCACCAGCTGCTGGACGAACGGCACCGGGTCGGTGTCGACGAGCAGGTCGAGCATCGGCCCGATCGCGCCGGCCGTCTCGTCCGGGAGCAGGTAGGCGGGATCGACGGCGACGACGGCGGCGACCCGGTCCGGGTACTCGACGGCCAGGGCGCTGACCACGCTGCCTCCCATCGAGTGCCCGACCCCGACGACCCGTTCGATCTCCAGGTGGTCGAGCAGCCCGGCCAGGTCGGCGGCGAACTGCGCCGTCGTGTAGCCCCCGGCCGGCGCGCTGGACCAGCCGTGGCCGCGCAGGTCGACCGCGATCACCCGGTGGTCGGCGACGAGGTGCGGGAGCTGCCAGCTCCAGTCGTGGGAGTCGGCGGTGTAGCCGTGGACGAGCAGCAGCGGTCGGTCGCCGCTCCCCTCGTCGGTGTAGAACAGCCGGACGTCGCCGAGCTCGACGAAGGGCACCGGATCCCCCTAGGAGAGCTTGAAGCCGGTGTACCTGACGCCGGTGCCGCCGCCGGCCGCGATCTCGTCACAGCGCCGCCGGTACTCGGAAGACCGCCCACGTACGTGGTTGTACATGCGCTTCTTGCCAGGCACGTTGGCGCCGTTCCACCAGGAGTTGCAGTCCGGGTGGACCAGCACGCTGCCGGTGACGAACGAGAGGACCTCGTCGATCCACTCGGCCTGCGCCGAGGGCAGCGCCTCGATCGTGCGGCCGCCGCCGTCACGCAGGTGCGCGACGCAGTCGGCGATCCATTCGGCATGGTGTTCCATGGCTGCGAGAAAGTTCGAGGCGGCCGACGGGCTGCCCGGCCCCTGGATCATGAACAGGTTCGGGAACCCGGCCACCTGCAGGCCGAGGTAGGAGACGGGGCCCTCGTCCCTCCAGAGCTCGCGCAGCAGCGCACCGCCCCGGCCGCGGACGTCGATACGCGACAGCGCGCCGGTGAGCGCGTCGAAACCGGTCGCGAACAAGATGACGTCGACGTCGTAGGAGCCCTGCCCGGTGCGGATGCCGGAGGAGGTGATCTCCTGGACCGGGCCGGCGCGGAGGTCGACCAGCGTGACGTTGTCGCGGTTGAACGTCTCGTAGTAGCCCACGTCGATGATCGGCCGCTTGCAGCCGAACGGGTACGTCGGCACCAGCGACTCCGCGGTCCGCGGGTCCCGCACGATGCGCGCGACCGCCTCGCCGTACAGCGCCGTCGCCAGCCGGCCGGCCTCGGAGTCCACGAGGACGTCGCTCCGGTAGAGCGCGCCGAGGACGCCGCGTTCCTCGACGGCGCGCGGCTGCTCCTCGCGCGACGCCGTCCGCAGGGCCGGGAAGCCCGCCATGTCGACCAGCACCGAGAACGCGCTGGTCCGGGCGGCCCCCACGTGCGCCGCCCGCTGCGCCGCCCGGATCTCGTCGTACCGGGCCCTGAGGCCCTCGAACTCACCCGGCTCGTAGGCGCGCGCGGGCGAGGGCAGCGTGTAGGCGGCCGACCGCTGGAACACGTACAGGTGGGCGGCCTGCTCAGCGACCACCGGGATGGCCTGCACACCGGTCGAGCCGGTGCCGACGACGGCCACCCGCTTCCCGGTGAAGTCGAAGCCCTCCCGCGGATACCGGTTGCTGAACAGCACGGTGCCGCCGAAGGTGTCGAGCCCCGGGATACCGGGGTCGAGCGGCGCCGAGAGGATGCCGGTGGCGGCGACGACGAAGGGGGCGACGAACAGCTCGCCGTCCGCCCGTCTCCACCAGCCACGACGCTTCGTCCTCGTTCAAGAAATGTTCCAGGACCGCGGACGATGATCGACTACTTGCCGATCCGGGCCTTCATACCGTCCAGGAGCAGGAGAAACGGCAGCCCGGACTCGCTGAGCGCATGGCCGTGACCGGTCTGGTGGATGTCGAACACGGACTGGACGGCCGCGTAGAAGCCCTGCACGTCGAGGGTCTGGTTGACCGCCCGCTTCGCCTGTCGCAGCGCGAACGGGTGCATCTGGGCGATCTGCTCGGCCAGCTCCCGGGTTGCCGGGCGCAGCTCGTCGAGCGGCACCACCCGGTTGACCATCCCGACCCGCTCGGCCTCGTAGGCGTCCATCTTCCGGCCGGTGAACAGCAGTTCCTTGGCCTTGCGGGCACCCAACTCCCAGGTGTGGCCGTGGTACTCCACCCCGCCGATACCCATGTTGACCACCGGGTCCGAGAAGGTCGCGTTGTCCGCCGCGAGGATCAGATCGCACGGCCAGCACAGCAGCAGGCCACCCGAGATGCACACGCCCTGCACCGCGGCGATCGACGGCTTCGGCACGTTGCGCCAGCGCAGTGAGTACTCGAGGAACCGTTTCGCCTCGATCTCGTAGATCCCGGCAAGTGTCCAGCTCGGCTGCTGGCCGTTCTCATTCCCGTCCCCGGTCCCGCCGACGTCGCCGCTGGCACCGACGCCCTTGATGTCGTGCCCGGCGGAGAAGTGCCTGCCGTTGGCCTGCAAGATGATCACTCGGACGTCCGGGTCCGCGGCCGCCCGCCGCCAGGCCCCGTCGAGTTCGTCGAGCAGCTCGAGCGTCTGCGCGTTCGCCGCCTGCGGCCGGTTGAGCGTGATCGTCGCGATCCGCTCGGCCGCCTCGTACTCGATGAAGCTCTCGCTCACGATCGCTCTCCTCGCACAGTTCCGGGCCGGACCGGTGGCCCTGGCCGTCCCAGGTCCACACCCGCCCGGACCCAAGATATATATATGTTAAGCGGGCAGTCGCGACGAAACCAGCAGCGCTGCCGCTTCGCGCGGAGCCGCCAGCACTCCGCGCGGAGCCGCCAGACGACCGGCGAAGTTCCCTGGCGCGAGGCGTCCGGGGTTGCGTCGCCCGACTACCCGCCCTTACTTTCAACATCTAGATATTTTGCCCAGCACATGCTGCCATCGGCCCCCACAGAGAGTGACCGGCTGAGATCATGGCCACGACCCTCGACTTCCCGGTGTTCGACGCCGATCACCACCTCTACAAGACGGAGGACGCGTTCACCCGGCACCTGCCGGCGCGACACAGAGACCTGTTCCGCTTCGTCGAGCTGAACGGCCGGAAGAAGCTGGTCGTCCGCAACCTCCTCACCGAGTTCATCCCGAACCCGACCTTCGAGGTTGTCGCCCGCCCCGGCGCCCACATGGCCTTCTACTCAGGCGACAACCCGGAGGGGAAGTCGCTGCGGGAGCTCACCGGGACGCCGATGCGCAGCATCCCCGCCTTCCGGGAGCCGAAGGCCCGCCTGGAGGTGCTCGACGAACAGGGCGTGCACGCCTGCCTGCTGTTCCCGACCCTCGCCAGCCTCGTCGAGGAACGCCTGCGCGACGACCCGACGCTGACTCAGGTCGCCATCCGCGCCTTCAACGACTGGCTCCACGACGACTGGACCTACAACTACGCCGACCGCATCCTCACCACGCCGATCGTCTCGCCCTGCGACGTCGACGCGGGCATCGCCGAACTCGACCGGGTCCTGCGACGTGGCGCCCGTGCCATCCTCGTGCGCCCAGCCCCCGTAGCCGGCCTACGCGGCCCGCGTTCCCCGTTCCTCCCCGAGTTCGACCCCTTCTGGGCCCGCGTCCAGGAGGCCGGCGTCCTCGTCGCCCTGCACGCCTCCGACAGCGGCTACCAGGAGTACCTCAACACCTGGGAGGGCAGCAGCGGAGAATACGTCGCCTTCCGCCCCAGGACGTTCGCCCACGTCGCCGACGGCGGCCGCACCATCCAGGACACCCTCGCCTCCGCCATCTGCCACGGCATGCTCGACCGCTTCCCCCGCGTACGGCTCATCAGCGTCGAGAACGGCGGCAGCTGGGTCGGCGTCCTCGCCCGCAATCTCGAGCTCGCCCGGAAGAAAATGCCCGGGGAGTTCCCCACCCACCCCCTCGAACTCCTGCGCCGCAACATCTGGATCAACCCGTTCTGGGAGGACTCCCTCGAGGGCCTCATCTCCCTCATGGGCTCCGACCGCGTCTGCTTCGGCTTCGACTACCCCCACCCCGAAGGCCTCGCCGAGCCCCTCTCCTTCACCGGACAGCTCACGGGTCTCGCCCCGGCCGACATCGAACGGGTCATGTCGACCAACATGTTCGAGCTCCTCGGCCTCCCCCGGCCGGCCCCCACCGGCGACCCGCTGTAGTACCAGGATGTCTTTCAAGCGACTGACGGTAGGTGATGACGTCCCATGCAGTTCCGCCTCGACGAGGACCAGCTGGCGATGCGCGATGCCGTCCGGGCGTTCTGCGCGGACCGGTTCGGTCTCGCCGACATCACGGCCCGCGACGGCAAGCCCACCGACCCTGGACTGTGGGCGGCTCTCGCCGAGCTCGGTGTGCTGGGCGTCCTCGTCGACGAGGCCGGTTCCGGGATCGGCATCATCGAGGCCGCCATCGCGTTCGAGCAGTTCGGCGAGCATCTCGCCGGCGGGCCGGTGCTGTGGTCGACCCTCGCCGCGCCGTTCGTCCCCGGCGCCGCCGACGGAAGGGTCCGGGTCGCCGGCGTCGAGCTGACCGGCACCGACCTGGCGAACGCCGAGCCGGCCGACGGGACGAACGGCTCGCTGGTCGTCGAGCACGCCGACGAGTGCGACGTGCTCCTGTTGCTGCGCGACGACCGGGTGGAGGTGTGCCCGCGCGCCGGCCTGCCACCGCCCGTGGGCGGCACGCCACTCGACCCGCTGACGCCCGTCGCCGTGTTCCCCCACATCCCCGCGGGCCAGGTGGTCGGCACAGCGGCGGACGCGCGGCGCCTGCGGCGGTCGGGAGAGATCCTCAGCGCCGCGCTGCTGGTCGGCGTCGCCCAGGGCGCGCTCGAGACCGCCCGCGGCTACGCGCTCGAGCGGGTGCAGTTCGGAGTTCCCATCGGCTCGTTCCAGGCCGTCAAGCACCTGCTCGCCGACATGTACGTGCGGGTGGAGCTGGCGCGGACGGCGACCTACGCCGCCGCCGCGATCGCGGCCGACCCGCGCGCCGGTGACCCGGACCGCGCCGCGAACACGGCGAAGCTGCTCGCCGGCGAGGCGGGCATCGCCAACGGCCGCGCGGCCGTGCAGGTCCTCGGCGGCATGGGCTTCACCTGGGACATGCTCCCGCACTACTTCCTGAAGCGGGCCTGGGTCCTCGAGAACGGATTCGGCACCGCGTCCTGGCACGCCGCCCGGCTCGGTGCCGCGGTCGGGGACGAAGTCACCGCCCCGTGACCGGGGCGCAGACACCGACCCGGTCCGCCCGCCGGTAGAGCGAAAGGCTGTTCGCATGGGATTCGACACGATCCAGTACCAGGTCGAGGAACGGGTGGCCACGATCACCTTCGACCGGCCCGAGGCGCTCAACGCGCTGAGCCCGGCGATGGTCAAGGAGCTGCGGCAGGCGTACGCCGACGCCGAGGCCGACGACGAGGTCTGGATCCTGCTCGTCACCGGGAACGGCCGGGCGTTCTGCGCCGGCGCCGACGTCACCGAGATCCCCGACGACGGGCGGGTCGTCTACGACGAGCCCTACCTGTCGACGTTCCCGCAGTGGGAGGCGCCCCAGGAGGGCACGCCGCCGTTCCGGACGATGACCAAGCCGATCCTCACCGCCGTGAACGGCCTGTGCTGCGGCGCCGGGCTCGACCTCGTCACCACCGGCGACATCGTCATCGCCTCCGACCGGGCCGAGTTCTTCGACCCCCATGTCAGCATCGGCCTGGTCTCCGGCCGGGAGGTGGTACGGCTGGCCCGCGCCCTGCCGACCAACATCGCCATGCGGATGGCGCTGATGGGCCGGCACGAGCGGATGAGCGCGCAGCGCGCCTACGACCTGGGGCTGGTCTCCGAGGTCGTCGAGCACGACCGGCTGCTCGAGCGGGCCCGGGAGATCGCGCGCACCGTCAACCGCAACGCGCCGCTGGCCGTGCGCGGCACCCGGCTCGCCATCCGCCGGGGCCGCGACCTCCCCCTGTACGAGGCCGAGGTCATGGCCGAGACGTTCCGGGAGCGGGTGGTCCGCACCGAGGACGCCAAGGAGGGCCCCCGCGCCTTCATGGAGAAACGCCAGCCGGATTGGAAGTGCCGGTGACATTCTCTGGAATGGCCGAGCTTCCCGCGCTCAGCGAGCGTATCGGGAGGGTGCTCGCTCTCGACCCGTCGGCGCCCGCCGTCGAGTTCGAGCGCCACTGGCACACCTGGGGCGAGCTGGCCGCGTCGGCCGACGCGGTCGCGCCGCACGTGCGGCCGGGCGAGCGCGTCGCCCTGCTGCTGCGCAACCGGCCACCGCAGCTCGGCCTGCTCCTCGGTCTGCTCCGGGCCGGCGCCTGCGTGGTCGCCGTCAACCCCGGACGAGGAGTCGAGCGGGTCCGGGCCGACCTCGGCTCGCTCACCGTCACGACCGTCGCCGGCTCCCTCGAGGATCTCCAGGCCTTCGCCCCGCGGATCCGCTGGTTCGCCAGCGACACTCTCGGCGCGCTGACGGTCAGCGGTGAGGCGCCGGCGCGTGTCGCCGGAGCGGGCGAGGACGACCAAGACCCTGACGGGCTGCGTCCCGAGGTGGCGGTCGAGATGCTGACCAGCGGGACGACCGGCCCGCCCAAGCGGGTTCCGCTGACCTACGAGACCTTCCGGCGGGTGCTCGCCGGGGCCAAGCACTACGAACGCAGTCCCGACGCCGGCCTTCGGCTGCGCCGTGGCGTGGTCGTCGTGAACGCGCCGCTGGTGCACCTGGGCGGGCTGTTCCGGATCCTGCAGTGCGTCAACGACGGCCGCTCCTTCTGCCTGCTCGAACGCTTCCGCGTCGAGGAGTGGGCGGACGCCGTGCGCCGGCATCGACCCTCCACCGTCAGCCTGGTCCCGGCCGCGTTGCGGATGGTCCTCGACGCCGACCTCGATCCCACCGACCTGTCCGGCGTGCGGTCGGTGATCTCTGGTACCGCGCCGCTGTCGCCCGAGGACGCCGACGCCTTCCAGGCGAGGTTCGGGGTGCCGGTGCTGACCTCGTACGCGGCGACCGAGTTCGGCGGCGGCGTCGCCGGCTGGAACCTCGCCGACCACGAGCGGTACTGGGCGGCGAAGCGCGGCAGTGTCGGGCGCGCCCACGCCGGCTGCGCGCTGCGCGTGGTCGACCCCGACACCGGCGCACCCCGCGGACCGGACGAACCGGGGCTGCTGGAGGTCCGGGCGGCGCAGCTCGGTGCCGACAGCGGCTGGACCCGGACCACCGACCTCGCCCGGATCGACGCCGACGGCTTCCTGTGGATCCTCGGCCGCGCCGACCAGGCGATCATCCGCGGGGGGTTCAAGATCCTGCCCGACGAGGTGCGCGTCGCCCTGGAACGCGACCCGCGGGTACGCGGCGCCGCCGTCGTCGGCCGTCCCGATACCCGCCTCGGTGCCGTTCCGGTGGCGGCCGTCGAGCCGCGCCCCGGGGTCACGGTGACCGCCGAGGCCCTCCTGGCGGCGGCGGCAGGCGTCCTGGCCCGCTACGAGCTGCCGGCCCAGCTGCGAGTCGTCGAGGCTCTTCCCCGGACGCCCTCGGGCAAGGTCGACCTGGCCGCCGTGCGCGAGCTGTTCACCCAGCAGCCCTGAGCACCCCGCACCCCGCACCCCGCAGCCCTCAGCCCTCAGCCCTCAACCGGCCGAGGGGCCGGCGCCCCCGAACAGCCGGAGACGCACGAACAGCCGGAGACGCACGAACAGCCAGCGGCCCACGAACAACCGGAGGAGCGCGGTATGGACCTGACCTACAGCGAGCAGGACGAGGCGTTCCGCGCCGAGCTCCGCGCCTGGCTCCAGGCGGAGGTGCCCGCGCACGGCCCGCCCCCACCCCCCGGGGACTGGCCGGCGCGACGCGCCTACGACACCGCCTGGCAGCGCAGGCTGTACGACGCGGGATACGCCGGCCTGCACTGGCCCAGCCAGTTCGGCGGCCGCGGCCTGCCCGTCACCCAGCAGCTCGTCTACCTGGAGGAATACGCCCGCGCAGGCGCCCCCTACATCAGCGTCAACTTCGTCGGGATGATGCACGCCGGCCCCACGCTGATCGCCGAGGGCACCGACGAGCAGCGGGCCTACCACCTGCCGCGCATCCTGCGCGGCGAACACGTCTGGTGCCAGGGCTTCTCCGAGCCACAGGCCGGCTCCGACCTCGCCTCCCTGCGCACCAGCGCGGTGCGCGAGGGCGACGAGTACATCGTCAACGGCCAGAAGATCTGGAGTACCCGGGCGCACGTCGCCGACTACGGCGAGCTGCTGGTCCGCACCGACCCCGACGCCCGCAAACACCGCGGCATCAGCTGGCTCATCCTCGACATGCACTCCCCCGGCGTCGAGGTCCGCCCGATGCGCACCATCGACGGCGAGAGCCACTTCTGCGAGGTGTTCCTCACCGACGTCCGGGTGCCCGTCGCCAACCTCGTCGGCGCGGAGAACGACGGCTGGCGGGTCACGAACGTGACCCTGCGCTTCGAGCGTGGCACCGCCTTCGCCCAGCACATCATCACCCTGCGCTCCCAGCTGCGGGACCTGGTCAGGGCGGCCCGGCTGGTGCCCGCGCCGGGCGGCGGCACCGCCTGGGACGACCCGGCGCTGCGCGGGCATGTCGGCCGCCTGGATGCACACGTCGACGGGCTGTGGCGGATGACCCAGCGCGACATCACCGAGGCCGAGGCCACCGGACTGCCCGCACCCACCGGCTCCGCCGTCAAGCTGCGGTTCAGCGAGCTCAGCCAGGAGCTGAGCGAGCTCGCGGTGCGCGTTCTCGGCCGCGCGGCGACGGGCGGCGTGCGGGGCCACGGCCTCGACGGCACCGAGATCGCCCGGGCCTACCTCTGGTCGTTGCAGTACACGATCGCGGCCGGCACCTCGCAGATCCAGCGCAACCTCATCGCCGAACGCATCCTCGGGATGCCCCGCGTGGCCTGACGCCGGGTCCGGGCGCAGAACGGGAAAGCGACCAGTCGTTCCTCCACCGGCGGCGGCCTCGGCCCCCGCCCGCAACGGAGAGGGTTGAGATGGACCTCGGTATACGTGATCGTGGTTTCCTCGTCGTCGGCGGGACGGCGGGCATGGGTCTCGCCGCCGCGCAGGTGCTGGTCGCCGACGGCGCGCGCGTGGCACTCGTGGGGCGGGACCCCGACCGGGCGCGGGCGGCCGTGGAGCGGCTGGGCCGGCGGAACGCGACGGCGGTCGTCGGCGACGTCAGCCGCCCCGGTGAGGCGGAACGGATCGTGAGCGAGGTGGTCGGGACGCTCGGCGAGCTGGCCGGTGTCGCGGTGACCACCGGCACGTCGACCGCAGCGCACGCCAGCCTCGACGCTGCCTCGGACGCGGTGTGGGCGGACGCCGTCGACGACGTGCTGATGGGGACGGTCCGCACCGTCAGGGCGGCCGTCCCGCACCTGGTCGCCGGCGGCGGGGGCACGGTGGTCACCACGGCGGCGTACGGAATGCGCGCCTATCATCCCGACCGGCTGCCGTACGTCACGCTGAAGAGCGGGGTGGCCGCGCTCACCAAGACCGTCGCCAGGGCGTACGGCGGCTCGGGGGTGCGGGCGAACTGCGTCTGCCCCGGTGCCATCGAGACCGGGTCGCTCGCGGCCCTGCGCGGGGCGCTCGCCCGGGAGCGCGGCGTCCCGCCGGCCGGCCTCCTGGAGCAGGTCATGGTCGACGAGTGGCGCATGGACGTCGCCCTGCGCCGGCCGGGCACACCGGGTGAGGTCTGCGACCTGTTCGCCTTCCTCCTGTCGCCCCGCGCGGGGTACCTGACCGGCGCGGTCATCAACATCGACGGCGGCACCCAGTTCTGATCCGGCCAGTTCTGATCCGGACCGGTTCCGAACAGGGCGGGAGACGAAACGCCCGGTCAGTCGCGGGTCACCCGCCAGCTGTCCCCACCCACCCGGTTACCGGGATTCCACCTGAAGATATAGCCGCGGTCGCCGTCGTGGTTGTAGGCGGCCGCGTAGAGCCAGCCGTCCTTCTGCCTGTTCTGCAGGCCGATGTGGTCCCCGTCGCGCAGGACCGTGCTGCCGGCGATGGTGAACCCGCACTGTTCCAGCACCCGGACGGTGCTGTTGATGGTCAGATCCTCGCCGTAGGGCCCCCGCAGCTCACGGATACGCACGATTTTTCCGCTACCGACGAATTCGGCGCCGCCATCGACCGAAAGGTCGTGCAGCACCTTCAGTCCGTTGTGACCGTAGGTGCTGATCTTGTCGCCGACGTCGATGTCCTCCCCGAACCGCGCGCCGTTGATGCCCTGTGTGCTCAGCTTGCTCCCGACCGTCAGGTCGTCGTTGGCGCTCAGCAGCCCGTTCACGTCGAGCCGGGACCGGGCGGTGAGATTACCCGAGACCGTCAGCTCCTCCTGGACCGTCGCGTCGTTGTGGGCGGACAGCGACCGGTACACGTCGAGCGTGGACTCGGCGGTGACCGAGCCGGAGACGGTCAGGGTGGACGTGGCGGTGACCGGGCCGGAGACGGTCAGTCCGGTCAGGGTGGGGTTGTTGACGGCGATGGTGAGGTTGGCGTACTGCTCGACCGATTCGAAGCCTTCCGCGGCCTGCTGTCCGCCGTCGACGGCGGACGCCTTCACGATGAAGGTGGTGTCGCGCAGGATCGTGCCCGACGGGGCGGACCACGAGGTGCCGGTTCCCTCGAACACGGGGGCCGCGTTGCTGCCGTCGTACAGCCAGAAGTAGGAGCCGTTGCTCTCCCAGGAGAGCTGGAGGGACTCGCCGGCGTCGATCCTCGTCCTGGGGACGGTCGGCCTGTCCGTGCTGCGGGCCAGAAAGTTGCGCAGGTAGAAGATGGGCTCGATGACGGGCAGGGTCAGGGTCCGCGGATTCTTGCGGGTGAATTTCTGCGGTTGCGTGTTGGAGGATTCGACGATCTGCACGAGGAGCGGGTCACCGGTGGCGGTGGCGATCAGGCCGCTGATGCTGAAGGCCAGGGGGTAGGTGACCGGATCGTTGGGGTTGGCGTTATGGAAGGTGAGCTGATGATGCTCGGTGAGCTCCTGCTCGGTGTTCGCCGCCAGCGACACCGGCTTCCATCTGTCGTCGTTCACCGCGATGCGCGGATTCTCGGTGAAGTACGCGGTGCCGCTCTGCGGGTTGACCGGCACCGAGATCGCGATCCTGTCGGCGTAGATGTTCTGGTCGCCATGGTCAACGGAGATGTTGATGCGGGCCTTGGTGCCCTTCTCCGGGTCACCGCCCGCCTCGAGCGGTGATGGGCTGGTGGCGGGTAGGTAGTCGAACAGAGGGTTTGCGGCCATTGCGAATCCTCCTGGCGTGCGGGTCCTTACTGCGGTGTCCTGACGTGCGTCGGGGAGGGAACGTGGTTACTGCTCCGGGTCGGCGAGGAAGCGGAGCAGGCCGTCCTCGAGAAGAACGGGGCTGTCCGGGAACCGCGCCTCCAGCGGTGCCGGGATCAGCGCGTACGGCACCCAGGGAGCCTCGCCGGGCGCCGGGCGCAGCCAGGACCACGAGCCGTTCTTCTCGGCCGGCCGGGGGAAGGCGAGGGTCCCGGCCTCGGAGTCGTGGTCGGAGCCGTGGTCGCGGTCGGGGTCGGGCTGGCTGGTCGGAGCGTGTTCGGTGGTGAGGACGGGGCCGAAACGGAAGAGCGCCTGCAGGTGACGCAGCGCGTCGTCGGTGTGCCGGGGCGGGACGGTGACAGTGGCGGTGGGGGTGATGCCGCTGGTGGCGTGCACGGGGGCCCGCGGATCGAGGAGCAGGAGCAGCCGGGTGGGCGCCGGGTCGCCGAACGTCAGCGGGACGTAGTTTCCGGCAGGCACGGTTCCGGCAGGCACGGTTCCGGCAGGCACGGTGCCCGCGGCGCCGGGCGGCCCGATCTGGGTGGCGTAGTCCTGCTCGTCGTCGGGAGCGGTGACGCTGTGGAAACAGTCGTAGTCGTAGGCCCCGTGCGGGTCGGTGGCGAAGTAGCCGATGAGGCCGTCGTCGCGGGCGGCCACGTCGCCGAGGCGGATCTCGAACCGGTCGCCGGTGAAGGCCGGCGGCGGCGGGTCGAGCGTGGCGGCCCAGCCGGTGTCGCGGATGGGGGGTCCCTCGAGGGTCAGCCGGAGCTGCGCGGGGACGAGGGCCAGCGGGCGCCCGAGGAGGAGGGACAGGTTCTGGTCGGCGCGCCGGCCGAGCGGGTCGGTGGTCCACAGGGTGGAGTCGATGACGTCGAGGAAGGCCGTGAAGTTCGCCTCCGCGGCGAGCTTCGGGGAACCGATGAGGGCCGCGATCTCGGGGGCGTGGGCGGCGAGCTGGTCCGGGGTGGTGATGGCGCTGCCGGGCGGGGGCTCCCACTGGCCGGTGCGCCGGCCGTCGGCTCCGGTGAGCAGCCGGTAGGTGCCGAGCAGGAGCCCCGCCGGGTCGTAGAGCAGCAGGCTGTGGTCGAGGTGGTTGGGGAGGATCCAGCCGCTGATGGGGCTGGGGTCGGCCGCGGTGCCGACGACGCGCGTGCCGGTCCGGGCATCCAGGAGGTCGAAGTCGAGCCGGGCGGGTTGCAGAGGGCGCGGGGGTAGCTGGGCGACGGAGGCGATCGCGGGCGTCAGAGAGGTCCCGACGGCGAGGGCGGTGTCGACGGTGAGCGGGAAGTTGCGGTAGTCGTGCAGGCCACCGCTCTGGGTGTCGCCGCTGACGACGTCCAGGACTCGGCCGAACTTGTCGTAGAGGAAGAGCTCCTCGACGCAGATCTGTCCCTGCCGGGTCTCGTGGAAGGGGGCGCTGGCGCTGCCGGGCAGGTACGGGAAGCTGCTGACCCGGCCGCGGTAACGCGCGGGCAGGCCGTCCTCGGTGGCGGCGTCCGGGTAGCCGACGAGGTCGGCGACGGCGGGAAAGTCGGTGTCGTCGGTCGTGGGGCGGCGGAAGGCGCGCAGGTCGCGGGCGGCCAGGCGATCGTTGAAGCCGGTGAGTTCCTGGGCGAGCAGCCCCCAGTCGCCGATCGCGGTGAGCCAGGCGTCGAGCTGGTCACGCTGGTCGTCGGTGCCGTGCTGGGCGACGTACTCCTTCATCCTGGCGGCGAACAGGGACCGGGGGTGCGGGCCGAGCGCGGAGACACCCGTGACGGTGACCCGGTCCAGGGGGATGTCGACGCCCTCCGGGGTGAAGCGGTAGTCGGTGCCGTCGAAGGTCCAGCAGCGCCGCGCGCCCACGGTGTGGGGGATGTGCCGGTAGGAGATCTTCCACTCCATGAACAGCGGCTCCCAGGGCTGGGTCCAGGGTTCCAGACCCAGCTCCGGGAGGGTGCCGGTGTAGGCGGCGGGTGGGTGGGCGCTCAGGACGGCCCTGGCCTGCTCCGCCGGCAGGCCGCCGGCGGCGGCCAGCGCGGCGGCGTTGCCGGGATCGAGCAGGAAGTACTCCGCGAGCAGCCCGGGCACCTCGGGCGGGAAGGCGTCGAGACCCGCGACGGCGGGCACCGGGCCGCGGCCGGGTACCGCGGTGATCGTCGTGCCCGCGACCGTGACGGCGCTGATCAGCGCGGCGCCGTCGTCGGTGAGTGGCCGTACGGGTACGGGTTGATCGGGGACGGTCGCGTCGGCCGGGGGCAGTATCCCCGACAGGCTCACCACGGGGTTGTTGCTCTGCGCGTACGGGGGGCGCGGGACGGCCTTGAGCTCGGCTCCCCCGCCCAGCCCCTTCGCCGCGGCGAAGGCGCCGACCCCGGCGAGGAACGCGTCATGGGCGCTGGCGTGGGGCCGGGTGTGGTCGGGCTGGGGGACCTTCGCGGCCAGTTCTCGCACCTGGGCGGTTCGGACGCCCACGGTGTGGGCGAGGGATCCCTCCCGCTCGGCGTCGAGCTCCTGCATCATCAGGTCCTGGTCGGGGACGTCGTCGGGCGGGAACATCGACGCCCCCGCGATCCCGTTCTTCAGCCACAGGGCGTTGAGCCGCCACTGGAGGTCCCGCAGCTCGCCGAGCCGCTCGTCGAGCTGACGCTGATCGTCGTTGAGCGTGGCCAGCCAGGCCGGCGGGACGAAGGGGCGCGGCGCCGCGGCCTCGGCGGACGGGCTGCCGGTGGACGGGCCGCCATCGGACGGGGTGTCAGCGGGGGGCGGTGTGACCGTCCAACGATGGCCGCCGGTCGACGCGGCGAACGAGGCGTCGTGGACCTGCCGGCGTACCCGCTCGTCGCCGCCCTTCTCCTCGGCGACGGCGAGCAGGTCGTGCAGGAACGCACGCAGCAGCGCCACGTCGGCGGCGGCGGGCGCGGCGCCGGTCGCGTGCAGCGCCTGGCCGGCGAGGGCGGTGAAGGCGTCCTCGGTGGTGTTGCCCAGGGCGACGCTCAGCGCGCCGTTGTCCTGGATCGTGTCCAGCGGGTCCGGGACGGGCGCCGCGCTCGCGGCGGGATCCCAGCCGACGGTCAGGGCCGTACCGGCGTACAGGCTGCGGGTGATCGGGCTGACCGCGGCGTCGTGACCGGCCTCGCCGGTCAGGCGGGGATCCTGCCAGCCGAGGTGCGCGAGCTGGTCGGCGTAGGAGGTGCCGGGCGGGCGGGACGCGAGGACGTCGGCGTCCGGATCGGAGTACCAGCCGATGACCCGGTAGCCCAGGGCGGTGGCCGACGTGATGTCGGAGAGGTCGTCGAGGAAGGAGAAGACGTTGGTGTTGTGCGGGGTGTAGGTGGTGAAGTACGGGTTCCCGGTGGCCATGGCGGTGACGAAAAGGGGGTCCCGGCCGGCGCGTTCCGTCCACGGGGTGTCGGTGTGCCCGAAGGCGAGCCCGATCTGGACCTGCCCGACGTCGGGGTCCATGGTGTTGCGGTAGGGGTCCGGGCTGGCCTGCCAGGCGCGCAGGGTGGTGGCGTCGACCAGGTAGGGGCTGGAGCGCACGAGGTCGTGTCCGTCGTCCTGCGCCCGCGGGCTGTACGGGCAGTCGCTTTCGATCACCCATGCCCTGGCGAGGCGGGTGCCGGTGCCGCTGAAGCGGATCACCAGCCAGCGGTTGGGCACCAGCGGGTAGCCGATCTCACCGGTCGCCGGGTCCTGCACGCCGTGGCGCAGCCCCCTGGGCAGGGTCCAGTGCAGGTGGACGCCGGTGTGGCTGTGCACCGGGTCGTTGCTCTGGCGGTCTCCCCCGTCCGGCTCCGGGCTCAGGTAGTCGTCCAGCGCCAGGTAGGTGTGCTGCCAGCTGCGGAACGCGTCGCGGCCCTGGAGAGCCCGGTTGACCACGAGGACGTCGAGGTCGACGGGGACGACGAGCGCGGGGCGGGCGGTCAACCTCGGTCTCCGTTCGGGCCGGTGAAGCGGATGGCCTCGGGGACCTTGACCATCTGCAGGGCCAGGTCGGCGGGGCCGATGGGGCCGACGGCGGTGCCGTGCGCGGCGTCCAGAGCCGCCGTCAGCGCGGGGATGAGCGAACCGAGGTCCAGGATCGGGCCGCCGGCACCGGCCCTGACATGGTCCAGGACGGGGAAGGTGACGTCGGGGCCGATCTGCTCGCCGAGCGGGCGGCCCCCGGACGCGGGGGGCGGGGCCAGCAGGTTCCGCAGCGGGATCAGGCCGTGGTCCTCGACGCCGAACCGGAAGCCCTCCTGGGGCTCCCTGAGCTCGACGGCCGCGGGCAGGCCCTCGAACAGGCACAGCAGCACGGTGGGCGAGAGGTGGTCCATCCGCAGGACGGGCAGGAGCTCACCGGCCTCGTCCAGGGCGCGCACGGCCAGGTTCGGCCAGCCGGAGACGAGCGCCGAGCGCAGCAGCAGACCGGAGACCGGCCCGAGAACGGCGTCGCCGCCGGACGCGGCGGCACCAGGTGCGGTGCCCTCCGGCGTGGGGTCCTCTGGCGAGGAGTCCGTCGCGGTGCCGCGCTGCGTCGCGCGGTACCCGGCCGCCTTCTCCGCCGCCGCGGCCCGGATGGTCACGGCGACGACCTGGTCCTGGAGGGTGTCCCGACTGGACTGCGCGCCGATGCTGAGGGCACCGGAGAGCAGGGCGTCCAGCCAGCTGGGGTCGAGGTGGAAGAAACGCAGCGACTCCCGCGGCAGCATCCGTTCGTCGGGCACCAGGTGGGTGAACGGCACGGGGTGGAGTAGCAGGAGCCGCCCGAGCCAGTCCGCGACCCGGGTGAGGTGTTCCCCGAGGCCGTCGTCGGCGTCCATCGCCGTGGCGAGGGCGGCCCGGGTGGCGTCGGATCGCAGCACGGCCTCGAGCCCGCCGGCCGGGTCGGCGGACGGCGCGGCGGGTGTCGGCGGGGACCACGCGGCGCGGGGCCGGCCCGGTGGCGTGCCGAGGGCGGTGAGCAGGTGGCCGTCGAGCAGCGCGCCGAACGCCGCGCGCGCCGTCCCCGGCCGCGTGCGCCCGCTGCCGTCCCGCTGCAGGTGGACGCTGGTGGCCTGGTGGTGCAGGGTGTCCACCAGGTGCCGGGTGGCCTGTTTGAACGCGAGCAGGTGCTGGGCGAAGGGGGCGTCGGCGAGGGCGAGGGCCCGGCCGGTATCGAACGCGGCGGCCAGCGACAGGTCGAAGCTGCCCCAGGCCGGGTCGTAGGCGATGAGAGCGTCGGCGGTGGTGGCCTGCGCCGCCCGGTCGGTGGCCGCGGGCAGCACGGGGGTGAGCGGCCCTCGGTACCAGCCGTAGGTGGCCTCGCCCGAGCGGGTCAGGTAGGGCAACGGCAGGTACCCGTCGTCGATCCGCCGGGCCACGTGTCGCCGCGCGGCGGTGTCGGTCTGCCCGGGCGGGCCGGGCAGGCGCAGCCACATGTCGTCGCGCCCGGCCCGGGTGCCGGAGGGGGTCCGGGTGAGTCCTTCTGCGAGGTCGGCGAAGTCCGCCTCGCGGTCGGGCTGGGCCTGGAACGACCAGCTGCACAGGGACAGCAGCGCCACCGAGGAGCGGCCCTGGAAGTCAGGGGTGTCCGCGAGGATCCGCTCGTGGCCCTCCAGGGAGACGAGATGCACGATGTTCTTCGTGCCGGTCGAGGGGTCCTTCGTACCTGTCCCGGGATCGGAGCCGGGCGGGGCGGCGGTCGGGAAGCGGTTGGCGACGATGACGGAGAACAGCCCGTCCTCCTGGAGGCCCAGGATGGGCCGGTCCCCGGTGTTGGCACCGCGGCAGTGGGCGAGGAAGCGCAGCTCCCCCAGCCGGGGCGCCACGGCGTGGAACTCGGCCGCCGCGACCTGGATGTACACGCACGGGTCGCCGGGTCCGATGTCGGACTCCACGGTCAGCGCGGGCTTGAGCACGGCGGCGTCGTGGGCCAGGAACTCCGCCACAGTGGCGGAGACGGTGCGGGTCGGGGTGGTGATGCCGCCGACGAGCTGATCGTCGGTGAGCACCAGCAGTGCCAGCCACGGGGTGTCGCGCGAGGCCCCGCCCAGCGGACGTTCCCACGGCAGCATGGGATCGCCGAGCACCACGTGCGGCAGGACCTCGGCGAACCTGCCGCTGGCGGCGTCGGGAGGCTGCCTGGCGACCACCGCGTCGGCGTCGATCCGCACCTGCGGGCCGCGGACGGTGAACCTCTGCACGGCTGTGAACGGCCCGCCGACGACCTGTGCGCCGTCGTGCGGCCCGGCGCGCAGGGTGTGGGTGGCCTCGATCCGGTAGTCGCCGGCGGGCAGTGCGGGCAGGTAGTGGTCGTGCAGCTCGAGGTCCCCCGGGGGGATCGTGTCGCGGGCGGGGTGCGGCGGGCTCGGGCTCATCCGCGGCTCCCCGCTTCCTGCGCGCTCTGGACCATCGGCGCCTCGCTGTAGAAGTGGGCCGCGCCCGCCGCCAGGCCCGCCAGGGCGCTGTCGCCGAGGTCGGTGAGCAGTTTGGCGTCGGCCAGGGCGGCGTACATCTGGTCGCGCCCGCTCCTCGCGTCGCCACGGTCGAGGCGCCCGAGCAGATCCACGCAGGACGGGTCGGGTACGCCGACGAAGTCGTGGTTGGCGGCCGGCTCCCGGGGCAGCGGCGACAGACCGGGCGGCAGCTCGTCCTCGCTGTACTCACTGAGCGGGAAGACCCCGCGCGAGGCGGCCAGCTCGGGCCGGGGCGCCTGGACGTCGAAGCCGACCGGCCGGTCCGGCAGCACCTCGGCGCTGGGTCGCGACGGCGTGTGGCTGAACGGGGTCGGCGGGGCACCCCACAGCGACGCGGGCACGCCCCGGGTGCGGGCGGTGAGCGTCCAGCCGTCCGTCGACGCGGGCCTGTCCTCGTAGAAGAGTCTCAGCCGGTGCTCACCGACCAGGCCGACGCGGTCCATGGGACGCACGTCGACCAGGGAGCCGTCCCCGGGTTCGGACGAGGCCAGGGGCGCGTCGCCCGTCCGCAGGTGGCTGGCCGGCACCGCGGACTGGGTGAACAGGCGCAGGTCCCGGGCCCGCGCCTGCCACACCTTGCCGCTGCCACCGGGGTTGGGTGCGGTGTCCGCCACGGCGCTGTCGACGCCGGAGACCGGCGCGACGGTGACGACGTCCGCCGGCTTCGGGAGCATGCTGGCGAACACGTCCCACCCCAGTGCCTCGGTCTCGGCTCCCCCGCGGGAGCCGCCGAAGCTGACGGTCACGTCGATGAGGGGGAAGTGCGCGGTGACCGAACCGCCGGTCGGCGGCCCCCACAGGTGCAGGGTCGCGCCGATCGAACCGCTGATCGTGACGTGCAGGATCCCCAGGTTGATGCTGCCGGACGCGCCGATGCTCACCGAGATGCGCGCGTCGAAGAAGAACGGCCGCCAGGACAGCAGCACGTCGGCCTGCGCCGTGAACCAGGCCCGGATGGGGCCCTCGTGGAAGAGGACCTCCAGCCGCGCGCCCGCCATCGCGCATGACGGCGTGACGGCCAGATACGCCTGGGCCTTGATCGACACGCTGCCGCTGACCGCCCAGTCGATCCCCAGCCGCGGCGCGTCGGGATAGTAGGAGGGCCGGCGGAACGCGGGGTGGTAGCCGCCGAGGGTGACGACGAACTGCCCGGCGTGCGGGTTGTTCCCGAACCAGGTCGCCGCGGCGAACCCGCCGGTGAGGTGGCAGGCGGGCGTCAGCACGTACGAGGCCGGGGAGAGCTGCGCGGCGATCTCGGCGCTGCCCTGGGTGGGCCGGATGACGGCCTCCACGCCCAGCTCCGCGTAGACGTAGGTGGTGGTGGCGGACTCGGTGGGCAGCGGCAGCTGGATCGTCGCGAGGCCCAGCACGGCCAGCGCCAGCTCCGCGCCGATCTCCGCGGCCAGCAGCACCTTGGCGTTCACCACCTCGGCCACGGTGAACTCCACCCCGAGGGCCAGCCAGTACGAGCCTTCGCGGGGGGCGATCCACCGCCGCGGCTGGCTGCCGGCCACGGCCGGCTCACGCCCTTCCAGGACGTCGAGCACGTGGGAGGGCTTGTGCCCGGAGTTCGGCCCCTGCTTGTGCAGGCTCAGCAGCGGGAAACCGGAGACCTCCCTGGGAGTCGGCAGCGTCAGCTCCCGGTTGAAGCCGAACCCGGCCATCAGCCCGGTGACGATGACCGGCGGCGGCCCGCCCAGCGGCGCCTCCAGCTGGGCGAAGACGAACAGCGAGGGCGCGCCGTCCTTCAGCTGCGCGTACGAACCGAGACCTGCCAGCGAGAAGCTCTGCAGGCCGACCGTGGCCGTGCCGTCGTACTGGAACGCCACCGTGTCGGGAAGCTGGTCGTCGGGCAGGTGCAACAGCGCGCCGGAGATCTCCACCGGAGCGGCGCTGTAGCCGATCCCGAGGCCGTCGAGGCGGAACGTCGGCGCGAACCTGTCCAGCCGGGAGCCGACCGCCAGGCCGTCGAGCGAGAGGGCCAGCGGGCCGAGGGCGACCGACGCGTCCAGCGCGAACAGCAGCACGTTGTGCTGGTACATCACCCCGACCCGGTCGACGTGGACGATGCCGAGCTGCTTCTGCACCGACACCCAGTGGACGCTGGAGGCACCCGTCCCGGAGGTGTCAGGCGTAGCGGACGGGTCGGGGGCACCGGACGGAGCGGGGGCGCTGGAACCGCCCGGGGTACTGGGGGTGTCGGGTCCGGGGAGCTCGCCGCCGCCGGCGTTCGCGGGCGGCACGCCGAGAGCGACCGACGTGGCATCCTTCCCGATCCGCAGATCGGCCAGCGCGGCGACGCCCGCCGCCAGCCCGGCCTGCGGGAGGGCCACCACCTTGGCCGGCCCGAGCAGCCGGTTGACCGAGGCGACAGTCTGGGCGTCGAAGGCTCCGGAGCTGTAGAGGACCTGCAGGTTCTCCACACTCACCGTCCCGAACGTCGACAGGAACCCGCCGACGAGCGGAAGCTGGGAAAGGTCGAAACCCGCCGAGAGGTCCACACCGACACAGAACCGGGCCGGGCCGCCCGCGGGTTTCACCCGCACGAACTTGGCGTCCTTCAGCCCGATCCGCAGGCTGTCGGGAACGTCGGCCGCCAGGCCGGCGGAGAAATGCGCGACCCAGTCCCGCAGAACGATCTCGGTGCCCTCCGCGGCACCGCGATACGTGGCGACAAGGATGTCCGCGCCGGATTTCTCCTCGTCGAAATCGACCTCGAAGGCGAAGCCGTCGACGTCGAGCATTCCGCCGTAGCGCGTATCCGAGCCGTCGCGGGTGACCGTCACGCGGAGCGTGGCCGTGACCCCGTCCGCGATGGTCATGTCACCTTCGCAGACGAAGTCGAGGGCGGTCGAACCGGTGGTGTACGAGAGCGTCAGGGTGGTGAGTTCGAGGGACCTGACCGGCCCGGGCACGTCGGTCAGCCCGAGTGCGTCGATCACCTCCGCCATGCCGAGGGTCGTGTCCGCCGTGAGGCCGCCACTGAACGCCCAGCCGCCCTGCGCGCCGCCGACCTTCCCGGCCGAGATGTCGATGCTCAGCGCGGAGCCGATCGACACCGTGCCCCCGACCCGGGCCGTGAATCCCGCACCGATCCCGTAGTAGACGTAAAGAGCGAGGGATCGGATCACGAGGGAACCGACGATCGGCCAGTCACCCGTGGCCGTCATCCGAAGGAGATACTCCTCCCCGAGGACGGCGGCGAACGACAGCTCACTGACGGCGCAGGCCTCGGGCACCTCATCGCCGGGTATGCCGAACGACTCCAGCAGGGACCGGACAGAGATCGGTCGCGCCTCCGTCAGCGTGCCGGTGAGGGCAAGATGGGGAAACCACACGGCGACATCGAGGGGCAGCGCCCGGATGGTGAGCGAGGCCACGATCGCCATGGCGTCCATCTCATAGGCGACCGGTTCGGCACCCGCCTCCTCGACGAGGCGATAGTCAAAGCCGGCGATATCCGCGGGGTTGAAGTCGAACGCGCGCAGCCCGTCCGCCGCCTCCTGCCAGGCGGTGTCACCGCCGAGGCGCCTGCCGAGCTTCTCCAGCTCGGCGGCGAAGGCGCCGGGACGCACCGGCCGCACGGCGGCGGTCAGCCGCCCGAGGTCGTCCGCGGTGACCGTCGAGGCGACCTCCACCGTGTCGAACGTGCCGCCGAGCGTGAGGGTGACCAGGCCCTGGCTCGTCACGGTCACCGACACACCCGTCACCGCC
This sequence comes from Parafrankia sp. BMG5.11, assembly GCF_004337455.1. Lineage (NCBI taxonomy): Bacteria > Bacillati > Actinomycetota > Actinomycetes > Frankiales > Frankiaceae > Parafrankia > Parafrankia sp. BMG5.11. The sequence goes on along the minus strand of NZ_SJXI01000087.1, from coordinate 48,956 downwards.
ATGGTCACGGCGGCGCCGCCGGGCCAGGCCGGCGACGCCCAGGTGAGCGAGAGCGAGAGCGTCGTCCGCCCGGCGTCCACCTCCGGTCGCCCGGTGCCCGCGCCACCCTGGCAGACCCCGTCCGGGAAGGTGGCCAGCATGGCGCGCAGCTGCGCGGGGAGCGCGGTGTCCGCGGCCCGCAGTGTCGGTGGATCACCCAGGCTCAGGAGATGCGTTTTCAGGGCATCGAGATCCACTGAACCCCTCCCTCGGATCACGGCCATTCACTTCCGGGCACGTTCGACAACCACGGCAGGACGCTTCCCGGCCGGCACGGGGCGCGTCCATCACCGCACCGGGACCAGCGGACGGCGTCACACCCGCCCACTCACCCCTACCCCTTGACCTGCGGCCCTTTCTCACCGTCGATCCAGGTCCAGTCCCTGAGGTCGAAATCTTGGAGCTTCGGGTATCTGACCACCTTGTACAGCGCCTCCGAAGCGAATTTCGACTTTCGGGCTGTCGCGCCTTTCAGGTAGGCCAGAATCTCTTCGTAGGATTCGGAAAGAATTCTGCGGCGCACCTGCCTGGCGCCCTTTGTTCGGAAAGCTGCGTCGTCAATTTTGTCCTTGGGGTCGTCGCATCGGTCCGTGGGGCCCACGAAGAGGTTTCCAGGAAGCCAGGCGTAGATGCCCACGAGATTGTCCCATCCTTCGGGACGCAACCTGCTCGAACCATGGGAAACCCTACCCATGTATATATCCGAGACCAGGTCCTTGACTGCCTGCATCTCGGCGTCGCTGCGCCTCCCGTCGGGGCTCAGGATGTTGACATAGGTTTTTTCGCTGATCATGTCCCGGAGGGGTGGGAGAAATTTACACCTCTTGATGTCACCGTTCTCGACGAGCTTGTTCCAGAAGTCCCTGAGCTTGCTGTACGGCACTATATGGTGGTACGTGAGACCGCTCGGCCTACCGGAGATCGTGACAGGTTCGAGACCGCGGAACGGATGGCTCGGCCTGTCATCCAGCTTCAGGTTGTACTCCTCCGCCACCACGACGTCCCCCCGTACAGCCACGATCCGCCAGGATGAAACGCGGGACACGCCCTCGGCGCCGGTATCTGCTTTCAGGCAACCGGCGGGACGGCGACAGTTCCCGTTACGCACAGAGGGGTTCGCCACGGGTGCGCACACCACACCCAGGAGGATCAACGGGAACCCTCTGGACAACAGATTAAGGAACCCTCACTCCGAAGGGGAGCCATTTGCGAAAAGTCACGCAAAGTTATCCCCGGGTCTTCCGGGCCGGCCGGGCCGGTCTTCGGCGGCCGCGCCGCGAAAGCTCGGGCGCGGGCATTCCCCGCCGAGCCCGTGAGCTGCGAAAGTGGCGAACTCCGACCCCGGCCGGACGGGTCGCGTCGGCCAGGATCGGTGTCAGGGGCCGGGTGCTTCGACGGGCCGCGGGTGGAACGCTGCGTAGAGGGGTGGGAGGGCCGATGGGTAGCAGGGTCGCTGGGCGGGATCAGGTGCCGGTCTTCCCGCCGTCCTTCCAGTGGATCACGACGGTCGCCGGGCGGGGCCGGCCGGGTCGAAGCCGGGCCGGTTGCCGACGGCGCGCGGGTTCTCCGGCGCCGGCTCGATTTCCCCAATCCTGACCAACGAACTTCTGTTCATCGCCATCGACAACGATTACCTCGCCGTAACGAAGAGCTACAAAGGGAATGTTGTTGTCGATTGCGGCTGCATGATGCCCACGCCGGCACTGTAACCACCGTAGACAAGCGCGTCAACCACCGTAGACAACCGCGTCACCGTTGACCAGCTCGGGAATTACACCGTCTGCGCCACTTTGCCTAAAAGCACGTCGCAGCACGAAGACGTTGCCACCCCGTACCCAGACCAGGTCACAGCCGACCAGCGCCCGCCTCGATTCATCCAGTCTGCCAAAATATTGCCGAAGGTCCGCCTCTTCGGGCTGCAGGCCAATAGATTCCAAGCGTTCGCCTTCTTGCGCGAGGTCGGTAGCGCGATCCTCGGGCGCCTTCCAGTCCTGCGCGTTGAGAATAAGCGCTGTTCGCCGGCCGTCGCCGAGTAACCGCAGCAGCTCGTCGGGTTTGTTGCCGTTACGAAAGGAGGACAAGCACATTCGCATGCTGTCTAGTTCAGGGGCAGGCGGCGGTTCCGCCATCCGGGACGGCGTCCGGTCGACGAGATGACGACAAGCTCGGTGTCACGGTCCGCCACTGAGAACGTAGGGCGCGACCCGATCGCCGTCAGTCCGCAGGTATACGGCCATGGTGCAGGGAAGAGGTGGGTCGGCGCGTTCCCGGGCTTGTTCCGAGAGCGGGTTCGCGTATATCGACCGTTCGCGAACGCCGACCCTGGCGCGGCCGACGTCCCGTACAGTGCCGCTCTCAAGAACATCCGCCTCGGCCCACGTGACCGGACGGCCCGGGCCGGTGTAATCGCGGTCGCAGTATGTCACCCTGTCCGGCAGGCTGGAGGACCACGGCCAGGTGTGGAATCTCGCGTGGTACCAACCGGTGAGGAGCGCGGCGATGACCGGCAGCAGGACCAGGGACGCCGAGAGAAGGCGTAGGGCCGAACGGCGCGCTGGGCGCCCTCGCGATCGGCTGGAAACGAGCCGGGTGGCGACCTGCTCGGACACAGACGGCTCCAAGGATGTACAGATATCCCGCCAGGGATTTGAGTGTAACCTGGTCCGTCTTATCTCCCGCCGAAGTCGGGCGACCGCCGCTCCTTGAACGCCACGAGCCCCTCCCGGAAGTCGGCGGTACGGGACGCCAGTTCGAGCGCGGACGCCTCGTCCTGCATCGCCTCGGTCAGCCCCAGTTCCAGCCCGCGGTTGACCAGGCGCTTGGTCAGCCCGACGGCGACCGTGGCGGCCTGCCCGAGCGTCCCGACCAGCTCCGCGGCCGCCTTGTCCAGCTCGGCGTCGGGCACGGCCCGGTAGACAAGCCCCCACTCGGCGGCCTCCGCACCGGAAAGCCGCCGGCCGAGCAGCAGCAGCTCCTTGGCCCGGGCGATGCCGACCAGCCGGGGCAGCAGCCAGGTCGCGCCGCTGTCCGGGCTGAAGCCCCGGGTCAGGAACGGCTCCCAGAACCGGCTGGTCTCGGCGGCCACGGTGAAGTCGGCGGCGAGCGCGAGCTGGAAGCCGAGGCCGACCGCGTGGCCACGGACCGCGCAGACGACGGGCAGCTGCACCTCGGTGATGAGCCCGATGAGCCGGTGCGCCTGCAGCGCGGTGCGCCGCTGCACGCTGCCGGGGCGCGGCCGGGCGCCGCCGGCGGTGTTCGAGGCGACCCAGTCCGCGCCGGAGCAGAAGTCCGGGCCGCGGCTCTCGATCAGGATCACCCGGAGCGCGTCGTCGGTTGCCGCGTCCTCGAGCGCGCCGACGATCCGGCGCACCGACGCGGCGTCGAGGGCGTTGCGGCGCTCCGGCCGGTCGAGGCCGATGCGCAGCACGCCGCCGTCCCGATCGAGGACGACGCCCGCCTCCATGTCCACAACAACCCCGTTCCTCGCGTGCACCCGCAGCGGTCGGAGACCCCCGGCCCCCGCCGCGGGGGACTCGCCCAGGGTGACACGCATCGCTACGATGCTAACTCTCGAGGCCGTAAAATATCTAGAGATATAGCATGGCGTGGCCGGATGGCGTGACTGTCCGATCAGCGAGAGGGAGAGCCAGTGAGCGAGGGCCGTGTGCTACTGGAACGCGACGAGGGGACCGGGATCGCCCGCCTCACGCTCGACAACCCCAGCCGCCGGAACGCGTACGACCCCGCGATGCGGGAGCAGCTCGGCACCTACCTCGACGAGCTCGCGGCCGACGACGCGGTCAAGGTGGTGGTCCTGCGCGGGAACGGGGGCGTGTTCAGCACCGGTGCCGACATGGCCAACGCCTACGGCTGGTACGGCGACGCCGCGAATGACTCCCGGCAGCGACGTCCCAGCCAGCGCCGCCGGCTGTCCGTCGACCGCAAGTCGTTCAGCTTCTACCACAACTTCCTCGGCTACCCGAAAGCCACGATCGCCGAGGTACAGGGCTTCGCGCTCGGCGGCGGATTCGAACTCGCGCTCATGGCCGACATCGCGGTCGTCGCCGGCGACACCCGGATCGGGATGCCCGCGACCCGGTTCCTCGGCCCGGCCCTCGGCTCCCTGCACATGTTCTTCTACCGGCTCGGCCCGGTGCTGGCACGCCGCCTGCTGCTGACCGGCGACATGATCCCCGCCAGCGAACTGGCCCACCTCTCGGTCTTCACCGAGGTGATCGACGACGCCGACGTGTCCGCGCGGGCGGACTGGTGGGCACGCAAGCTCTCCCGGATGCCCGCCGACGGCATCGTCATCGCCAAGGAGGCCTTCCGCCTCGTCGAGCAACTACAGGGCTACCAGGGCGAAGAGGTCGCCAGCTACCTCTTCCACGCCTTCGGCACCAACCTCCAGTTCGAGGACGACGAGTTCAACTTCGTCAAAACCCGCGCCAGGCACGGCACAAAACGAGCCTTCCAACTACGCGACGAGCACTTCGACCTCCCCGACCCGGAGGCCGACGACCAGCTGGCGCGGTAGCCGTGACCGCCTCCCCCGGCGTGGTGAGCCGCACCCGGAGACGCCGTAGGCACGTTCAAACATCTAGAGGGAAAGCACCGGCCGGGCGCTGGGTCCCGGAGATGTTCGCCGGTAGGCTGGGCGGATCGCATTCACCCAGCCGTCACGGGCATCAGACCATGGCCAGCGCTTCGTCCGGCGCTGCGCGCGAGCCGTCGCGGTGGGGGCTGGACGCGGCCGACGGAGAGAAGGTCGAGCCAGGTGACCGAGCCAAGGAGATCTCGCGGTGGGGAGCGGCCCCCGCTGCGCGAGAAGCCCCAGCAGATCGCCGACGAGCTCCGGCGGCTCATCGTGCGGGGCGACCTGGCGGAGGGTGAGTCACTCGGCCGCGAGCCCGACCTGGTCGACCGGTTCGGCGTCTCCCGCCCCTCCCTGCGGGAGGCGCTGCGCATCCTGGAGGCGGAGGGCCTGATCTCCGTCAAGCGCGGAGTACTCGGCGGCGTCATCGCCCACCAGCCCAGCGAGCGGATGACGGCGCGCACCGCCGCGCTCGTGCTCCAGGCGCGCAACGTCCCGCTCGCGGACGTCTACAACGCCCGCGGCACGATCGAGCCGGTGGCCGCGCGGCTGGTCGCCGGGGCACGCTCACGCGGGTCCTCGGCCGCGGAGCTGCGCCGACTCAGTGCCGAGCAGCTCGAGGTGATCGACGACCCCGAGGCGTTCGGGCGGGCCAACTCACGCTTCCACGCCCGCCTCGTCGAGCTGGCCGGGAACCAGACCCTGAGCATCATCGCCGAGATGCTCAACGAGATCGTCGCCCGGGCCGTCGCCGCGGTCAGCCAGCCCGGCGAGGGCAAGGACACCAGCGCCACCCGGCTGCGCGGCCTGCGCTCCCAGGCACGGCTGGCGGCGCTCATCGAGGACGGTGACGCCCCGGCGGCCGAGAAGCACTGGGCGGAGCACATGGAGATCGTCGGGCGGGTCATGCTCGCGCAGCGCGCGAAGAACGTCATCGACCTGATGCAGCACGACTACTGAGGGCCGTCCAGCCGCTCGAGCGCACAGCCGCACAGCCGCACAGCCGTACAGGCTCAGCGCAGGTAGTCGATGGCGGTGAGGTCCCGGGTCTGGGTGGCGTGCCGGTTGGCCAGCGTCGCGAACATCGCGTCGGTGCGGGCGTCGCGGCGGACCATCATCGCCGCGATCACGGACATGACCAGCCCGTTCCAGCTGAAGCGCCGGTAGTCGTCCCAGCACTCCTCGAACGGGTAGGCACCCGTCACCCCGTAGCCGCCGAGGGCGTCGTGGTAGCGGCGCACCAGGTCGGCCTCGTGCGCGCGCCGGATGTCGGGCGGCAGGCTTCCGCCGAGGAGGTAGGCGATGTCGGCGGGACCCGTGCCAAGGCGCGCGGTCTGCCAGTCGACGATCGTCACGTGCCGGTTTCGACCGGCTCCCTCGAACATCATGTTGTCGATCCGGAAGTCACCGTGGGTTATGGTCACGGCAGTGGGGCGGTGCGCCAGCCACCGATCGATGCCGGCGCCGAGGGCTTCGCCCTGGGTGATGACGTCGGGTTCGATCGTCGTCCGGTAGCGCTCCACGAAGCCGTCCCAGAGAGCCCGGTAGACGTCGGACACCGAGATCACCGGCTCGGCTTTGGCCAGCCAGCTCAGGTCGAGGAGCGCGGGGTCGCCCCAGCGGGGACCATGCAACCGGGCCGCCTCGGTCACCGCGAGCTCCGCGTCGTCGGCACCGCAGCCGATGAGCTGGTCCCCGGGCACCGCCGGCGCGAGATCGGACAGGACGACCACGACATTGGCGGTGTTGGGCTCGACGGCGGCGAAGTAGCAGTGCGGCCGGCGGACGTCGACGGTGTGGGCGGCCTGCAGGTAGAACGCGACCTCGTTCTCGTACGAGCGGGTGGCCACGCCCGCGGCCCGGCTGTTCGCCTCGGCCGAGGCGAACTTCATGACGATCGACGGAGGAGGCGCGATCGACGCGCGGTCCCCGCCGTACCGCAGCTGGTAGCGAAGGGTCGCCCCGACGCTGCCCGTCCCGATGGCCACCGCGCTGAAGTCGGCCACCCGGCCGCCGGCCGAGAGCGCTCCCGCGTGCCTCAGCAGGTCCGTCAGCCAGCCGGCCGTGACGTCACGCGGGTCGGACACCAGTGCGGGAGGCTCGGTCATTGTGCTCACCTGGGTCTCCGGGGTTCGTTGGGAGAACGGTGGACTCAGACGCCGGGAGCGCTGGGAGCGCCGTCGAGCAGGTCGCGGAATCCGCCCGGCCGGTAGGGCCCGATGACGGCCTGTTCCAACACGCCGAGGCCGACCCGGCCACCCCACGTCGCCCGCACCACCTGCTGCACGTGTACGCAGTCGATGGCCAGAACATCCAGCTCCGCCACCTTGCGCGCCTCACCGCCGACGGCCAGTTCGTCGTGCCACCGGCCATGGGCCCAGGTGGGGTGGAGGTAGCCGGCGCCCTTCATCCGGAAGGTGAGCAGCGGCTCCAGCTCCACCGCCTCGCCCTCCCCGAGAATGAGGGCGGCACCGTTGGATCGTCGCAGCCCCGGGGCCCAGCGAATCTGGTGCCTGACTCCGCGCAGGCGCCGGATGCCGGTGTCCGGTCCGAAGACCGACCCCCCCTCGGCGAGCACGGGCAACACCGCCGCGGTGTCCGTCCAGGGGTTTCCGGCCTCGTCCTCCATCACCATGTAGTGCAGACACTCGTCGGCGAAGTTCAAGGGGGCCCACAGAAAGAACACCTGCGGGGTGGCGGAACGCGGCGCACCAGGAATCCGGTCGACGAGACCGCGGACTCCCCAGGAGCGATCCTTCGTGCCGTACGTTCCGGTTCTTATCCGCACGTCCTCGCCCCCGGCCGTCAGCTGGCCGGTCCAGCTGACCATCTGGGTGGCACGGGTGGAGTCGGTCAGCAGCCGCGTCCCGTCGTGCTGGGTGGTCCGCGGCTCCTCGTAGGCGGGTGTGCGGGCGACGGCGGTGAGATCGGCGACCAGACCGTGCTCGGCCGCGTCGACGCGGATGCGGTTGACCCGCAGCGGTTCGACGATCTCCACCGAGATCGGTCCGACGCGGGTTTCGGTCCGGTCCAGAGGAATGCGTCCCGACGCGAACACGGACCGCTGGACGTCATCGTGAACGACGCTGAAGGCCGCGTCGATGATTCCCCGGTTGGGATAGAGCCCGAGCGCGAGCGCGAAGTACATCTCGCCGTCGTAACCGTTGAACCAGAACCGATCGTAGTGATCGGGGTGCCCGCCCTCGACGTGCGCGACCGGCAGCGGCGTCTGGTGGACGGGGTAGTCGTCGAACGGGGTGAGCATCGACAGGGTTCCTCTCCGTACGCCGGTTGCCCGGCCTCCCGACGGCCGGGACCGGGACCGCCGGGCTCGCGCTCGCTGCCGCAGCGCCGCCGGGATGCCGGACCCGGCCGCAGGAACCAGAATCGACGGGCGTCGCGGGGACGTCTTCAGTGGAACTACGGGTATTACTACGGGGATTACTCGGCGGCTTGACGTCCCGCGCGGTGCCTGCAAAAGATGGCCCATGCCCGCGCCGCCGCGGTTCTCGAACGAGGGATTACCCGCCGAGCTGACCAGCTTTGTCGGCAGGCAGGCCGAACGCGCGGAGCTCAGGCGGCTACTCGGCGGGTCCCGGCTCGTGACGCTGGTCGGAGCGGGGGGCGTGGGGAAGACCCGGCTGGCGTTGCGCGCGGCCGCGGACGTCCGTGACGCGTTCCCCGACGGGGTGTGGTGGGTCGAGCTGGCCCAGTTGCGTGATCCGGGCCTGCTCGCGCACCTGGTCTCGGCGACGTTCGGCTGCCCGCCTCCGACCGATCAGAGCGTGCTGGAGACGTTGCGCGGCCATCTCGCCCAGAAGCAGCTGCTGATCCTGCTCGACAACTGCGAGCATCTGGCGGACGCGTGCGCCGACCTGGTGGACAGCCTGCTGCGCGGTTGCCCGGGGCTCCGCATTCTCGCGACAAGCCGGGAGTCGCTGCGAATCGACAGCGAGAGCACCTATGTGGTCGCACCTTTCCCGGTGCCGGCGGAGACCGACCTCGACGGAGTCGACGTGTCCGGCTGTGACGCGGTCACGCTCTTCCTGGAGCGGGCCCGTGCCGTGCGCTCCGGATTCGACCTCACCCGGGACAACCGCGCCGCGGTCTGGGGCATCTGCCGCCTGGTGGACGGAATCCCCCTCGCCATCGAGCTGGCTGCCGTCAAGATCCGCGCGTTGTTGCCCGCCGACGTCCTGCGACTACTTACCGAGAACACACGGATACTGCGCCGCGACGGCCGTCGGGTTCCGGAGCGGCAGCGGACACTGCGCGCCTGTATCGACTGGAGTTTCGAGCTCTGCACCGGGCCGGAACAGCGTCTGTGGACCCAGCTCTCGGTGTTCTCCGGCGGTTTCGAGCTGGACGCGGCGGAGGGGGTCTGCGGGGCTTCCGGGCTCGCCGAACCCGTGCTGGACCTGATCCTGTCGCTGGTCGACAAATCCATCCTGACCCTCGAGGCGGGTCCGGAGAACGCACGGTTCCGGCTCCTGGAGATGCTCCGCCAGTACGGGCAGGAGAGGCTCGAGAGCAGCGGTGAGGAGGCGGCCCTGCGACGGGCTCACCGCGACTGGTTCCTTGATCTGTCGACCCGGGCGGAGGCCGGGCTGCTCGGGGCCGATCGGCGGGCGTGGCTGAGCCGCCTTCGCCGGGACCACGCCAACCTGCAGCGGGCGATGGAGTACTGCGCCGAGACGAACGACCACGGTCGCGGACTCGCGCTGGCGGGGTCGCTGCATCGCTACTGGGTGGCCGACGGCCGGTTCGACGAGGGACGGACCTGGCTGGCGCGGTTCCTCGACCACGGCGGCGGAAGCATCCATGACCGCATCCGGGCCGTTCACGCCGCGGGCTGGCTCGCGACCTTGCAGGGTGACCCGACGGCCTCGGCCCGGATCCTCCGGCAGGGCGCCGACCTGGTCTCGGAGACACACGATCTCTCGGCCTCCGCGCTGATCATCCAGCTCGGCGGGATGGACGCGCTGTACACCGGCCGGTCCGGCGCGATCGACCACCTTGAACAGGCGCTGGCGCAGTTCCGCGTCGCTGGCGACATCAACCGCCAGCTCGAGACGCTGGCGCTGCTCACGGTGGCCGCCGCGCTCAGCGCGACCCCCGAGACCGCGCGGGCCTACCACGCCGAGTGCGCCGAGATCGCCGAACTGCAGCACGATCCGTGCCTACGTTCGTACACTGCCTGGGCCTACGCCGTCGCCACCTGGCGCGCCGGCGATCCCGAAGCCGCCCTGTCGATCGCGCGGGACGCCCTCTCCGCCACGAGCAGCCGGTCCGACCAGCTGAGCCTGACGCTGTGCCTGGAGGCCATCGCCTGGATCGAGGCCAGCCGCGGCCGGCATGCGACGACCGCGGTACTGCTCGGCACGGCTGATCGGCTGTGGGCACGGATGGGCACGTCCACCACGGCGTTTCCGGGCCTGTTCCGGTTCCGCCGGGAGAGCGAGGCCGACTCCCGGCGGGTGCTCGGTCACCACGCGTTCGACGCCATCTGGACGCGCGGCACCGAACTCTCGCTCGAGGGCGCGTGCGCCTGTGGCCTGGGCGACGTCGAGATCACCCCGTCCGCAACCGCAACCGTGGACGCGGACGGCCAGCCGGCTCCGGTGATCGGCGTCGCCGCGGGCGACCGGTTGGCCGCGGCCGGGCTGACCCGCCGGGAACGCCAGGTAGCCGGTCTCGTCGCCCAGGGGCTGACCAACAAGGAGATCGCGGCAAGGCTCGTGATCTCGCTGCGCACCGTGGAGACCCACGTCCAGCAGGTACTGACCAAGCTCGGGTTCCACTCCCGGGGCAAGGTCGCCTCCTGGCTGGCCGGCCAGCATGCGGGCGGCACCTGACGCCGGTAGCGGGTTGCCTGTGCCGCGCCACCGGCCCGCCGGCGATCCATGCGGCGGCGGATCAAGGACTCCCGAACCTCCTTGAAAAATCTAGATGTATCCGTTAGGGTCCATCCCGACGGATGATCTCGCATGCCGGCGATGACCATCCGGACCCCTACGACCAGTTCTGGTTCGACGGTAAGGACGAACAGGCAGGCTTCGCGCTCAGCCGCCACCCTGACCGGAACCATGAGAAGGTCGCCTTCATCCACGCCCGCGCGGATTTTTCTCTCGACGCCGGCCGGTCCTTTTTCGGCTGTCGCCGAGAGCTTTGAAGAAACGACGGGACATCGTCCGGAGACGGATGCGGCTCGGCCGCGCCGTGAAGCCCGACAAATCTGGCCGACCACGTGCGGAGCACCCGTTCCGCACTCTTCTCATCCATTCGAAAGGGCGGTGCGAACGATGACCTCGTCAACTGGATCCCGGATGCGGCGATTACGGAAAAGGAGGGTGTCCGGCCTGCTCCTGGGGGCACTGTCCGGCCTGCTGTTGCTGTTCGCGGTCCAGACGCCCGCGGCCTCAGCACTGACATACGGCCCGGTGTCGCTGCCGAAAGACGAATCCGCGCACGTCGACGCCGGGATGGAGTGGTGGTACTTCACCGGCCGCCTCACCGGGAAGGACGTCTTCGGGAAGAGCCACGCCTACGGCTTCGAGAGCATGGTCGTCCGCAACGACGGCCTCGCCACGGCGCCGGCAGCGGTGATCTACAACGTCAATTTCGCGATCTCGGACCTCACCCGGGGCACCTACAAGGGAACCAAGGAGATTTACAGCATCCAGCCGGACGTGGTCCCGCCGGGCGGTGGCTACAACTTCACCGTCGGCACCGTCCACATGGACGGGAAGAACGGCGTCAACCACGTCTCGGGCGGATTCCCCGATCTCAGCTACAGTTTCGGCGGCCTCACACTGAGCCAGTCGACCCCGGCCGCACTGCACGGCAACTCGGGTGTCATCGGCTACGGACCGTTCGGCCAGTCGGGCTACTGTTCGCAGACCAACCTCAAGGCCAGCGGAGTCCTCTTCGACCACGGCGTGGCCGTGAACGTCACAGGCACCGCCTGGCAGGACCACCAGTGGGGCAACTGGAACCCGGGCGAGGGCGGCTGGGAATGGTTCAGCCTGCAGCTCTCCAACAACACCCAGTACATGCTCTACTTCATCCGCGACAAGAACAACAACTATGTCCAGACGGTCGGCACGCTCGTCAGGCCGGACGGGAGCACCACCAATCTCCCGGCCGCCCAGCTCAGCCAGACCGCGCTCGGTACCTGGACCAGCCCACACACCGGGATCACGTATCCACATGGCTGGAAGGTCGACATCCCGGGCGGCTCGCTGACTGTCACACCGCAACTGGCGGACCAGGAGGTGTGGAGCGACCTCGTTCCCGTCGGCCAGTACTGGGAGGGCACCTCGAGCGTCAGCGGCACGATCAACGGCCAGTCCGTCACCGGCCTGGGATACGCCGAGGTGATCCCCTACATCGACATGCCCGGCAAGGGCTACGTATGGGATTCGGTGAAGGAGGCCCTGGGTCTGTAACAGCGGCACCAGCCGAAAAGGGGCGGGCCCGCGGTCGCAGGCCCGCCCTGTCCGGTCATGCCTTGTAGTCGTGGGTTCCGGGGCCCACGGCGTGTGCCGCACAGCTCGGTGAGGCGGAGATGGAAGGCGTGCGTCGAGGCGTTGGACTCCGCGAGCATGTCCGACTCGCGCGGAAGCCCCCCGTCGCGAAGCTCGCTGGTGACGATCCGCCACCGGAGCTGAGCGGCCACGAGCTCGGCCACCTTCGGCACGTGGACCCCCGGTGCCGACTGGCCGCCGGGCCGCGCCGAGACCCGACCCGGACCGGCCCGGGGTGTTCCCGGCGAACGGGCAGGCGGCGAAGTCCGGGCTGAACAGAAGCGTTCTCGACGCGGGATGGGGGATGTTCCTCACTGTGCTGCGCGCCAAGGCTGAAAGCGCCGGACGGGTCGTCGTCGAGGTCAACCCCGCCAACACCTCCCGCACGTGTGCGGTCTGCGGGCACTGCCACGCCGACAACCGCAGAACACAGGCCGCGTTCACCTGCGTCGCCTGCGGGCACACCGCGCACGCCGACGTGAACGCGGCGATCAACATCCTTCGGGTCGGGCTGGCCCGTCAGGCCACGGAAGCGGCCTGAGAAGCCGACGGCTCCAGCCGTCGAGTAGCCACAAGGGCTCGACCGTAGCGCAGATCCATCGCTTCTATCTAAATGATTCATTTTTTAGGTCGCGCAAGCTATAGATCATCTATAAGATGAGAGAGTAACGTGCATCACATCCGCGCCGGGCTACGGCCGCCCGTGCAGTGCCAGCTCACCCGTCCGACGCCAACTCCGAACACACGACCGACGGGCTCGTGGAGGGCCGATGACCTCAGTCATGCAAGGCGTCCGAATTCTCGAGGTGGCCGAGCACACGTTCGTCCCGGCCGCCTCGGCGCTGCTGTCGGATCTCGGTGCCGACGTCATCAAGGTCGAGCACGTCGTGCGGGGTGACGCGATGCGCGGCCTGGAGTCGACCGGGATGGCGGCCGTCGGCGGCGGCGTGCACGCCCTGCTCGAACACTCGAACCGGGGCAAGCGCAGCATCGGGCTCGACCTCACCTCCGCCGACGGCCTCGACCTGCTGTACCGGATCGCGGCGACGGCCGACGTCTTCCTCACGAACAAGCTCCCGAGCGTGCGGGCCAAGCTCCGCATCGGTCTCGACGAGATCCGGGCGGCGAACCCGAACATCATCTACGCCCGCGGGACCGGCCAGGGGGAACGCGGACCGGACGCCGACAAGGGCGCCTACGACGCCCTGGCGTTCTGGGCCCGGGCGGGAGTCGCGGTCGGGACGACCCGGCCCGAGTACGACGGCCTGAACCCGCCACCGCCCGGCCCCGGGTTCGGCGACTCGATCGGCGCCGTGACGATCGCCGGCGGAATCATGGGCGCGCTGTTCCACCGCGAGCGCACCGGCGAGGCCACGACCGTCGACATCTCCCTGCTGAACACCGGGATGTGGGCGATGGGGCAGGCCATCGCGCTGTCCCTGCTGCTCAAGCGGCCATGGCAGGCCCCGCCGGTCGAGGACATGAGCAGGAACCCGCTGGTCGCCACGTACGGCACGAAGGACGGCCGGGGCCTCATGCTGTGCTGCCTGCAGGCGGGCAGGTACTGGGCCGAGCTCTGTGCGGTGATCGGCCGCCCGGAGCTGGCCACCGACCCGCTCTTCGCCGACCACGGGTCGCTCATGGCCAACCACAGGCAGGTCGCCGCCCACCTCACCCTGGCGTTCGCCGAGCGGCCGGTGGACGAATGGCGCCGCAGGCTCGAACCGTTCAGCGGGCAGTGGGCGGTCGTGCAGGACACCCTCGAGGCGGCCGCCGATCCGCAGACCGCCGCGAACGGCTACCTGCAGCCGTGCGAGTCGGCGACCGGCGCTCCGTTCGAGCTGGTGGCCGCGCCCATGCAGTACAACGAGCAGCCCGCCGCGGCCGGCCGCGCCCCGGGGTTCAACGAACACGGCGACGAGATCCTCGCCGACATCGGCCTCGACATGGAAGCCGTCATCGACCTGCGAATCCGCGGCGTCGTCGCGTGACCGCTCAGACGGACACCCGGTCCTATCGTCCGGACCTCTGTCAGAATCAGATGGCGCTCGGAGACTAAATCTTCAGGCGTGAGATCCGAAGGACTACCAGATTCTCATGAAGCGATTACACGCCGGTCTACGCCGGTTGTCGGTACTCCTGGTCGCGCTGGCGCTCGCGACGGCGGCGGCGGCCTGTTCGAACTCGGGCGGGGGGGGGACTCGACCGAGAGTGATGGCACCGCTGGACCGGCCCCGGCGAACGGGGCGCCAGGCGTCACCGCCGACGCGGTCAACTTCTCGATGCTGGCGACAAAGACGAACAATCCGACCGGAGCCTGCATCTACGACTGCTTCGCCCAGGGAATCGAGGCGTACTTCGCCTTCCGCAACAGCGAAGGCGGCGTGCACGGCCGGCAGCTGAAACTGACGAGTAAGATCGACGACCAGCTGGGTCAGAACCAGCAGAGTGCGCTGCAGATCATCACCGCGAACGACACGTTCGGCACGTTCAGCGCCGCCCAGCTTCCCACCGGGTGGGGCGACCTGGCGAAGGCGGGAATCCCGCAGTACGTGTGGGCGATCCAACCGGCTGCGATGGTCGGCCACGACGACATCTGGGGCAACGCCGGCATCACGTGCCTTGAGTGCACCGCCCGCTACTACCCCTACGGCGCCAAGATCGTCGGCGCCACGCACATTGCGGCCATGGGCTACGGTATTTCCGACTCCTCGAAGCGGTGCGCCCAGTCTGTCCGGGACTCAATCGAGCTGTACGCCCCCGAGACCGGCCAGCAGGTGGTGTACTTCAACGACGCACTCGCGTTCGGTCTTCCCAACGGAATCGGGCCCGAGGTGTCGGCGATGAAGCGCGCGGGCGTCGACATGATTGTGAGCTGTTTCGATCTGAACGGCCAGAAGACGCTCGCGCAGGAGCTGCAGCGGCAGGGCATGCCGGACGTCAGGATCCTTCACCCGAACACCTACGACGAGAAGTTCGTGCGGGAGGCCGACGGCCTGTTCGAAGGCGACATCGTGCAGGTCTCCTTCCGGCCCTTCCAGGCGGACCCGGGCGACAGCGGCCTCGCCGACTTCCAGAAGTGGATGGGCGAGACCGGCGCGGAGATCAGCGAGGTCGCGATGATCGGCTGGATCAACGCGGACATCGCCTACCAGGGGATTCTGGCAGCCGGGCCCTCGTTCACCCGGCAGAGTGTGATCGACGCGACGAACAAGATCACCGACTTCACCGCGGGCGGCCTGGTGCCGCCCCTCGACTGGACCCGGATGCACGACAGCCCGACCCAGGCCGACCCGAAGACGCACGGACCCGCCCAGGAATGCGCCAGCTTTGTACAGGTCAAGGGAGGCAAGTTCAATCTGGTGGGTGGAACGGCGGAAAAGCCGTTCGTCTGCTGGTCGAACGCGAACCGCGACTGGACCGACCCGACACTGACGTCCTTCGACTAGACCGTGGGCAGATCCGTGGAAGCGCTGGCCGGCGGTCCCGCCGGCCAGCCGCCGCGATTCACTTCCCGGTACCCGGCGGAATGATCGAGACGGCGGAGAACCTACGTAAGGACTACGGCATCTCCCGCTCGGAGCAGGATGAGCTGGCGCTGCGCTCACATCAGCGAGCGTCTGCATCGGTGGGGCCAGGGCATATCAGCGATCTTCGAACGCATCGACGGACAGACGGACGCGCCGGGGCGTCAGGAGGCCCACTCGCGCAGCTGCTCGATCGCGGCCACACGCGAACGATGGTCGGCGGCGAGCGGGGTGACCTTCAGCGTCGTCACACCGGCCTGCGCGTAGGCGGCCAACCGCTCCCTGACGTGGCCCGCGGAGCCGACGAGCGCGGCCGCCCGCAGCAGGTCGCCGGGGACCGCCGCCTCGGCCTCCTTCTTCTTCCCGCCGATGTAGAGCGCATACATGGGACGCATCAGGTCGAGCAGGCCGTCAGTGTCCTCGCCGATCGCGAGCGGCGCGCCGACGACGACGTCGAGCTCTCCGAGCTCCGGGGCGCGCTTCGCCCTGCCCTGGGCCAGCGCCCGCCCCCACACCTCGCCGGCCTTCTCCGGGTGGTGGAAGAGCGGCTCCCAGCCCTCGGCGATCTCCGCGGCCAGCTCGACGTTCCTCGGGCCGATCGCGGCGAGGACGATCGGGATCCGTTCCCGGACCAGCCGATTTATGATCTTCAGCGGCTTGCCGAGGCCGGTGCCCCGTTCAGGTGGCAGCGGCAGGGTGTAGTGCCGGCCCTCGTACTCGACCTTCTCGCGCCGCCACACCGCCCGGCAGATCTCGACGACCTCGCGGGTGCGGGCGAGCGGAGCGTCGTACGGCACACCGTGGAAGCCCTCGATCACCTGCGGCCCGGACGCGCCGAGCCCGAGGGTGAACCGCCCACCGGACAGGAAGTCGAGCCCGGCCGCGGTCATCGCCGTCAGCGTGGGCGTGCGGGTGTAGATGGGCAGGATGCCCGAGGCGATCTCGATCCGCTCCGTGCGCGCGGCGAGAAATCCGAGCTGGCTGACCGCGTCGAACGAGTACGCCTCCGGGACGGAGACGATGTCGAGCCCCGCCTTCTCGTAGTCGCCGAGCGCCGCGACCGCCTCCGTGAACCCACCGCTGTAGTCCAGCGGCATTCCGCGATCCGCATGCAGTTCCGCCTTCCGTCCTCGGGCCGGATGTCCAGGGCAACCGGCGTCCTGTGCGGACTGTGGGACGGCCATCCTCGCCCGTCCTGCCGGCGCGCGGGGCGACGGCGCCACGGCTGCGGGGCGAAGCCGTGTCCCGAGCCGGACCGGCCCGACACCGGAAATTCAAGAATCGACGTCGCCTTCCAGCTTCTCCCACCCACCGCGCCGGTGCTGTCACAGGCAGGAGAGGAAGGGGCTAGCGCTCAGGCCGGTCCGCGAGACCGGCCGCCGTGATGAACCGGCACCTGCAGCGTCTGATACGCCAGCCGTCAGCCGTCCGGACGAGCTCGTCCGTGTAGACGGCACTGCGCGAGACGCCGTCCGCGCGGCTGACGAACAGCAGGTTCCGGGAGGTGCGTGCCTCGTCGGCGCTCAGCATCTCGATGACCGGCGAGCCGCCCAGATGCAGTCCACCGGGCGCCGCGGCCATCATCGCGCGCAGCCCTTCATGCCCGTCGAAGGAACGCCCGTACACCTGGTAGCTGCCGTCCTCGACGAAGAGACCGACCCAGCCCGCCACATCGTCGAGGTCGAGTGTCAGGCAGTACCGGGCCAGCAGGTCGCCTATCGCCACCTGGTCCTCCGGAGCGGGAAGCATCAGAACTCCTCCTGGCCGCCCTCAGCTCGAGGGCGGCCGGCGTCGGGAACGGGCGTGCCTCACAGTTGTCCGAAGGAGACCGTCGCGTGGCCGATCAGACGGTCGCCGGAACCGGCGTCGCCAAGCCGGACGACTGCTACCGGGGCGCCGGTCCGGGACGGCACCTGCCGCGCGGACGCGGTGAGCGGGCCGACGCGGAGACGGTCGAGATAGCGGATGTCCAGGTCGGTAACCGCGAGGCCACGATCGCGCCCACCCACCACGCGCTCCGCCGCGAGCTCGGCGGCCAGCGCCTGGACGCCGCCGTGGAGGGTGCCCGCCGGACCGTTGGCCAGCCTCGGCGACGAGTCGAGGACAAGGGTGTGCTCGTCCTGCACGCGGGCCCCCAGGAACGCGTCGAACGAACCTCCCTCGACCGGTACGACCCGCGAGGCGCCCACGGGCATCCCGGCTCCGAGATCGAGCACCGCGAAGGTCGACACGGCCCGGCCGAACGGCAGGGGCGAACCGTCGGAGAACAGCTCGGTCTCGGCGACGACGAACCGGCGGCCCACCCGCAGCGGCTCGCACCGGAAGTGCAGGTGGCCGGTGGTCGGAGGGGACGAGAGGAGGACCAGTCGCAGGTCCATGGTGGCCCCCACCGCCGGCTTGCCCGGCCCGTCCGGCGTCTGCCCGGCGACGATGTCCACCATGGCGAGGAGCACCGAGGCCCGGACGCGGGTGGTCCCGGGCGCGAACGACTCCGGGCGCACGGGCGCCGTGGCTGTCACGGGCGGGCCGCCCGGCTCCAGCGCGAGCGCCAGCAGCCGGGCGAAGTGGTGCGCCGCGGCGGTCACGCGGGCCTGTCCATCCGCAGCGCGTCACGCCGGGCGATCCGCCACTCGCCGTCGAGCCTGACCAGCTCGTCGTGGCACCAGTAGCGGGCGAGGGTCGCCTGGACCGCGAGCTCGTCGACAGGCGTGGAGCCGCCCACGTCAGGCCATCGTGTAGCGGATCGGCAGCCGCTTCGGCCCCCCGACGAACAGGGCCTCCATGTACTCGGGCGTTCCGGCCAGCTCGATCGACCGCACCCGGGGGACCAGCTCCGCGTAGAGCGCCTGGCCCTCGAGGCGGGCCAGGTGTGTGCCCAGGCAGTAGTGGGCGCCGAACCCGAAGGCGACATGCCGGTTCGGGGTCCGGCCGACGTCGAAGGTGTTCGGGTTGTCGAAGACGTCCTCGTCCCGGTTGGCCGACGGATAGGAGAGCAGGACCGACTCCCCCGCCGCGAGCTCGACGCCGCGTACGACCGTGTCCTCGCGGGCGGTACGCATGAACTGCTTGACCGGGGAGACCCACCGGATCATCTCGTCGACACCGGTCGTCACCAGGCTGGGGTCGTCGACCAGGCGCTGCCACTGACCCGGGCTCTCCAGCAGGGCGTGCAGTCCGCCGGCGAGCGCGGCGCTGGTGGTGTCGTGCCCCGCCGTCGCGATCAGCGTGTAGTAGCCGGCCGCCTCGAGCTCGCCGATCTGTTCGTCGCGAATCGTGGCGTTGGCGATCACCGACCCCAGGTCGTCGGTGGGGTTCGCGCGGCGGTCCTGGATCAGCGCCTGGAAGTAGTTGAAGAAGTCGATCAGGGTCTGCATCTGCGCCTGCTTGTCCTGGTTCCTGGCCAGGTCCTCGTCGTCCGCGCCGAACAGCTCCTGGGTCAGCCTGAGCATCCGGGGGAAGTCCTCCTCGGGCAGGCCGAGCAGGGACAGGATCACGTACAGCGGGTAGTGCGAGACGATGTCGGCGAAGAAGTCGCACTCGCCGCCCTGGTCGGCCATGCGGTCCACGAAGCGCTTCGCCAGCTCGGCGATGCGGTCGCGCAGCCGCCGGACACCGGCCGGCTTGAACCAGTCCGCGCTCACATGGCGGTAGACCGGATGGTCCGGGGCGTCCATCTGGACCAGCGACCGGATCGGGATGTTCTCCCGGTCGGCGTCCTTGGGCTTGGGGCCGAGCGCGGGCCGGGGCTCGTTGATCCAGATGTCGGAGGCGCGGGAGATCGCCATGACGTCCTCGTGCCTGGTGACGGCCCAGAACGGGTTGAAGTTCGGATGCTCGACACGGTGGACCGGTGACTCACGCCGCAGCAGGGCGGTGGCGGTGTGGAAGCGCTCGTTGTCGGCGTACGCCCGCGGATCCGTGAAGACGGTGGCCGCTGCCGCGATATCCATGCTGGTTCCTCCGAAGTCGTCGATCAGGCAGGGCGCTTGACGCCAGGCGGAAAGCAGGCCGGGTCCGTTCGCGAGGCCGGCCGCGCAGCTCCGGCCGGGTCAGTCGAGCGAGATCCGCATGACCTCGAGGGCGTTCTCGCGGGCGATCCGCCGGATGTCGGCGTCGGGCAGCCCGCCCAGCGACTCGGTCAGGAAGTCTGCGGGCGCGCGGGTGCCCTCGGCGTGCGGCCAGTCCGACCCGAGCAGCAGACGGTCGACCCGCACATCGGCCACGAGCTCGTCGACGCGGTCCTCCCAGAAGGGAGTGATCCACACGTGCTCACCGAACACGTCCCTCGGGTGGTCCTGGAAGTAGCCCGGGTTCCGGTTGGCGGCGTCGTCCAGGCGGTGCAGCAGTTCGGGCGCCCACGCGGCACCGTTCTCGACACTGGCGAACCGCAGCGCGGGGAAGCGGTCGAAGATCCTGTGGCAGACCGCGGCGGCGTAGAAGTCGCTGACCGCCCGGCCTTTCGTGACGATGCCGCGCAACGGCGAGCGGAACAGCGAGCTCTCCGCACCGCCCGGCTCCCACATCTGTACCAGGGTGTCGTAGCCGTCGAGGCCGGCGTGGGTCGCCACGACGATCCCGGCCTCGGCGGCCAGCCCCCAGAACGGGTCGTACACCGGATCGAACGGTGAGCGGAAGCCACCGGGCACCGGAACCGGCGCGTTGCGGACGTTCACCACGACAGCTCCGGCCTCGATCACCCGTCGCAGCTCGTCGACGGCGGCCGCGGGGTCGAGCAGGGGAACGTAGGGCACGGCGAACAGCCGGCCCTCGTAGTTGAAGCCCCAGTCCTCGTCCAGCCACCGGTTGAACGCCCGGAAGACTTTGCCCCCGGCCTCCGGGTCGTGCCTGAGCGCGTCCTCGACGCCCACCCCGAGCGTGGGGAACAGCAGCATGCCGGCCAGCCCCTGCTCATCCATCAGCTGGAGGCGACGCGCGCGGTCGCGGTACTCCGGCCGCAGCGGCTCGAGTTCCCCGAAGGCATCCTTGATCTGCTGCTGGCGCGGGTTGCCCCGGTACCAGTCGTACAGCGCGCCCGGCTTCGCAACGGGATCAAAGGTCGGGTTGGCGATGTAGGAGTTGAGCGTCCCTCCCACGAGCAGGCTGCGCCGGCCGTCCACCTCGGCCCACCGGACACCGCGGTTACGCAGCGAGCGGTCCTGGTACCTGGTGAAGGCGTCCTCTGCCTCGTAGTAGTGGTTGTCGAAGTCGAAGATCCACGGCTTGGTGGGCTTATTCGTCACGGTCCGTCTCGCATTCCGATCGTCGTTCATGCGGCCTGACGCCCGACGCGGCGTCGCCAGAATATCGAAGTCGACACCGATGTCGAGATATATCGGCCCTCGAACCGCGGCTTCGACTGGAGGCGGCCCGCCGGGCCGAGCGGCCCGTCCCGGCCAGTCGGTCTGTCCCGTCCCGGCTAGTCGGTCTGGCCCGTCGCGAGGGCCGCCTGCAGGCCCGCGTCCACCGGGAGGTTCACGCCGTTGAGGTAGCCGGCGGCGTCCGAGCCGAGAAACGCGAGGATCTGCGCGACCTCACGGGGCGAGGCCGGCCGTCCGAGGCCCTGCCGGACCGACCAGTCGATGATCTCGCCGGTCATCGTCAACCGGAAGTCTCCGAGCAGCGGCGTGCTCGTGGCGCCGGGACAGGCACTGTTGATCCTGGTCCCCGCCCGGCTGGCCGCGCGGGCCGCGCGGAGCGTGTAGAGCTGGGTGCACTCCTTGGACAGCGCGTACGGGTCGCAGGCCCGCTCGGGGTGGGTGTCCAGCCAGGTGAGCGCCTCGTCCCAGTCGTCGATCGCCATCAGCCTGCCCAGCTCGTCCTGGTGCGCCTGCCAGCCGATCCCCGCCATCGACGAGGTGATGACGACGGCCCCGCCGGCCGGTATCCGTCCCGCGAGCCGCTCCGACAACCGCCGGACCGCCAGGTAGTTCACGCTGAAGACCACAGGCGCGGGCTGCGTACCGGCAACCCCGGCATTGTTGAACAGGACGTCCACCGGACCTTCGATCGCCGCCGCGGCGGCGTCGACGCCCACCCGGGAGGACAGATCGGCCTCGACGAAACGATCCACCGCAGCGGCTGGCGGCTTCCGGTCGATCACTGTGACGTGCGGCGCGCCGAGGTCACCGAGAAGCTCGAGCAGAGCGGCGCCGATACCGGAGGCACCGCCGGTGACGACGACCCGCTTGTCCTGGTAACTGAAGGGGTTTCCCACCGGACCTCCATCGGGACGGTTCGTGGTGCCGGCGCCGCCTGGCTCCGTTGCGGGGCCGGCCCGCGGGAACCGTTCCGATGATCTCCTCGGTGGCCGCGGACACCACCTCGAACAGCTCGGAGCCGGCAGGGCTGGTCCAGCGCCCGTCGATGTAGAGCTCGTCGTGCCCGCTCACCGCACTCCTCCTGACAAACCCGACGACGCCGCGGCGGGCGGGGTCCGCGAGTCCGCCGGCGGGCGGGCCGCCAGGCGATCCAGATACTTCTGCCGCAGCGGAACCTTGTAGAGCTTGCCGGTGGGCAGGCGCGGCAGCTCCGCCTGGAAGTCGACGACCCGGGGAACCTTCGGCCCGGCGAGCTGCTCCCGGACGTGGGCCCGCAGCGCCTCGGCCAGCTCCGCCGTGGCCCGTACACCCTCGGCCGGCTGCACGACCGCGTGCACGTACTCGCCCATCTCCGGGTCGGGCAGTCCGAACACGGCGACGTCGGCCACCGCCGGATGCACGGCGAGACACGCCTCGATCTCGGCCGGGTAGATGTTCACTCCGCCCGAAATGATCGTGAACGCGCTCCGGTCGGTGAGGTACAGGTATCCGTCGTCGTCCACGTAGCCCAGGTCACCGAAGGACAGCCAGTTCTCGTGCCCGGGGTGCCGCACCGACCGGGTCTTCTCCGGATCGTTGTGGTACTCGAAGACGGTGCCGTCCCGCTCGAAGTAGATCGAGCCCGTCGCACCGGTGGGCAGCTCGGCGCCGTCCGGCCCGCAGACGCGGATCGTGCCGAGCACCGGCCGGCCGACGGAGCCGGGATGGTCGAGCCACTCGGCCGACGCGATGACCGTCATGCCGGCGCCCTCGGTTCCCGAGTAGTACTCGGTCACGATCGGGCCCAGCCACTCGATGATCTCGCGCTTCACCGGGACGGGGCACGGAGCACCCGCGTGGACGACCCGCCGCAGGCTCGACAGGTCGTAGCCCTTGCGGACCTCGGCCGGGAGCTTCAGCAGCCGGACGAACATCGTCGGGACCGCCTGGACATGGGTGACCCGCTCCCGCTCGATCAGCTCGAGCATCTCCCGCGCGTCGAACTTCTCCATGATCACAATGGTGGCGCCCAGCTCGTGCGCTCCCCGCGCCCAGCCGAGGGGGGCCGCATGGTAGAGCGGCGCCGGACAGAGGTACACCGACCGCTGATCCATGCCGCCGAGCCGCTGGCACATCAGCGCGCCGCCCGCCGCCACGGGGTCCCCGACCTCGATCCCGCGCAGCGGCCGCCTGATCCCCTTGGGACGCCCGGTCGTGCCCGAGGAGTAGAGCATGAGCTCACCACACGGCTGCCCGGGAAGGGCCTGCGGCGGGAACGACGCGATCGCCTCCTCGTACGGCTCGAAACCCTCGACGGCCCCGTCCATCATCAGGCGGGTCTCGCACCCCGCCACGTCCGCCACCGCCGTGCCGGCGACGGGGGCGAGCTTCGCGGTCGCCACGAGCGCCGACGCCTGTGAGTCGCGGAGGATGTAGGCGATCTCGTCCGCGGTGGCGTAGCGGTTGATCGCCGTCAGGTACAGGCCCGAGCGCACCGCCGCCCACAGCACTTCCAGGAAGCGGGGATGGTTCTCCGCCAACAGGGCGACGACGTCGCCGGCGCGCAGCCCGCGGGCGTGGAGGAGGCGTGCGAGCTGGGCGGAACGACTGTCCAGCTCACCGTAGGTGACGATCTCCCGGCTGTGGGCCATGACGACCGCGGGCCGGTCCGGAGCGGACGCCGCGTGGGTGCCGGGATACATGTGTCCTCCAGCCTCAGGACCGCGCGCGGAGTCCTCAGTCGCCATGGACGCGACCAGCTCGAAATGGGATCTTGACCTTGAGCCGCGATACCGACCTCGCCGGCGGATCCCGCCTCCGCACGGCCACTCCTCGGAGGCCGGATCACCCTGGGCCTGATGGCGAATCCACCGCCGTGCGGCGAGCGTAACTCATGTCGATATCGATGTCGACATCGACAGTGATCGCGGGCTATCGTTGGCCCGGCCCGACCGACGGCGACCGCCGCCGATCCCGGCCCGGACACCGCCACCGCCGCCGTGGGGGGCGGCGTCGCGGCGCAAGCATCACGGAAGGTACCCAAGGTGGCTCCCACGTTCCCACCCCCCGCCACGACCGACCGCTCGCTCCGGCCGTTCGACATCGGTGTGATCGACACAATGGTGGGATTCCCCCAGGATCCGGCCGCGCTGTACAGACAGATCAGGGCCTCGTTACGCGACAAGGAGTCGCGGGACGAATTCGTGATGCCGGCGGCGTACATGTTCCACGACGTGCCTGCCAGCCACCTCGCCGACGACGTCGACCCGGTCGCGCTCGTACTCGGCGAGATGGACCGGCACGGCGTCGAGATCGCCCTGATCAGCCTGAGCGCGAACACGGAGGCCGCCGAGCGCGCACTCACCGAACACCCGGGCCGATTCGTCGGCTCATGGAGCTGCGATCCCAACCGGGGAATGGAGGGAATTCGTACCCTCGTCCGCGTCCATGAAAAGTGGGGCGTCCGGGCTGTCTCCCTCTTTCCGCACGGAGTGCTGCCGCAGGTGGCCATCGACGCACCACAGATGTATCCGATCTATGCCAAGTGCGTCGAGCTGGGCATCCCCGTGTTCGTGACGGTCGGGATCGCCGGCCCCCGGGTGCCGTCCATGGTCCAGCACGTCGAGCTCGTGGACCGGGTGATGTACGACTTCCCCGAGCTGGTGTTCGTCATGCGGCACGGTGCGGAGCCGTGGACCGACCTCGCCGTGAAACTGATGATCAAGTGGCCCAACCTGTACTACTCGACCAGCGCCTTCTCGCCGCGCTATTACCCGGCGGACATCATCGACTACGCCAACACCCGCGGCGCGGACCGGATCCTGTACGGCGGCTACTTCCCCATGGGCCTGTCCCTCGACCGGATCATGACAGAACTGGCGCAGCTCCCGCTGAAGGAGGACGTGTGGCCGAAATTCCTCCGGGAGAACGCCGCCCGCGTTCTCGGTCTCGCCGAGAAGAACTGAGCCTGGCCACCGCAGGCTGATCCCCGCGCGAGCCGGCGAGCGGTCCACGCGCACGGACTGTCTTCATCTCCTGAGGAAGGCCACGTGAATCTAGCTTTCACCCAAGAGCAGAACGAACTCCGGCGGACGGTTCGCGACTTCCTCGACGAGACCTCGCCCGAGGCCGAGGTCAGACGTCTCATGGAGACGGTCGACGGCTACGACCCCGGTCTCTGGCACCAGCTCGCCGGCGAGCTCGGAATCGCCGGTCTGACCTTGCCGGAGGAATACGACGGCGCGGGCTGCGGATTCGTCGAGCTCGGGGTCGTCCTCGAGGAGGCGGGACGCTCGCTGCTGTGCGCGCCGGTGCTGTCGACCGTGGTCCTCGCCGCCTCGGCCCTGCTCGGTCTGGGTGACGACGCCGCCTGCCACGACTACCTGCCCGGGATCGCCGCCGGCACGACCGTCGCCACGCTCGCGCTCACCGAATCCGCGGGCCGTTGGGCCGGTGCCGACGGCATCACCACCACAGCCACCCTCGACGGCCACAGCAACGGCAACGGGTGGACGGTCTCGGGGAAGAAGGCGTTCGTGCTCGACGGGCACGCGGCGTCGCTGCTGCTCGTCGTCGCCCGCACCGGAGCCGGCCTCAG
The DNA here is from genome assembly GCF_004337455.1 of Parafrankia sp. BMG5.11. Lineage (NCBI taxonomy): Bacteria > Bacillati > Actinomycetota > Actinomycetes > Frankiales > Frankiaceae > Parafrankia > Parafrankia sp. BMG5.11. The sequence continues at coordinate 23,376 of NZ_SJXI01000087.1, read as the reverse complement.
CGTCCTCGCGGTCGACGCGGGAGCCCCGGGCGTGCACCGCGTGCCGCGGGCCACCCTCGACCAGACCCGCAGGCAGGCCGACATCACTTTCACCGCGGCGCCGGCCCGGCTGCTCGGCGAGGCGGGCGCGGCCCGGCCGGTACTGGAGCACGTGCTCGACCTCGCGGCGGTCGCGATCGCCACCGAGCAGGTCGGCGGGGCGGCGCGGGTACTCGACATGGCGGTCGACCACGCCAGGACCAGGGTCCAGTTCGGCAGACCGATCGGCTCGTTCCAGGCCGTCAAGCACAAGCTCGCCGACATGCATCTCGGCGTCGAGTCGGCACGCTCGGCCGCTTACCACGGCCTGTGGGCGGCGGCCGACAACCTGCCCGACCTGCCGCTGGCCGCAAGTCTGGCGAAGGCGTGCTGCGGTGACGCCTTCGTCGCGGCGGCCACCGAGAACATCCAGGTCCACGGCGGCATCGGTGTCACCTGGGAACATCCGGCGCACCTGTACCTGAAGCGCGCGCACAGCTCGCGGCAGCTCTTCGGTCACCCGGCCCACCACCGGCAGCGACTCGCCCGGTACGTGCTCGCCGAGCAGTCCGAATGAACCGGCGGGCCGGCCCGGCCGGCGGCCCGACCGCCGCGGGCATCCCGAAGTGATCGTGAACCGAGTCGCTACGAACGTGTGTGGAGGCGAAGACCCGATGCAGCACTCACCCGCACCGGCCCCCGGGCGCAGCGGCGAAGGACGAGCGCGGGTCGAAGGACGAGCACGGTTCGAGGCTCGGGTCCGCGAGTGGTTCGTGGCCAACGCGCCGCGCAAGGGATCGCCGGAGGACTTCTCCGCGGTGCACGTCGTCAGCGCGCGGACCCCGCAGGAGTACCACGAGCAGGAACAGCACGCGATCACCGTCACGCGCGCCTGGCAGCGCCGGTTGTTCGACGCCGGCCTGGCAGGCCGGTCCTGGCCGACCGAGTGCGGCGGCCACGGTGCCCCGGGCTGGCAGGACGAGGTCGTCGTGGCGGAACAGGCGAAGTGGGGCGTGTCGACGAAGATGTTCGCCGTCGCGCTGGAGATGGTCCCCGCCGTGCTGTTCGGGCATGGAACCCACGAGCAGCGCGTCGCCTACCTGCCGCCCATCCTGCGGGGCGAGCACGGCTGGTGCCAGCTGCTGTCCGAGCCGGGCGCCGGCTCCGACCTGGCCAGCGCGCAGACGAGGGCGACCCCCGTGGACGGAGGCTGGTCGGTCACCGGCCAGAAGGTGTGGACCTCCAACGCGGGCTGCAGCGACTACGCCCTGCTCATCGCCCGGACCGGGAGCCGGGAGGAGGGCCGGGCCGGCCTGTCGTGCTTCGCGATGAAGATGGAGCAGCCCGGGGTCGAGATCCGCCCGCTCCGTCAGATGTCCGGGGCCTACCACTTCAACGAGGTCTTCCTCGACAACGCCTTCGTGCCGGAGAACGGGCTGATCGGCGGCCCGAGGGAAGGGTGGGCCGTGTTGCGGACGATGCTCGCCAGCGAACGGGCCGCGATCGGCGGCGGCACGAGCGCGCGCTCCGCCACCCAGCTCGTCGGGCTGGCCAGGCAGCTCGGCTGCTCCGACGACCCGGGCGTTCGGGATCTGCTGGCCCAGGCGGTCATCCGGGAGCGCACGCTGGACCTGCTCCGGGCCAGGATCGCCGCCGGGCACGCCGTCCCGGCGGCCGGACCGACGACGAAGCTGCTCTACTCCGAGCACGCCCGGCTCAGCGCCGACGCGGCGACCACCATCCTCGGGATGGCGGTGACGCTCGTCGACGACCCGCAGGCCGCGCCATGGATCGAACGGCTGCTGTTCGCCCCGGGCCTGCGCCTCGGCGGTGGCACCGACGAGATCCAGCGGAACACGATCGCCGAACGGGGACTCGGCCTCCCCCGCTGAGCGCCCTCAGGGCAGCCCGGCCCCAGGAACGAGGACCCGGAGGGTCGTCACGGCGGAGGTTCTGCGCCCCGCCAGGGCCTGTGCGGTCCAGTCGGTCGCGGTCAGCAGGAACAGCGTCCGCCGGTCGGCTCCGCCCAGGGCACAACCGAACTCGACCCGTCCGGCGCGAGACGCCGAAAAGTGCCGGGCTGGCGTCCGGTTGCTCGAGCGCTGTCATGAGGTCAGCGCTGTCATGAGTTCCCTGCCTGCTCGGGAACCGGTGCGTCGCTCATCCGAGAAGTGGGTCGAGTCGGGTGCGGTCGGCGTCGTCGAGCAGACGCAGGGCCTCGCCCTTCGCGGGCCGCCAGAGGACACCGTCCGCCCGCCATGCCTCGCGCCGCAGCCACATCTTGTCGATCTTCATACTGGCCAGCTTCGGCAGCTCCCCGGTGACCCGGACGAAGGCCGGCCACCATTTGGGACCGAGGTCGGGCTGCTCTGCGAGGAAGGCGTCGAACGCCGCGGGATCGAACCCGGCGCCGCCCCGCAGCTCGAGGGCGACCATGACCCGGTCCCCGACCGGGTCGTCGGGAACGGCGTAGACCGCGACGGAACGCACGTCCGGATGGCGGGCGACGATGGCCTCCACCGGCGCCGCCGCGAAGTTCTCGCCGTCGACCCGCAGCCACTCGTTCGACCGGCCGGCGAAGTACAACCAGCCGTCGGCGTCGCGGTAGGCCAGATCCCCGGACCAGTACCGGCCGTCCCGGAACCGGGACCGGGTCGCCTCCTCGTTGCGGTAGTAGCCCTCGAACCCGCCGGTGGGGACGGTCTCCACGATCTCACCGACGGCTTCGTCCAGATTGGTCGGGCGCCCGTCCGGACCGAACGTCACCGGCGGGCATTCCAGCCCGGTCTGCGCGTCGAGCACCCGGACCGTCGGATCGGCGGCGCCGAGGGCGCCCGCGGGCATCGACGGGTCACGGCGGACGATGACAACGCCCTCGGTGGAGCCGTAGCTGTCCCGGACGGTGCAGCCGAACCGGCGGGCGAACACACCGATGTCGCGCACCGACGCCTCGTTGCCGATCGCCAGCCGCAACGAGCTTTCGGCGTCGTCGGGACCCTCAGGCGTGGCGAGGATGTAGTTGAGGACCTTGCCGGTGTAAGTGATCATCGTGGCGCCGAACCGGCGGATGTCCGGCAGGGTGTTCGAAGCGGAGAACTTCGGCCGGGTCGCGATGGGGATCCCCGCGTTCAGCGCGGAGGACCACCCGGTGAACAACGAGCTGGAGTGGAAGAACGGCAGCGGCGAATACACCGCGTCGCCGTCGCCCAGCTCGGCGATCCGGGCCACGTGGGCGCCGGTACGCGCGAACCGCCCCTGCGTGCAGCGCACCGCCTTCGGCAGGCCCGTCGATCCCGACGTGAAGATCAGCAGGAAGAGGTCCTCGGCCCGCACCGGCCGGTCGGGCGGCAGCGGCCGCTGCCGCGCCACCCGTGCCGCGTAGTCCGGCCCGTCGACGACCAGCACCCGGTCGGCGGCGACACCGGTGTCCACCCCGTCCAACAGCGGCTGGTAGCCGGACGAGGTGACCAGAAGCTGGCAGTCGGTGTGCCGGATGAGCTGGCCGAGCTGATCACCCCGGTACGTCGCGTTGACGCCGACGACCACGGCCCCCGACAAAGCCGTCGCGGCCAGCCAGAACAGATAGTCCGGCACGTTGTCCAACAGCACACCGACGTGCGGTGGGCGGTCCCCGTCCCGGAGCTCCTCGAACAGCGCCGCCCGGCGGGACGCCTCCTCGACCAGCTGGCTGTAGCTCCACCGCTGGTCACCGAGGAGCAGAGCTGTCCCATCGTCCGCGGACCGCCGCCGCAGCAGGTCGGCGACAGTCGTCATCGCAAGGTCGGGCATGGCACTCCCCTTCGCTCCTTCGGCCGTCACCACAGGCTGGCGATGGGCTCCACCATGGCGAGGTCGGTCGGCTCCACGATCAGTGTGGTGATCGGGCTGTCCCGCCACGCGGCGAGCTGGTCGGCGATCCGGGTGAGCGGACCCACGAGCGCCAGATCGTCGACCAGCTCGTCGGGAACGGCGGCGCAGGCCGCCGCGCGGTCGCCACCCAGGTAGAGGTCCTGGATGCGGCTGGCCTCGTCGGCGTACCCGTAGCGGGAGACCAGCGAGGCGTAGAAGTTCCTGGACCTGGAGCCCATGCCCCCGATGTGCAGCGCGATACGCGGGCGTACCTGGTCACGGCAGTCGTCGAGATCGTCCCCGACGCAGGCGAGGACAGTGGGGGCCACCTGGAATCCCTCGGGTGCCTTCTCCAGTGCCTCCCCCCAGGCACCGCTCCAGCGCGTCGGGCTCCACAGGTACGGGAGCAGGCCGTCGGCCTCCGCCACGGCCATGGCGACGTTCTTCGGCCCCAGGGCGGCGATGAGAATGGGAGTGTCCGCGGCGGCCGGCATCGTGGAGCGCAGCGGACGCCCCTGCCCGGTGGAGTCCGGGCCGGTGTAGGGAACGGTGTAGACCGAGCCGGAGAACTCGAGCCGCTCGGTCGCGGCCAGGGCCTTGCGCAACACGGCGAGGTACTCACGCGTCATCCGCACCGGAGGGCGGTAGGGCACGCCGTGCCACCCCTCGACGACCTGTGGCCCGGACGCACCGAGCCCGAGCAGGACGCGCCCCTGGGAAAGCTGCTGCAGCGTCAGCACCGTCATCGCCGTGGTGGCCGGAGTACGCGCCGGCATCTGCGCGATGGCGGTACCGAGCCTGAGACGACTGGTGACCGCGGCGACGTAGGCCAGCGGCGGAACGCGTCGCTCCCCCACGCCTCACCCGTCCACACGGAGTCATATCCCGACCGCTCGGCCCGCCGGGCGACATCGGCGAGTGACGCCGCGTCCCCGTGGATTCCGGCAAGGCTGAGCCCGAGCGCGACCTTCGGCACTGGCACGCGCGGACCATAGCCCGCATGTAACTTCGATGTCAATTTCGAGTTTCCTGCCACTGGCGCCACTACCGGGCCGCCACCGAGCCGGTGGCGCACCTCAAGCCGGGACTCCCCGACAGAAGCGGTCCGCTTGCCCTGACGACACGCGGCCGTTACGGTCACAAATGTCAATGTCGACGTCGATGTTTCTTGCGGTGGGGCCAAGCGGTCCATCCGGACCGGAGCAACTCGTGCGCTGGGACGGCCCGCTCCCCCGCACCGCATCCGGGAAGGTCGTCCGATCCCGGCTCGTCATGGAGTCACCAGCGAAGGACAGCGACCTGGCAGCGCGGCTGCGGGATCACTGACCACCACGACCGCCGGTTGGGTCGCAAAGCCCCGCGGCCCAACCGGTGCACATCGCCCTCGACCCACATGCCGCCTTCTGGCGGTCGAGGGTTCACACCATCGCGATCACCTGCCCGGCGAGCCCCAACCATGGCAGGCATCACATCCACGACATCGTCACATCGGAAATATCGATGTCAAGGTTGATGTCGAGGTCGACGTCAAGCTAGATGTTGGCGGAGCGTGGAACACAGCACAGGCATCATGGAGGTGGAGCGAGCGTGGCGCGGGACCGCAGTCGTGGCAGACTTGCCGTCCGGCCTGCACGGCTGGAGCGGGAGCGGCAGCGACCGGGCCCGACGGCGCCACGAGGTGCCGGCAGCGCCCCCCAGACCCGTCATCCGCTCATCAGGTTCCGGCGCGAGCCAGCAGAGCCGGTTGACACGCGCCGAGAGGACCCACCGTGCCTGAACGTACCCAACACGGGACCGCGCTGCCGAATGCCCCTCGTGCGCGACGCGAAGAGGTTGAAGTAGGCAAACGTCGCGGTACCGGGCGCACCCGCCGAGGTCGTCAGAGCCGGAGCCAGCTCGTCGATGCGGCCCGCGTCGTGTTCGAGCGCGACGGCTTCCTCCATGCCAGGGTGGCCGACATCTGCGATCTGGCCGGATTCTCCCACGGGTCGTTCTACACGTACTTCGTCTCCAAGGAGGAGATCTTCCGGGAAGTGGTCGACTCTGTCGAGCTCGATCTCCTCACTCCCGAGCCGACTGGTTCCGCCACCGATCCCATCGAACGCATCCGCGCGGCCAACCGCCATTATCTGGAAACGTACGCCGCAAATGCCAAGATAATGCAGGTCATCCAGCAGGTCGCCACTTTCGACAACGACGTCCTCAAGATCCGCCTGCAACGCCACGAGGTTTTCGCTCACGCCATCGAGCGACGGGTGAGAATACTCCAGGACGCCGACCTCGCCGACCGCAACGTCGACCCCGCGTACGCCGCGCAGGCGCTCGGCGGCATGGTCGCCTACTTCGCGGACCTCCTGTTCAACACGGAGAACAGCTCCCGTTTCGATCTCGACACGGCGGTGCAACAGCTCACCATCCTCTGGACGAACGCGCTCGGAATTCGCCGACGCGTCTGACCGTCGGGCAGCACCGACCCCGTGTCCAGGGTCCGTGGTCGCTGCTTGACGGTGGGCTCAACATCATCTCAGAATATCGAAGTCGACGTCGAAACTGAGGTTCCGGGCCCAAGCGGGAGCTGATGCTGTTCTGATCACCACCGGCGCCGCCGAGGAGATCCGCCAGCTGCGCGACGCGCTACGCGGGACGCTGGGAACCGCTCACCAGGAACTCCCGTCGATGCCGGCGGCTGACTGGCGCGAGGGGTGGAGCACCCTCGCGGAGCTCGGTGTGACCGGCTTCTGCGTCCCCGAGGCGAAGGGGGGCGTCGGCCTGCGGCCCGACGCGGCGGTGGCCGTGGCGATGCAGCTTCTCACCTCGTCGACGTCCATCGACGACAGCGGCCACGAGGTCGCCGACCGCTGGTATCACAACTATCTCTGGGGTCGTGCCCTGACCATCTCCGGTGGCGCCTCAGAAATCATCCGCGGCATCATCGGCCGGCAACTCCTCAGCCTTCCCCGGGCGTAACCGCGACGGCAGACCCACGCGCACCCCATCCACAGCACAGGGTGATGACTGAGCGACGCATCCACACCGAGGGGCCTCCCGGCGGGGCCCTCGGGTACCGATGCGTCCCTTGACCTACGGCTACGTGTACCTTAATTTCTCCCGGCAGGGAATAAGTGCGGTCCCGGGAACCCGCTCTCCACGACCTAAGATCCGCGCATCCGAAAGGCCGAGACGTGAGCACACTGCTCGATGTCGAAGACCTCGTGGTCGACTATCCGGTCAGAGGTTTTCGCAAGAGCCCGGTCCGAGCACTGAGGGGTGTGTCGGTCGACGTCCGCCCTGGCGAGTGTTTAGGCATCGTGGGCGAGTCCGGATCCGGCAAGACCACGCTCAGCCGTGCGGTGCTGGGGCTCGCACCGGTGACCTCGGGTTCGATCCGTCTCAAAGGGCAGGACATTGTCCGGCTGTCCCGGGGCAGGCGGCAGCGCCTCGCAGACAAGATCCAGGCTGTTCTCCATGACCCGTACAGCTCGCTCGATCCGGCGCTGACGGTTGAGACGTCCCTTGCCGAGCCACTGCGCGCCCAGCGGGTCCCGGTCGCCGCGGCTGCCCGACGGGTGCGGGAGCTGCTGGACCAGGTCGGTCTCCCGGCGAGTGCGGGCCGACGGCTACCACGCGAGTTCTCGGGCGGCCAGCGTCAGTGCCTCGCCGTCGCCCGCGCGATGGCCCTCTCCCCCGAACTGATCATCTGCGACGACCCGGTGTCGGCCCTCGACCCGCCGTCCCAGTGGGCGGTCCTCGACCTGCTCGTGGAGCTCCAGAACACCACCGGCGTCGCCTACGTGTTCATCTCCCACGACCTCGCGGTGGTGCGGCACGCTTCGCATCGAGTGGCCGTGCTGGAGCACGGAGAGGTCGTGAAGCGGATCGACGGCGACAGAGTCGCCGGCGCGTGGCACCGATGCCCGCAGCGGCAGTTCCCGGCCGCGCCCGTCCCGGACACGAGGTTGCGGGCGGAGTGCCGCGCCAGTCAACCGCAGTCACTCCAGCGGCCAGGCCGGGATGGTTCGCTCCCGCAGGTCCGGAGACTCGGGGAGTCGAACGCGCTGCCCTTGCCGGCCTGGGGTGACGCTGATGGAAGGCGGCTGCGAGGTCCGCATGGAGAACGCGGTCGGTGGTTCGCTGGCCGCGGCGGCGGTAACCCGGGCCGACCTCCTCGCGAGTCACCCCGTCGGCATGGCCGGCGTCCTTCCAGGGCCAGCGGGACCGGACCCGCCCGGCCCATCCCACAGCGATCATGGTCCTGGCGAGGAGACCGCCCGACCTGTTACCGACGCCGACGCCGGAGCTGACAGCGACGCCGATCCGCCACCCGGATCAGGAGTTCCCGCCCGGTGACGGGGTTCTGGCAAGAAGGCGTTCCAGGCCGGCCACGATGAACTCGAGTTCAAGCTCGAAGGGTGACTCCTGCGGGTCGTCCGGGGACTGCTCCCGGGCGAGGACCCGCCGCAGGTGGGGAAGCCGGTCGCCGGGAAGCTCGGCGAGGACGCGCTGAACCTCGGTGAGCGTGGGGTGCCGGGCGAAGCGTGCGGCGAAGAGAATGTCCTTGGCGTTGGTGAACACCACGCGGGTGATCAGGGCGAGGGCATGGCTGGCACCGGTCTCGTCGAAGCCGGCGTCGAGCAGCCTGGCGAGCAGCGCGTCGGCCGGAACCAGGACGCCGGCTCCGGGAAGTCTGTCGATCAGGAGCGACAGCGAGGCCTCGCGCAGCAGCACACGGCGCACCCCGCGCGCGTAGACGCGGACGGCCTCCTGCCAGCTGTCCTCGGGGATACGCAGGTGCTCCAGCTCGGCTGCCAGGGTCTGCGCGGTGACGAGCTCGAGGAGCTCCTCTCGACCGGACACGTAGTAACTGACTGCCTTACGGTCCGCTCCGAGACGGTCGGCGACCGCCTGGAGTGTAAGGCTGTCCGGATCGAGGGCGATCGCGGCGTCGATGACCATCTGCCGGTTGAGGCGCGGTGGCCGGCCAGGACGGCGGCGGGGACGCTCATACCTGGGCGTCTGGCCGACGTCCTGCGTCGCAGGGTTGGTGCTGTCCACTACCACGTTCTACAGGTTTCAGGGGCACCCGATCCGGCGCAGCGTGGGTCGGCAGGCACCGCGACCGGTGCGCATTCAGCGCAGTGTCAGCTCCCGGGCACTCTCGAGCATGATCCGCCGCTGGGCCTGCGCCGAGAAGCCGCCCAGACCGGCGAGAAAGTCCTTCGGCCGTCCGTCGCACACGCATCCTCGGTGGACTGATCAATGAGTGCCGCAACTCCGCCTGACGACACCCCCGACAACCACGCCAACTACAGAAGACCAGCGCACAGACCGAAACCCGGATTCTGGAGCCCCACAGGTGGGCGGGCGTGAGACGCCAGGCATTCACTGGCCGGGCCGCGACGTCCGCCTGGATGTGGTCGGTGTTACTGGGCCGCGTGGCGCTGTGGCGCTCGGGTCTTGGAGCGATGCGGTGATGACCTCACCGCAAAGGGCTTGGACTTTGGCCGGATCGGCGGCGCCGGGATGCGCGAGGGAAAGGGCTGCGATGCCCCGGGCCATCCCCATGACGAGCACGGCAGCGGCGTCGGCGTCGGCGTCGGCGCGGATCGATCCGTCCTGTTGACCGGCTCGGATGGTCTCGGCGAGGTCGCGATGTGTTTGCCGGTCTGCGTGGACGACGGCGGGCAGCGGGGAGTCGGACGGGAACGTCGCGCCCCACATCACGACCACAGCGCGCTCCTCGGGTGCGTCGGCGGCGACGAAGACCTCGAGGTAGGTCTCGATCGTCACACGAAGCGCCTCGAGGGCGGAGAGCTCCTCGGCTCGCCGGTCGGTGCGCTCGAGGGCCTCGGCCGTTGCCTCGAGCGTGCGCTCGTGGGCGCGCTCGGCCAGCCGGGTGATCAAGCCCTCTTTCGACCCGAAGTGGTAGGCGGGCATCTCTCGGCTCGTCCCAGCGCGCGCGCCGATGCTGCGCAGCGACGTCCGCTCGAACCCGCGCTCCGCGATCAGTTCGGCCGCGGCTCGCAGCAACGCTGCTTCGGACGCGGCGCGGCGCTCGACTTGCGTTCGCCGCTGCGGATGCCCAGCCACCGTCACGGCGGTGACGATAACAAATTCCTGGCACGTGCCAGAGAAGTGCTAACTTATCGGGCACGCGCCAGGTAACACTGGCTCAGTCAACTGGGGAGGCTCGGTTGCCGCGTGCGATCGTGTTCAACGGTGATGAGACCTGGCAGCTCCGCGAGATCCCGAAGCCCAGGCTCCGGCCCGGCTGCGCCGTGCTCCGGGTCGAAGCGGTCGGGATCTGTCACAGCGACGTCGACCAGTTCAGGGGCCACGCGCCGGTGCCGTCGGGAGGCGTGTTCCCCACGGTTCCGGGCCACGAGATCGTCGGCCGGATCGAGCAGATCTCACCCGCCGCGGCCGCGGAGTTCAGCGTGCAGGAGGGGGACCGGGTAGGCGTCCGCTCCTACGTCGCGACGGCCGACGGGAGATCGCGCGTCTACGGGTTCGACTTCCCGGTCGATGAGGCGTCCGGGCTGTTCGGCGGTTACGCCGACTACATGGAGCTCGTGCCGGGCTCTGAGGTGCAGAAGCTCCGCGACGACCTGCCGGCGACCGAACTCACCGTCTACGAGTGCCTGTCCAACTCGGCGACCTTCGTACGCCCCGCGGAACCCGGGGAATCACTGCTCGTCCTGGGTCCGGGCCACATGGGCGTCACCGCCAGCCTCGCCGTGGTCGGCGGGGCCCGAGGACCGCGATTATGAGAGGGAGAACGATGGAACGACTGTCGATCGAGCCGCTGAGCGTGATGGGACTTCCGCCGGTGGAATCCGTCGGCCTGGCCGCCGACCTCGGGCTCCAGTACGTGGCGCTCGCCCTGAGCGCCTTACCGAATCCCTACGGCTACCCACCCTTCTCACTCCGGGACGATCTCGCCCTGCGGCGCGAGACGCTCGCCGCCCTGCACGATCGGGGCGTGACGGTTTCGCTGGGCGACGGGTTCGTGCTCCATCCCGGCATGGACATCCGTGACCTCGCCGGCGACGTCGCCATCGTGGCCGAGCTCGGTGCCCAGCGGATCAACACCGTCACCTTCGATCCGGACTTCGGCCGCAGCGTCGACCAGTTCGGCGTGCTTGCCGAGATGGCCGCCGAGTTCGGGCTGGAGACGACGCTGGAGTTCTCGCCCGGGCTCGCGATCGCCGACCTCCCCACGGCGCTCGCCGCCGCCCGGGCGGTGGGGAGGCCGGACTTCCGTCTCCTCATCGACACGATGCACCTCGTGCGGTCCGGCTCCGGCCCGGCCGAGGTCGCCGCCGTCGACCCTGACCTGATCGGGTACATCCAGCTCAGTGACGCTCCGCTTGTGCCCACCATCCCCGACTACATGGAAGAGGCGTGTTTCGAACGGATGGTGCCGGGCGCTGGCGAGCTGCCACTGCTCGAGATACTCGAGGCGCTGCCGCGCCACCTGGTGATCGGACTCGAAGTGCCTCTCCGCTCGCAGGCCGACGCCGGTGTCGGTCCCCACGACCGGCTCGGCCGGTGCGTCGACGCCGCCCGGAAGCTCCTCGTCCAGGTGGACAACCGATGAGGGACGGTCGAGGGCCGGCGCGCACCGAGACGACAGCTCGGCCGCTCGGTACAGGCCACCAGCCCGGGGTGGGCCCGACCGCGCACCGACCGGATCCCGGAGCCGTCGGCGTGAGTCCTCGGCGCATCGGCAGCCTGGAGGTATCCGTCGTCGGTCTCGGCGGCAACAACTTCGGTACGGACTTCTTCGGCGCTGGCTGCGACGAGCGCGAGGTCGATCGGATCGTCCACGCCGCCCTCGACGCGGGCATCAACCTCTTCGACACCGCCGAGGAATACAGCATCACGTCCTTCCTGGGCGAAGGGCACTCCGAGGAGCTGATCGGGGCGGCGCTCGGCCGGCGGCGGGACGAGGCGATCATCGCCACGAAGTTCCTCAACCAGAGTGAGGCCGACCCGGATCAGCGGGGCGCAGCGCGCATCGTGGCTGCCGTCGAGGCCAGCCTGCGGCGGCTCGGGACGGACCGGATCGACCTCTACCAGCAGCACCAGCCCGACCCCGCCACACCGGTCGAGGAGATCCTCGAAGCGCTCGACCGGCTGGTGCGCGCCGGCAAGGTGCGCGAGGTCGGTTGCAGCAACTTCAGCGGCAAGATGCTGGACGACGCCGCCGAGACCGCGGCTCGGTCGTCGTTCTCGCCGTACCGGTCCTGTCAGGTGCAGTACAGCGTGCTGGAGCGCCCCCACGAGGACGTGCTCGGGGCGGTGGAGCGCAATGGCATGACCGTCCTTGCCTACTTTCCTCTCGCCAGCGGACTCCTCACTGGCAAGTACCGCCGGGGTGAACCACCGCCGCCGAACGCACGGCTCGGTGCCGACGCGCCGGTCAGTACCATGCTCCGCCAGGGGATCATGGCCCGCCGCCCGCCGCTGTCCGACGAGCGGCTCGCCACCGTCGAGCAGCTGTCAACCTTCGCCGAGGAACGAGGGCACTCTCTGCTCGAGCTCGCGATCTCGTGGCTCGCCTCCCAGCCAACCGTTGCGTCGGTCCTGACCGGCGTCACGAAGCCCGAGCAGGTCATCGCCAACGCCTCCGCCGCCGGATGGCGGCTCACCCCCGAGGAACTGGCGGCCGTCGACGCGATCGTCGCTCAGGAGTCCGAGGCTCCATGAGCCTCTCTGATTGTCGTCGATGGGCTCGAGCAGGCTGCTCGTGGCGTGGAGTGACGCGGTGGCCCGCCCCACCGCGTCGTCCCCCGACTCCGGCCGCAGGGCCGCTCCCGCCCCATCCGCGCAGGTAGGTCTCGTGCACGTGACGGAGGAGCGGCAAGGGGATCGGACGACGGTAGCCGGCGCCTGGCTGCGTACCGGCGGATGCGCAGCCAGGCCGGGGGCGTGCAACGCACACGGCGACTGCCGTCGGGTACGCCGGTGCGGGCTACTTCGGCGAGGCCCCCATTCCGGTCGATGCAACACCGCATTTCGTGGTTTAAAGCGGCCAGGGCTTCACCACGATCATCGTCGATGGAGTGCGGCCGGTGCACTTCCGCGATCCGGCCGGAAACCGCTGGAACTGCGCGGCGGCTAGACCAAAGGGAGCATCCGACGAAAGCTGGTAGCTAGTTGTCGAGTATCAGCATCCATCTGCACTTTCAACTGCCTTTCTATCACGCGCCAAGGTTTCAGACGCTGGACGAGACCACAAGGTGAAGCTGGTGAGCGCGAGCACTGGCGGCTGGAAGCCGCGGGCTACCGAAGGAAATTCCATGCCATTTGCAGAAAAGTACGGACCATGGGCAGTCATCACGGGCGCCTCCGAAGGGACCGGGCAGGCATTCGCCCGCCGTATAGCCTCCGAGGGTCTACCCGCCGTCCTTCTCGCGCGACGGTTGGAACCGTTGAACGACCTGGCGAACTCGATCCGCGCCGAAACCGGCGTTGAATGCATCACGGCGTCAGTGGACCTGGCAGCTGATGACGGCGCCCAGCAAGTCATCGAAGCGGTAGGCGACCGCGAGATCGGGCTGTACGTCGCCAACGCAGGTGCCGACACCAACGGAGCGCACTTCCTCGACATCGACGCCAAACCCTGGCTGGATCTGATGCGCATCAACGTTCTGACGATGATGCAGCTGTGTCATCATTTCGGCGGATCCATGCGAGCGCGTCGTCGCGGCGGATTACTGCTGGTCAATTCCGGCGCAGCCTATGGTGGCAGCAGCTTCATGGCGGCCTACTCGGGAAGCAAAGCCTTCGAACTGTGTTTCGGCGAGTCCCTGTGGGCCGAGCTGCGTCCCTACAATGTCGATGTGCTCAACCTGGTTCTCGGCAAGACCGATACACCGCCTTTCCGGGCCCTGCTAGCGGAAAAGGGATTGCCGGAGCCGACCGACTGGGCGACACCGCAAGATGTGGCTGAGGCCGGAGTGACGCGCCTTCCGCACGGACCCATCCATAATCAGGGCCAGGCAGTTGACACCGCGGGCGATCAACGACGCGCCAGGATTCTGATGATCGAAGAGATGACCAAGGACGTCTTTGGTGAGAGGGTCCCTGACTAGCCTGTGGGACTCCGAAATCCTGTGGGGTGCCAGAAGTCGGCCTGGGCCTGTGACCTGGGGTGATGCGCCGGCACGGGGGTGCGCTACCGGTCTTCCGACCATCCAGAGTCTGGATGGTCGGAAGATCTGCGCTGTAGGTTCTCGATGTCGTCTCGGCCTGCCTGGGCCGCCGCCAGGTCGATGGCAACGCGCAGCAGCGCGGCCCTGCTGATGCGTTCCCCCCTGAGGCTGCGCGCCCGCCGCAGACGGCGAATCTCGTGGTCGAATACCTGGAACTCGTCCAGACGCGGCCATACACCCATATACGCTCCATTCGAGGGGAATACCCAGGTCTGACCTGGGGGAAGAGGCTGGAAACGGGTCCCTACCCGAACCCGCAGAACGAAAACAGGTCCGGAGGAATTCCCCCGCCGCCCCTGCCAGTGGGGAGCTTCGTCGCCGCGCTCCCCCTACCTGGTGCCATCGGTTCACCGAGGTACGTGAACGCGCAAGCACCGGGCGATCTGCGGGTCGCTGGTACCGCGAGCGAACATCTCGGCAGCCTGGAGTCGGATCTGTTCACGTCGGGTGCGCTCATGGGCGGTCTGTCGTCGAGGGCACCGGAGTGCCCGACCTCCCGGAAGATGCGCCCGAGCGCCACCCACATGTCACCCGTGCAGGCGTTCCTCGACTCCGGCCGGTCGATCGTGACGGTCACGACGAATCCGTCACGGTCCGCCCGGACGTTCGGGTGGTAGGACGGGACAGACTCTTGCGTCATGGCTATATATCTAGAGATATTGGACGCCACGTCAACCGGACAACCCACGCGCGGGCCGGAACCGCGTCCGGCGGGTGAGGGAGAGCCACGTGACAGCCCAGGAGTGGTCGTTACCCGCCGTGCTCGACGTCGTCACCGACGTGGCCCCCGACCGCGACATGCTGGTGTCGGCGACCGTGCGCCGCAGCTATGCGCAGGTACGGGACCGCACCCGGCGGCTCGCCGCGTACCTCCGCCGGCACGGGCTCGGGGTGCGGCGGGAACGTCACGAGCTGCGGCGTTGGGAGTGCGGCCAGAGCACCGTGGCGGTCGTGATGTCGAACTGCCCCGAGTACCTCGAGACGATGATCGGGGCCTTCCGGGCACGCGCCGTGCCGTTCAACGTCAACCACCACTATGCGCCGAGGGAAATCGGCGCGCTGCTGAGCCAGGTCGGCGCCGAGGCCGTGGTGTACCACCGACGGCTGGGCCCGAAAGTCGCCCAGGCCGTCCGACTGAACGCCCGGCCCGACGGCCGCCTCAACGGACTGCTGCTGATCGACGTCGACGACGGCTCCGGCGTCGCCCCCCTACCGGGCAGCACCTCGTTCCCGTCCGCGCTCGCCGACGCTCAGGGCGTCCACGATCTTCCCGTCCCGTCACCCGACGACCTCTACCTCGTCTGCACCGGCGGCACGACCGGTACACCGAAGGGCGTGCTGTGGCGTCAGGGGGACGTCTACGTCGGCGCCGCGGGCGGCGCCGAGGGAGCCACCCGCGACGTCATCGCGGGGATCGCCAGGACGGGGGCGGGCGTCTGGTTCGCGGCTCCTCCGCTGATGCACGGCGCCGCGCAGTGGACCGCGTTCGCCGGGCTCGTCAACGGCGGCACGGTGGTCCTGCACGACGACTCCCGGCCCTTCGACGCCCGCGCGATCCTGCGGACCATCCAGCGTGAGCGGGTGACGATGATGTCGATCGTGGGCGACGCCTACGCCCGGCCGCTGGTGGACGAGATCCGGGCCCGCTCCTACGACCTGACCTCGCTGGTACGCCTCGGCACCGGCGGTGCGACGACCAGTGCCGGGCTCAAGCAGGCGCTGCTCGAGCTGCTGCCCCAGCTCACCGTCGTCGACGGGTACGGCGCGTCCGAAACGGGCGGGATGGCGTTCGGAACGTCGACGTCGGGCAGGCAGGCGCACCGGTTCCGGCTCGCCGCGGGTGCCGCGGTGCTGTCCGCGGACCGGTCCCGCTTCCTCGAACCCGGGGACGACGAGGTCGGCTGGACGGCACGGGTCGGCCGGATCCCACTCGGCTACCTCTGCGACCGGACACGCACGGAACAGACCTTCCCGCTCGTCGGCGGCCGGCGGACCTCGGTTCCCGGCGACCGCGCCCGCTACGACAGCGACGGCGGCATCGTCGTGCTCGGACGCGACGCGATGGTCGTCAACACCGGCGGCGAGAAGGTGTTCGTCGAGGAGGTGGAGGAGGTGCTCCGGCAGCACCCCGACATCCTCGACGCGCTCGTCGTCGGACGGCCGAGTGACCGCTACGGCGAGGAGGTGGTCGCGCTCGTCCAGCTCCGGACGGGTGCGCAGCTGTCTCCCACCTCGGTTCGCGAGCACGTCGCCGGCCAGCTCGCGCGTTTCAAGGCGCCCCAGGCGGTGCTGCTGTGCCCGCGGATCGGCCGCCATGCCACCGGCAAAGCCGACTACACCTGGGCACGACGCGCGGCTCTCGAGGCGGTCTCCGCCACCGTGACGAGAACCTGACGGGCGACTGCGCGGCGGCCGTGCGGCGCGGTGGCCGCGATGGTCGGGTAACCGCGATGGTCGGGCTGCTCTCAGTCCGACGACCAGCCGCGGGCGTCCCGCAGAACCTCCCGGAACGGCTTGCCGCTGTCGAACGACGGTTCGCGGGGAAGCCCGAGCACCCGCTCTCCGATGCTGTTGCGCTGCATCTCGTTGGTGCCGCCGGCGATGGACATGAAGCGGCTGTTGAGGAAGCCGACCGCGGCTTTCCTCCCGAGACTCTCGCCGGGCTCCCCGTCCCCGTTCACGGCGTCCCAGTTCACGGCGTCCGCGCCGCCTATGCGCATGGCGGTGTCGGCGCGGATCGGGTCGTAGACGCCGCTGACCAGCTTGGCGTAGGACGCGAGGTGGAGCGCCTGGGCGGGATCCGTCCGCATCCGCGCGCCGAGCCTCGCGAGCAACGCCCGGCGCGCCACGTCGTCGACGTGGGCGCGCACGATCAGGTCGCGGGTGAGCGGGTCCGCGAGCCGGCCGGCGGCCCGGGCGAGCTCGACGAGGTCGGGCGCGACACCGGTCGAGGCCCGCGTGGTGCGGGTGCCGTGGCTGAGCCCTCCCCCGCGCTCGAACATCAGCATGGTCTGGGCGACGGTCCAGCCGTCGTTCACCTGGCCGATGACGTCGCCGTCGCCGAGCACGACGTCGTCGAAGAACTCCTGGCAGAACTCCGCGTCGCCGGTGATCTGCCTGATCCGCTCCACGGTCACGCCGGGGGCGGTGACGGGGACGGCGAACCACGTCAGGCCGCGGTGCTTCGGCACGTCCCAGTCGGTGCGGGCGAGGCACATGCCCCAGTCCGCGTAGTAGGCGCCACTGCTCCAGATCTTCGACCCGTTGAGGACCCACCCTTCGCCGGCACGGACCGCCCGGGTGCGCACGCCGGCCAGGTCCGACCCGGCCTCGGGCTCGGAGAAGAACTGCACGAACAGCTCCTCGCCGGAGAGGATCCTCGGGATGTGCCGGCGCAGGAAGTCCGCCGACGCGTGCGCGAGCATCGTCATGGCGCAGACACCGAACGTGGTGCCGCCGGCTATTCCCAGCTCGGGCAGCCGGTAGCCGCGCGCCTCCTGCTGGAAGGCACGTTCGTACTGCGGCCCGAGGCCCTGGCCGCCGTACTCACGCGGCCAGGTGATCCCCGCGTACCCGGCCTCGTGCAGCCGGCGCTGGAGCGCGCGCCCGGCCGCGATCGCCGCCGGACCGGTACCGCCCCGGCGGGGGGCAGGGGCCGGCAGTCGCTCGAGGTTCGCCTCGATCCAGGACCGGGCCCGCGCCCGGTACTCGTCGAGAGCCGGCACCGCCGTGTCGTCGTCACGCTCCGCCGGCACGTTGTCGCCACGCTCCGGCGGCACATTGTCGCCACGCTCCGGTGCGATGTCCCGCATCAACCGACTCCGATCCGCTCGCCCAGCCGGCCGCGGTGCCACTGCGCCGAGCCGAACGCCACCGCGTCCGCGGCGAGGCGCCTCATGAACAGGTGGTGGTCGTGCTCCCAGGTGTAACCGACCCCGCCGAAGACCTGGAAACAGCCGTGGGCCAGCTCGACGCCCTGCTCGGCGACGAAGGCCTTCGCCGCGTGCGCGAGATCCATCCCGTCGTGGGCCCCGGAACCGAGCGCCCCGGAACCGAGCGACTCCGCGGCGGCGGCCACCACCGCCTTCGCCATCTCGAGGGAGAGGCTCAGGTCGGCGAGGAGGTGCTTGACCGCCTGGAACGAGCCGATCGGCCGTCCGAAGGCGATACGTGTCCTGGCGTACTCGACCGCCGCCGCGAGGTCACGGTGCATCGCCCCGACCGACTCCGCGGCGGTGAGGACCGCGGCGGTCCCGACCTGATGCTCGAACCGCGCCGCGGTCGCGTCGCCCGGCGCTCCGAGCACGGCGTCCGCGCCCACCCGGACATCGTGGAACCGCACCGCGCCCGGCCGTCGGGTGATGTCCAGGCTCGTCATCCGCCGCACCTGGACTCCGGGAGTGTCTGCGGTGACCAGGAACTGCGTCAGCCCGCGCGGCCCGCGCGCGGCCACGACCAGCAGGTCGCAGTCGGCCGCGTCCGGTACGTGCCGGACGTCGCCGGCCAGGCGGAAACCGCCGGCACCGTCCTCGCCCGCGACGATCGCGCCGGCGCCCGGCGTCAGCCCGGCGACGTCGCCCACCACCCAGGTCGCCCGGCCCCGGCCGGCCACCAGCCGGGCGAGGGTCCCGCCGTGCCTCGGGCCCTCGGCCGCCAGCAGGTGCGCGACGACATTCGCCGCGACGAACGAGCCGGGCTGCAGGACGGCGCCCCGCTCGGCGGCGACCGCCGCCGCGTCCAGTAGGCCGTTGCCCGACACGGTGCCGCCGCCGTGCTCCTCGCCGACCAGCATCCCGAACCAGCCGAGCGAGCCCGCGGCTTCGAGGTAGCGCGCGTCCACTCCGCCGGAGCCCGCGGCGAACTCCCGGACTGACGGCAGCGGCATCGTCCGCTCGATGAACCTGGCGCTGGAGTCGAGGAGCAGCTCCTGCTCGGGCGTCGCGGACGCCAGCAGACCGACGCTCATACGCCGGTGAACCGGGGTTCGCGGCGCTCGGCGAACGCCCGGAACCCCTCCCGCGCGTCCTTCGTGGTGTAGGCGATGTGCTGGGCCCGGGCCTCGTCCTCGACCGCCCGCTCGAACGTGGTCGAGTCGCTCGCGTCGAGCAGCCGCTTGATCAGGCTGAGCGCGGTCGTCGGCCCGGCGGCCAGCCGCCGGCCCCACGCGGCGGCGACCTTCGGCAACTCGTCGGCCGGCACGACCTCGTTGACCAGGCCCCACGCCAACGCGTCCGGAGCGCTCACCCAGTCACCGAACAGGGCCATCTGCTTCGCCCGGCGCAACCCGATCTGGCGGGGCAGGCTCCAGGACGTCCCGCCATCCAGGGACAGGCCCCGCCGGGCGAACACCTCGCAGAACCGGGCCCGGTCGCTGGCGACGACGAGATCGCAGGCGAGCACCAGGCCGAGCGACACGCCGACGGCGACACCGTCCACCGCCGCGATGGTCGGCTTCGGCAACCGGTGCAGCCGGTTCACGATGTCGCCGGCGGTGCGCATCTCGTGCAGGATCGCCTGCCGGGGGCCGGAAAGTCCGCCAGCCTCGCCGGCCCCGCCCTCCGTGCCCGCGCCGCCGGTCAGGTCCGCGCCCGAGGAGAAGTTCCCACCGGCGCCGGTCAGCAGCAGCGCCCGGTCGGCCGGGTTCCGGGCGACCTCGGTCAGGATCCGGGCGAGGTCGGCCCAGTTCGTCCCGTCCAGCGCGTTCTTCTTCTCCGGCCGGTTGAAGATGACCGTGACCAGGCCGCCGCCGCGTTCGACGAGCGTCGAATCCATCAGGTCGTCTTCTCGGGCAGTAACACAGGCTTGATCACCTTTCCGGAAAGCGTCGCCTCCTCCGCGGCGTTGATCGCCTCGAGCGGGAAGGTCTCGATCAGCCGGTCGAACGGGAACAGGCCCTGCCGCCACAGGTCGATGAGGCGGGGAACGAGGACGTGCGGGTCGGCGCCGCCCTCGAGGATCCCCGACACGGTCTTGCCGACCAGCGCCATCGGACCCAGCGTCACCGGTCGGCTCTGGACGCCCACCAGCCCGCAGTGCCCGGCCATCCGCAGCACCGCGACCGCGTTCGCGATCGACTCGACGTTCGCCGTGGTGTCGAAGCTGAAGTCGGCACCGCCGTCCGTGAGATCCCTGATCCGCGGCACGAGGTCGGCGTCCGTTCCGTTCAGCACGTGGGTGGCGCCGAGTTCGCGGGCGAGCTCCAGCCGGTGCTGATGGAGGTCGACGGCGACGATCGGGGACGCGCCGACCACCTTCGCCGCCATGATCGCGGCCATCCCGACCGCGCCGGCACCGAACACGACGAAGCTGGCGCCGGCGGTGACCTTCATCCCGACGAGCACCGATCCGGCGCCAGTCAGCATGCCGCAGCCGAGGGGCCCCAGCTTCTCCAGCGGCTGTTCCCGGTCGACCAGAACCGCGTTGCGCTCGGTGGCCAGGCAGTGCGTCGCGAACGACGACTGCCCGAACCACCGCGAGGAGATCGCGTTCCCCGCCGCGTCGCGCGCCCCGGTCGTGCCGTCGGCCCGCCGCCCGAACATGTTGCGGACCAGGAAAGTGTCGCAGTAGGGCGGCAGGCCCTTCCGACAGTTCCGGCAGTCACCGCAGGAGTCGAAGGACAGCACGACGTGGTCGCCGACCGACACCCGCCGTACTCCCTCGCCGACGGCCTCGACCACGCCGGCGCCCTCGTGACCGGTGACAATCGGCGGCGGCGCGAACGACTTGGGCCGCCGTGGCACGAGGTCGCTGTGACACATGCCCACGCCCACCACACGGACCAGCAGTTCGCCGGGACCGGGCGGGGCGAGCACGATCTCCTCGAGCTCGTAGGACCCGTCCAACCGACGCAGTACCGCCGCGGTCGCCTTCATCGAACGGCCTCCCGGCTAGGTGGTGTTCCGCCGTCCGGCGGTCACGGCCTTCGCACGAGAATCGTAGCCATTGATGTATATGTTTTCAACCGATTACGCCGCCCGGTGCCGACGCCAGCCAGCCTTCGAGCTCACGCCGGAGGACCTTGCCCATCGGGCTTCGCGGCAGCTCGTCGACGACCTCCAGGCGTTCCGGGCACTTGTGACGGGCCAGCCCCTCGGCTCGGCAGTGTGCCACGAGGGCGGCCAGCGTGACCTCGTCGCCCGGCCCGCCCGGCCCGCCCGGCCCGACCACGACGACGGCGCACACCCGCTCGCCGGTGCGCTCGTCCGGCACACCGACGACCGCGACGTCGCGCACTGCGGGATGCCGCGCCAGCACCCTCTCCACCTCCGCCGCGGAGATGTTCTCCGCGTTGCGGATGACGACCTCCTTCAGACGACCCCGCACCCGCACCCGGCCCTGCTCGTCGACGTCTCCGAGGTCCCCCGTCCGCAGCCAGCCGTCGGCGTCGAAGGCGTCGGCGTCCAGCGCCGCGTCCTGGTAGCCGAGGAAACACTGCGGGCCCTTCAACCGCAGCTCGCCAGCGACGACCCGCACCCGGACACCGGCGGCCGGCCGGCCAACCGTCGTGCCGGGCTCGGCGTCCGTCGGCGTCTCGCTGGTGGCCACCGGGAACTCGGTGAGCCCCCAGGAGCCCAGCACTCCGGGCACGCCGAGGACCTCCGCGACCTCCCGGCTGACGGGCTCCGGTGTCGCCGCGCCGCCGCCGACGCAGGCACGCAGCGCCGGGAAGAGCGGCTTCCCGCCGCGACGGCGCTGCGCGGCCGCGTACGCGCGGAAGAACGGCGTCGCGGAGCCGAGGATCGTCGGCCGGTGGGCCGCCATCCGCTCAGGCGTCACGGCCGGGTCGAACGCGTCGAACAGAACCAGCGTCCCGCCGGCCCGCAGCGCCGCCGCGAGCATCGAGACCCCGCCGATGTGGCCGATCGGCCAGGCGATCGGGTACACGTCCCCGGCGCCGAAACCGAGCCCGGCGACGACACCGTCCGACGAGGCGATCACCGAGGCGTCGGTGTGCCGCGCCCCTTTCGGGTCGGCGGTCGTGCCGGAGGAGTAGTAGATCCACCGGCACTCGTCGGCCCGCGCGGGGGCGGCGGGCAGGCCGGTGGAGTCGCCCTCGGGCAGGCGAAGTGCCGACCCGGGCGGGCCGTCGAGGTCCAGTGCCAGCACCTCGGGCCCGAGCGACCTGGCCATCTCGCCGTGGCCGAACCCCTGCCACGACTCGGGCACGACGACCAGGCGTGCCGAGACCTGCCGCACGATGAACCCGACCTCCCGGTGGCGGAACGCCGGGATGACGGGGTTCTGGACCGCACCGAGCCGCGCGCAGGCCGCCAGCAGCACCACCGCCTCCAGCGTCGTGGGCAGCTGCCAGGACACGACGTCGCCCGGCTCCACGCCGTGCCCGTGCAGGCCCGCCGCCGCGCGGCCGGCCGCGTCACGCAGGGCCGCGGTGGTCAGCGAGCGGCCGTGGTCGTCCGCCAGCACGACGGCGTCCGGCACGCGCCGGGCGGCGTCGTCGAGCAGGCCCCAGAACGTCAACGTCGTCGTCCTCTCCTGTGCGCGTCCGGCGCGCGCGGCAAGCCACGCCGGCGCGGCCGCCGGCCCTCGCCGGTGGCACCTACCGGCCACCACCTCGATATTGAGGCTGGAAAAGTCTAAATATATAACTTAGAGTTCTCGCCCAGACAGCGGGTCCCCGGAGTGAACCTGCCGGCCGACAGCCGCACTCGCGTGACACCGAGCCGGGCGAGCACGGCCGCCCCCGCACGATCCGCCGGCCCTGACACCGGCGACGTCTCAGCGCGGCCGACAAGCCGCCCATCACGCAGGGACAGATCATGGAACAGAGCACGCGGGCAGGCAGCTTACGTAGACGGTCGCGGATGCGCGGGCCGCGACCGCGGGTACGCCGGCTGGTGGCGACAGCCCTCACCGCGCTGGCCCTCACCGCACTGGCACTCACCGGCGCGGCGTGCGGCGGAAACGACTCCGACCCGACCTCGAACGACGAGGGCGGTGTCGACCTCACGCTGCTCGGCCCGAGCCGACCGGCCGACGGCCCACCGGTCAAGGTCGGCTTCGTCAGCGACGGCAGCACCCCGGCCTTCGACAACACCATCCAGATCCACGCCGCCGTCGCGATGACAAAGTTCCTCAACGAGCACGCCGGCGGCATCGGCGGCCACCCGATCGAACTCGTGACCTGCGAGACCGCAGCCGACCCGGGCCGAGCAGCCGACTGCGCGACCGAGTTCATCCAGGCCGACGTGGCCATCACCGTCGCAGGCGAGTCCACCGCCATGGGACCGGTATGGAAACCACTCCACGACACCGGGATCCCGATCTTCGTGTA